>NZ_JBHUNA010000032.1:0-2009 GCF_042685205.1 Lentibacillus juripiscarius
CCCCCCCGCTCGCGCACCACAAGGTCTCGGCCGCCTTGGAGTCATAGCGGCATCTATCGGTGTCTTGAGGAATCCCTGTGACTCTCTGTGTGTTCAGGAACCTACAGACATCTACAGATACCTCAGGGCACACACGCCCATGCCCACCGGAGAAGACGAAACCTCCGCTAACCGGGACGTAGACCGCGTGTACCTGCCGAGTCGGTTCAGGCGAAACGCCTTTGCGCTCGGCGGGAGAAGCAGAACATGACGACAACGCCTGCCAGCGTCGTCCCCTCGCGGCGGCCCTTAACCGTCCGCGAGGGTCGTCGTCATGCCCGGCTTTCCCCGGGCTGACTTTCACGTCGTTTAGTGTCTACTCCGTCGTATCACCCGCCTATACTTAGACTCTTGGCAGGAACATATGTGCGTGAGTAGAATTGAAACCCCCACAGACAACAGTTTCAGACGCTTTACTACCGTTCCACACATTTCGACCCACTTCACACCGTGAAACGACGTTTCTACCTCTATCCATCTCTGAAACCACGAATCCGACCGCCTCAGACCTTCTACCCGGCGAACGCGCGTCTTATATATCTACTTCCATCTGTATGGATAGGTACCCTACGTAGTAGGGTACCGATCCATCCGTACACATCCACCCATTCCGAATCCATGGGCATGGGCGAGTGATCCTCAACTCCGACCGACAACCGCTGCCACCGCCTCCCGCTGCGACGGGTCGATCCCGAGCTGCCCGAGCACCGCCGGCACCGACTCGACGCCCTGGACTCTCACCAGCTCCACGATCTCCTCCTCGACCCCGGCCGACAGACCCGACGAGGAATCAAGCGACACCTGCCGAGAGGTGGCCGACTCCTCCACCACCGCCTCCTCCTCGTCCCTGCACGACCCACAGAGCCGCACATCCGGCCTCTCTGCCCGCCGCTTCACCGTCGCCACCTCACCCGCCGGGTGGTACTGACGACACGCCGTGCACGACTTCATCCCCTCGCCGCTCGCCTCATCGTTCGATGGTCCGAACGACTCGATGTGCACCGAGCTATTCGGCCCCGCCGAGATGTACCACGGCGGTGGTGTGACCGACGTTTCGGCCACCTCGACCCCGAGCGACGGCGGCGGCTTGAACACCGTGACAGAGTGACACCCCCGTCCCCGCTCGCCCGACTCTATCCGCACCTCCGAACCGCCGATCACCCGGTCCCACTTCTCGATGGCATCGCCTATCGACTCCGCGACGGCCACCAAGTGCTCCCACGTCTCCGCCAACGGCCCGCCGAGGCTCCGCTGGTGTGACCATCCTAAGTGCTCCAACGCCTCCCCGTGGTCGCCGAGGTACTGTGAGGCGGCGTAGGCGGCCATGTGCTCCGGCTTGTGCTCGCCATCGGTGTGTTCCGGCCCCACCCGCCGAACGTCCACCACGAACGGCGCACGGTCCCGCGTGAGCCGTTCCATATGACCCGCCGCCGAAGACGGCCACACTTCCAACTCTCCCGGCTTCATCGGCACCTCAGACCCGTGCAGAGCCGCCCACTGGTCCGACAGCCACGTCTGCGGAATGTATAGGCCCCGGTCGTGGCTCCCGTCGCGGAACCGATCCCGGTCCCACGCCCAGAATGCATGAATCACGCCCTGCGGCCCCTCACACGTCCGAATCTGTAAGTGCTCCAGACTGTCGATGTGGCTCAGACGGTGCCCCGTTGGGTCATCGTGGTGAGGGCAGTGCTTTCCGTCGCACATCGCCAGATCTGCCCGCTCGACCCGCTGCCGGAGTCGCTGATGTGAGTATGCCAGCTGATCGGCCGGCTTCGACTCCGGGCAAGACGTGAATGTCAGCCAGAGGATCTCGTAGTTGCGCGCTTCCCAGTATTTCAGCATCGTCACGCTCCGCTGAAACACGCGGCGCTGCTGTTTGCTCCAGTTTTGCTCGTCTTCCGAATCTTCGGGGTCCGAATCGTCCGTCTGACGGCCCGAAAACCCCTTCTCCCCCGGTGTTGGGTTTTCGC
>NZ_JBHUNA010000033.1:0-56342 GCF_042685205.1 Lentibacillus juripiscarius
AATTATACGTGGTTTCACGATGGCTTTCTATTTATTTAGCTGTTGCATTTCATTTTACAATGAACCTAAACTTATTAATATACTTGCGAATCAATGAAAAAAGGGAGCCCGTGGAGGACTCCCTTTTTAAATGCAACTTTAGCATTACTGATTGTTTTGTTGACTTTGTGCTTGTGTAGCTTGCTGCTGAGCTTGCTGCAGCTGCTGTTGTGCTTGCTGAACCTGAGGGTCTTGCTGTGCTTGGGCACCAGCTTGAGTCTGTGCATTTTGCAGTTGCTGCTGTGCCTGTTGTACTTGCTGCTGAGCTTGCTGCAACTGTTGTGGATCTGCGCTTGCCTGAGCCTGTTGAACAGCCTGCTGAGCCTGTTGTGCTTGTTGTACAGCTTGTTGCAGCTGCTGTTGGTTTTGTTGTGCCATAATAGATAACCTCCAGTTAAAAATTTTGTGTGTAAGAGCTCCTTCACGCTCCTTTCCTAGTTGTTACGCATGTCTGTGAAAATATGTATACTTTTTGATACTTTTTTCCATATATTAAAGATCGATCTTTCTAAGAAGGGAAAATGACTGTTAAGAGGTGGCAGGAATCAACCGGTCGGAGGTAAGAATCGACCGGCAAGCGCAGTTATCAACCGGTTGAAGGCAAGAATCAACCGATCGGGGACAAGAATCAACCGGTCGGAGGCGAGAATCAACCGGAAGCGGCAGGAATCGACCGGAGAGCAGCAAGAATCAACCGGTTGAAGGCGAGAATCGACCGATCGGGGGCGAGAATCAACCGGTCGGAGGTAAGAATCAACCGGGAGCAGCAAGGAATCAACCGGAGAGCAGCAAGAATCAACCGGAGAGCAATAGATATCAACCGGTTGCAGGCAAAAATCAACACGTCCGCAGCAGACATCAACCCGAATGCAAACTTCCCCTCATGCATAATAAAACGGTAATCCTTTCATACTAAAAATCATGAATATATCTTTCTTCCTGAGAGGTTGTCCGCATGAATAGGAATATGGAACAAAAGAAGATTAAGCGGGATTTTGAAAAACTAATAACAGAATTAAAAAAGAAGGACGGATTCATTCATCAGCAGGTCAAGCATAATGACAGTACGATGCATGTCGGCTACTTAAAAACATCCGTCGATCCGGAAAAGCTGCAAAAGTTTATCCTGCCGCGTGTGCAGGATTATGTGTACAATGATTTGGCTCAGCTGGAGAATCATATGCCAATAGCCAAAACAGAGCTCCTGGATGATGCAAGCAAGGTGCAGGAAAAGCTTGTAGAGGGCTATTTATTCATACATATGGAGGGTTCGATTCCTGCCTATTTGCTGATTCCTGTCCCTTTGGATCAGAAACGGCAAGTGAGCACACCTGAAGTGGAATTCAGCGTTGTGGGGCCTAAGGAAGCATTTGTGGAAGACATTGACACGAATTTAAACCTTATCCGCAAACGTCTGGCTATCCCCGAATTGCATATCGAAAAACTTCAGGTTGGCACTGTGACAAAAACGGCAGTTGCTGTCGTCTCCATTAAAGGGATAGCTGATGAAGAGAACGTCAACACAGCTGTTCAGCGAATTAAGGATGTTGATCTGGACCAGGTTGTAGATAGTTCATTTGTGCAGCAGTCCATCGCTGATAACAAAAATTCACCGTTTCCACAATTGCTGGATACGGAACGGCCGGACAGAATTGCGTCCATCCTTGTGGAAGGGAAAGTGGCTATAATCGTCGATGGGTCCCCACATGTGCTGCTGGGGCCGACGACATTGATTGAGTTCTTCTCGGCATTTGAGGACTATTTTTTAAATTGGATGGTGGCTTCGGCATTCCGGCTGATCCGACTTATTGCGGTATTTTTCTCGATCTTGGTGACACCGTTGTATGTCGCCGTTTTGACCCACCACTTTGAAGTAATACCGAACACCATGCTGGGGACGCTGGTCAATTCCAGGTCACAAGTGCCATTTCCTCCCATTATGGAGGCAATCATCCTTGAACTGGCGATTGAACTTCTTCGTGAGGCAGGAGCCAGACTGCCGACAAAGGTTGGCCAGACAATCGGTATTGTGGGTGGTATCGTAATTGGAACGGCATCGGTAGAAGCAGGGCTGACAAGTAATGTTCTATTGATCGTTGTGGGAATAGCGGCACTGGGGTCATTTACAACACCAGTATATAAAATGAGCAACACGATCCGTCTCATTCGGTTTCCGCTATTGCTGATTGCTCATGTTTACGGTCTGCTCGGATTGACGATTTTTATTGCTTATATCATGGTGCATTTATTACGGCTCACCTCGCTGGGCCGGCCATTCATGGAACCAATCTTTCCATTCCGGATTAAAGATTTCAAGGATGCACTAATCCGTTTGCCATTTGACAAGCAGAATAAACGGCCGTATCAAGTCCGGCCAAGTAAGGTAATGCGCCCCACAGCAAAAGACAAAGACAGGTAGAGGGATGCACAATGATAACGTTAAAAGATAAAGTTTCCGCTTTTTTTGTGTTTTTCTTGATTACGACATCACAGATTGGTGTCGGGGTTCTCGGATTCCAAAGTATCATCAATAAATATGCAGGCCATGACGCATGGATATCCCTCATTGTTGCGGCAATTGCGTTTAGTGGCGTCATCTGGATCATGTACAGAATGCTCCGTCACCATGATGAGGGGGACATTATCGCTATCCACCAGTTCACTTTTGGCAAGTGGCTGGGCGGTTTTTTTACGGTGCTGTTTGCATTGTATTTAGTATTAATGGCGACAGTGGTACTGCGTACATATGTGGAGGTGATTCAAGTATGGATGTTTCCGCATATTGACGTGTGGGCACTGTTATTGCTAATCATACCACTTGTCTATTATACGATAGCAGTTGAATTCCGGACGGTTGTAGGGGTCTGTTTTCTTGGTGTGGTCTATCCTTCATTTTTGGTGCTAACGTTATTTTTCCCGATAAAATATGCGGAACCGGCAAATATAATGCCAGTTATGGACCATTCAGTTGTAGAGATTATGCAATCGTCGTCATTGGCATCTTTAAGTTTTATGGGTATATCGGCACTGCTTGTGTTTTACCCGTTTATCCGGGATGCTGTGAAATCACAAAAATTTGCCCATCTCGCAAACGGATCCACGATGCTAGTCTATTTGGCAATCTGCCTCGTGTCTTACCTGTACTATAATCAGATGGAACTAGAGAATATCATCTGGGCAACGCTCGAGCTCTGGAAGGTTATCGAGTTACCTTTCATGGCACGCTTCGAATACTTTGGCATTGCAACACTGTTTTTTTCAATTCTGCCAAACGTTGCACTGTTTACGTGGGCATCGGCGCGGTCGTTAGACAGGGTGTTCGGCGCCGGGCATAAAAAAATGGCAGTCATGCTGCTTGTTTTGCTATTTCTTGCATGTGTTGTGATGACGGACAGGCTGGGTGTTAATGTATTGAATGATGTGGCTGGGAAAATTGGGCTCATTTTATTATTTGTGTATGTACCGCTCTTGTTCTTTCTAAACTTCATTCGCAGGAAGGTGAAGCAGAATGGGTCGTAACTACGTCATTTTTATCCTCTTTGTCATTATCAGTATGGCAGCAAATATCGACATGCCAAAAAAAGTGATTGATCAGATTCAGACCGTTACGATAGCGGGACATGACCTTGCGGAGGATGACAAAGTCCGGACAACTGTCGTTGCGCCTTTCTTTGCGAAAGAGGGCGAACTGCAGGACTTGTATTACACCAATACAGCCTCCACGATTTATAAAAATAAAATTAAACTGAATGCTCAGGCATCTGAACAGTTGCTTAATGCCAAAATGGAAGTGATTTTATACAGTAAAGAACTAGCTGAAAAAGGGATGGAAGACTATATTCGTTATCTTTTACGGGATCCGTCAATTGGGGCTAATTTACATTTGGCTGTTACCGAAGGGTCGAGCAAGGATATTCTGAAATCGTTTGAAACTGGAAAGGGAACCGGTATGTATTTAGAGGATTTACTGGAACATAATGTACAGCACGGTCACTTACCGTTAGCCGATCTGAAGGAATTCAGTTCCCATTTGGAAAGCAAGAGTCGCGATCCGTTTCTGCCGATGCTTGGCCTCAAGGATGGTAAGCCGTATCTGAAAGCATTGGCTTTATTTGATGAGGATAAGCTGGTTGACACGATACCGATTCAGGAAACCGGTGTGTTTAAAATGCTATATGAAAGAGTTTCAGATGGACAATATAATGTTTCTTCCTCAGACTTTGAAGTATCCATCCAGAATATTGAATCTTCCAGAAGCATAAAAGCTGTAAAGAAGGATGGTCAAGTGGAAGTAACGATAAACGTACAGATGAAGGGCGTTATCAGGGAATTTTCCAAGGATAAAGCAGTAAGCCGGTTGCCGGCAATTGAAAAAAAGGTGAAAAGTGACTTCCAAAAAAACGCCAGAAAAATGGTGAAGCGCCTTCAAGAGCTTAACATTGACCCGCTTAACATAGAAGGCTATGTGAAAGGCCAGGTCCGGGGTTATAGTAAGAAACAATTTGAAAAAGCCTATCCGGAACTTCCCGTCCATATCAACGTTGACGTTTCACTGACGGAATCCGGAGCCAGACGCTGACGGACATCACCCAAATGGAGCGGCGCATATTAAGGGAATTTCACTATAACAAAGATTCATGCGGGCTGTCACTGAAGGTCATCAATCGACTCATATTTCCTTTCAAAATCAAGATGCTCAATCTCCCATAAATAAAAGGAGGCGATGGTCAGATGTGGGCTCCAGACGGTCTTTCTATCCAATAGTATCTTCCGGCGTTCAGATTTATCGACTTCGTACAGCCATTTTGCGCCGCGCTGGATGCCAATATCGTCAACGGCGAGCACGTTCATTCTGCCGAGTGAAAAAACAAGAAACATCTCTGCAGTCCATTTGCCTATTCCTTTGATGCTTGTCAGCTGCTTCACAACGGTATCATTGTCAAGTTCATGCAAGGCATCCAGTACGATTTCACTGCGGAGAATTTTTTCAGCCAGGTCACGCAAATAAATTACTTTTCTTCCGGACAGGCCGATTGTTCTCAGTTGTTCATCTGAAACAACTGAAATAGCCTCTGCCGTGATATGATTTTCGAGCATTGTTTCCAGACGCTTAAAAATGGCACTCGCTGCTGCTACCGAAATTTGTTGTCCAATAATCGAGCGCACCAATGATTTAAACAAGTCGGGCCGCATTGCAACCTCTATATCTCCAACAGCATGGATTAGTTTGTTCATTTGCGGGTCAGCTTTCCCCAGTTCTATAACGGATGGGTCATTTTGTTTTATCATTAATTTTTCCATAAACACACCTCAACACCACCATAAAAGTTTCCAGACAACCTGGATAAATGATGAAAACACGTGGAAATTTGTTAGCCTAAAACGTAATTCTTTGGTATGATATACATGATATCAATCAAATGCATTTTATACAATCTGCATGCAAGCGCTATTTATCATTATAAGAGAGGTGGATATTGTATGAGTAAACCGAAGATAGTCGTTCTTGGCGCTGGTTATGCCGGAATGATGACAACCAAGCGGCTAATGCAAAAGTTACGCCCCGAAGAAGCAGAGTTAGTGCTTGTTAATAAGCATAACTATCATTATCAGACAACATGGCTTCATCAGGTGGCAGCAGGCACTGTTAATCAGAACCAGGCACGCATGATGATCAGTGATGTCATTAATCCAAATCGTGTCAACTTGATTTATGATGAAGTTGTTGATGTGAAAAAGGATGAAAACCGTGTCCTTCTGAAAAACAGTGAAATTACATACGATTACCTGGTGATTTCGCTAGGATTTGAAACAAACACATTTGGTATCAAAGGCATGGAGAAAAATGCGTTCTCCATTACGGATATCGAATCAAGCCGTATGATTCGCGAACACATCGAGTATCAGTTCGCTAAATATAGCACGGATAAGAATCCGAAAGACGAAGATTTGGCCATTCTTGTCGGAGGCGGCGGTTTCACTGGTATTGAATTTGTCGGTGAGCTTGCTGAGAAAGTGCCGGAACTCTGTAAGAAATATGATATTGACCGGAACAAAGTGCGCATCATCAACGTAGAGGCAGCACCGCGCGTCTTGCCTGGTTTCGATGACGAACTTGTTTCTTATGCGAAGCGTTCACTTGAAGAGCGCGGCGTTGAGTTCATGGAAGGTGCCAAGATCAACGAGTGCAAGAAAAACAGTTTTGTTATCGGTGATGACAATGAAGAGATTAAGGCAGGCACGATTGTCTGGACTGGCGGTGTGACAGGAAACTCTATTCTTTCCAAAGCCGGATTCGAAATCACCAAAGGCAAAGTAACCGTCAACGGAGACATGCGCGCACCGGGCGAAGAGAACATCTTCATCCTTGGTGACTGTGCATGGGTCATGAATGAAGCGGAAGGCAAGCCATTCCCGCCAACAGCACAGGCAGCTATGCAGCATGCGGACACTTGCGCCAACAACTTGCAGGCACTGTTGCATCGGGAGCCAATGAATAAGTTTGTTTTCGATGACAAAGGTACTGTTGCTTCTCTTGGTGAAACAGATGCAATGGGAACGGTATTCAATGACAATAAACTGTACGGTAAGCCAGCTGTTTCGATGAAAAAGGTCATTGACAACCGTTATCTGTTCCTGCTTGGCGGACCGAAACTTATTCTGAAAAAAGGCAAACTGCGCATGCTTTAATTAATTGAGGAGGGTCATGTTTATGAAAAACGGTACATTGTATGTGTTCCTGCTTGTACTTGCGGGCATTGTCGGATATACTGCAGCGACACGCACCCTTGAGGACACACGAGACTTCCGTTAAAGATTAAAATGGAAAGCAACCCTTAGGCTAAGCTTCCTGTGGGTCTAACAGTGAGATAGGCTGAGGGAAGCCGCATTAGCCGCTGGGGGCTGAAGCTAGACAAGACAAACCATCCTGTCCGCGTGGCAGGGTGGTTTTTTCACTGTAAAATGTGATGCTTATCACTGTTTATATAGGGTAAACCAGTTATAGTGGGTTTATAGGGAGGGGTTTCTATGACGATTGAACTTATTATTTTGCTGACGGTTCTATTTATTGCGGCACTTGGTGGTACGTTTTATGCGTTTAAACAAGAAGAGAATAAAATAAAGAAGTATGAAGAGGAAGGGGATACGGTGGAAGATCAGCTGCGGCGTTCGCATGAGTACGAGTCATCGTCTTTGAAATCAAACGTGCCGTTGCAGCTGGTGATTTATGGTGTCACCATAACCATTTCACTCATTGTTTTTGCGTTTTATGTTTTTTAAGGTACAACAGAATAGCATTCATACTTTTGTGGCTATGCCGGATACTAAAAGACAGGAGGTGGTTACATGCTGACCGTTTTCTTGTCTTTTTTATTGGCATCGGCCCCGTTATCGGTTATGGATGATGGAGAAACCGTTGACAAGCTGATGAAAGAAGATTTTGAGCTTTCTTATGTGGACAGGCTGCTTATCGACGATGTCAAGCTTAAGCTCCAGATGGATGTTTTGAATGAAAAAATCTATCAGGAGCCGGTGAATGCCAAGTTGGATGATGACGGCGACATCATAAGTGAAAAGCCAGGGACTGCACTGGACAGGGTGAAATTCCGGAAGCTGTTCCGGGATTATTTTTACGATGGAAGCCCTACGCAACTGACGCTCCCCGAACAGAGGGTTTACCCGCGTGTCGACAGTGAGCTGCTTGCTCAGATAAGCGAGAAGACAATCGGCAGTTATCAGACAAGCTTCAGCCCGAATAACGAAGAACGAACGCGGAATATCGAATTGGCGGCCGAAGCAATCGATAATCATGTTGTGTTTCCGGGTGAGTCGTTTTCATTTAATGAAACAGTGGGCGAGCGAACGAAAGAAAAAGGCTATCAGCGCGCCCCGGTTATTATCGAAGGTGAATTGGCCGAAGATATCGGTGGCGGGATCTGTCAGGTTTCCTCCACATTGTACAATGCCGTTGACATAGATGGAATGGAAATTGTGGAGCGGTACTCGCACAGCCGAAGTGTTCCTTATGTTCCGTCCGGACGGGATGCGACTGTCAGCTGGCATGGGCCTGATTTTGTCTTTAAAAACACATACAAAAGGCCGATTTTAATTCGTGCTTGGGCAGAGAACGGAATGATGACGATTCAGATTTTGTCATCTGAACCGTCATAAGTGATGCCGCATGTACCTTGATCACATTGCCGGACGGGGATAAGTTTCCTGTTTCTGGCAATTTTTTTATATAAATAATCCCCGAGTCCAATCCATTTCACACCATATAAAAACGGTACAAGCACCCATAAGGCCGGCAGCTTCTTTGTTACAGAAATGATGGCCTGAAATCCTTGAAACCACTGGCCCCTGTCATACACATGCAGGGTTTCCGCCATCGCTTCCGGATAATTGTCCAAATCGCGGAACGAGGAAAATTTCAGATGGTGGAACCAGTCCGCTTTCTTCCAAAACAGTGACGATTTTGTGCACAATTTGCAGTAACTGTCAAAATAAATGATCATCTCTATCACCTTTCGCTTTTATTTTACCATGTATTTTGGTTAAACTTTAAGTGGGAAGGAAGGTGTTAGGCATGGACATTCTAAACCTTGATGAGCATTTCAAACATAATATGGAAACAACATACCGAAACCGGCTTGAAGAGCTGTTGGAAGAGTTTAAACGTGGCCATTACCCCAATGTACTATCGAAATCAGCCGAACTGCGTGCAGAGCCGGATCTTGATAAGGAACTTGCCGAGAAACTGCGGATGGTGGATGCGATATGCCATTCGGAAATAGGCGAAGTAAAATCCGCGACAGCCATCATCTCGGAATTATTTAATGAATCGGGAATCGATCAGATGCTGCTGGGTGAGCTGGCTTTCATGTGTGATTTCAAACTTGCCCGCCGGATTTTAAGTACTGCGGTCAAACAAATGGAGGAAGATGGACAAACTGACCGTCTCAAGCTTGCTCGCGGCTATTTGGTGTTGGCGGAAGCAGAAGAAAATCTGGATAAATATGTCAGGGCCATTAAATATTTCAAAAGAGGACTAAGCTATTTCCAGGAAGATGATAGTAAAGATCAGTATATGATTCTATACCTTCATTTCAAAATCGGCATGATGTACTCGATGAAAAATGATACAGAGGAATCGCTTGCTTATCACAGCAAGGTTATTGACATGGCCGGGGAAGGAAATACCGGGCTGAAGATCAGCAGTCTGGTGACCATTGCCAAAACATACGGAAGCAAAGATGAAAATGAAAAAGCATACCCGTATTTAGAAGAAGCGCTTAATCTTGTGCAAGGATCTGACCAAGAGCAAACATTGACCCACGCTGAGGCGTTGACAGAGATGGCGTTCTACCACTTTAACAAATCGGCATACACTCAAGCGGTGCCGTATTATAAAGAAGCTGTGGCCATTTATGAGAAATTGCCGCAGACATCCCCTCGTAAATTGGGTATGATTTATATGCAATACGCCTACTGCCTGGAGCATATGGATGAAAACGATAACCGTCAGGCAGGGAACATTTATGAAAAAGCAGTTGACCGAATGGAAAAGGCAAATGACCGCGAACTTCTGGAAAATGCCATTGGTGATGTGATTGCCTTCTTCGACCGCACCGGCAACGACAAGAAAAAACGACAATATGAGAACAGGTTTGTAAAAATGGTGAATGCGTGACGGTTTTTCTTGACGGCTATCGTCTTTCAACGTAATATGATAGTTGAAAATGAGAATCTTTATCAATTACATAGCTGTCTGAAGTGGGTGAGATTTATTGATATTGCTGATGCGAGCAGCAAAGTCGTACACCTGCTGAAGAAGCAATTGAATGGATTACAAACGAGACGGAGGGGCGAGAGCAATGAAAAAATTAGCGATACTAGTTCTTTTGATGATGCTAGCTTTTCTTGCTGCATGCGGCGGAAATGACAGCAGTCAGGATAAGGATGAGGGCAACTCGGATGATGCGGGCAATAATGACCAGCGTACCGTGACGATTGAAGATGCAAGGGGGGAACAGACGATTGAAGGGACACCGGAAAATATTGTTGCCCTGGAATGGTCGTATGCAGAAAACCTGCTTGCCCTTGGCGTTCAGCCTGCCGGCGTAGCTGATTTGGATGGTTTCCACCAATGGGTAAACATTGATAAAGAGTTCGATGAAAGCGTGGCGGATGTCGGTACACGGCAAGAACCAAACCTGGAAGCAATCAAACGCCAGGATCCCGATTTAATCATTGCGGTTAAATTCCGTCATGAACAATATTTGGACCAGCTGAAGGAGATTGCACCGGTTGTTATGTTTGCTCCTTATGGTGATGAGGCGATTCAGGATCACTACCAAAACATGATCGGCGAAATGAAAAAACTGGCTAAAATAGTGGATAAGAAAGATGAAGCAGAACAGGCGATCGAGAATTTGAATGCCTATATTGATGAGCAGAAGCAGCGTGTAGCTGATGCTGGACTGGAAGGGGAAACTTTCCTTGCCACACAAGCATTCTCAGGACAGAATACACCGACAATCCGCATGTTTACCGATAATTCCATGGTAGGCAAAGTGATGAAAAAACTTGGCTTTGACAATGCGTACTCAACAGAAGAGCCAGAAGTTTACGGGTATTCAGAGGTGACGATTGAGGCGCTGCAGAACTTCCAAGATCAAGAAGACTTGCAATTCCTGTATATTGTTCAGGAGGATGACAATATTTTTGAAACGGACTATAAAGGTAACCCAGCCTGGGAGAATTTGAGTTTTGTCGAGAATGGCAATACACACCGGATGCCTGGTGACACATGGACATTTGGTGGTGTGCTTTCCAATAAAGTACTGGCAAAACAGCTGGTAGATGCTATGGTAAAAGAGTGATTGGATGAATAGCCGACTTCGCAATATCATCACTGCGGTTCTCACCTTTGGGGGTGGAACCGCGCTTTTATGCATCCTTGCATTTATACATATTAATCAGGGCAGCGTTTCCATCTCCGTTGGTACGATCATTGATGCGATTGTCGCTCCTGAAGATAATTTGGAACATCATACTGTCCGTATGCTTCGTCTTCCAAGAGCGGTTATGGGAATTATCGCCGGCGGTGCGCTGGCTGTATCCGGTGCGGTGCTGCAAACTGTGACGAAAAACCCGCTTTCCTCGGCTAGTACGCTCGGTATTCATTCCGGGACCTATTTTGCCGTGGTGCTGAGCACGGTTTTCTTTCCGGCGGTACTGGTCGGGAATGGAATCATTGCCGCTTTTATGGGTGGGATTCTGACATTTTTAATCGTGTTTGTGTTGTCGGGCAGCAGTAAAGCATCTCCAGTCCGGATGGTTCTTGCCGGTATGATTGTGACATTTCTGTTTTCCTCTCTGACAAGTGTGCTGCAGATTTTCTATGAGAATGAAACAGCCGGACTATTTTTGTGGGGGTCGGGCACGCTTGTCCAAAATGACTGGGATGGTGTCAAATTTTCCCTTCCCATTGTAGCGGTAGCGTTTGTCATTATTCTAGCCATGGTGTTCAAGATGGATACACTAAGCCTTGGTGATGATATGGCCACTGCACTCGGGCAAAATGTAAAAATCGTAAAATTCATCTCAATAATAGCTGCAGTGCTGCTCACGTCCGTTACGGTCAGTGTCGCCGGTCCGATTGGTTTTATCGGGCTTGTTGCGCCACATATCATTAAGCTGATTGGCTACCGGAAACATTTGCCGCTTCTGATTGCATCGTTCATCTGGGGCGGGAATGTGCTGCTTCTGGCTGACGTGCTGGCACGAGTGATTGACCCGTCTTTTTCCGAACTGCCCGTTGGTGCCATCACGGCGCTTATCGGTGCACCATGGCTGATTTATCTAGTGCTGCGCATGAAGCGGTCCAAGTACGGGGATGAAAACACCTCTGTCATTGCTGGGAATGCTTCTGTAAAGCTGCCAATGAAAGCCGTTATTCCGGTTCTCGTAGCCTTGATTGTGCTGACGATGGTTGTCAGTCTGGCATCTGGAAATTACGGGTTTGAACCTGTCATGCTGTGGAATGCATTGTTCGGGGAAACAGATGACTTTATGCTTGGCCTGGTCGTTGATTTGCGTTTACCACGGGCGCTTGTCGCATTGGTTAGTGGCATGGTGCTTGCTGTCAGCGGGTTGGTTTTTCAGGGCGTGTTGCGTAATCCGCTAGCTGACCCTTCCGTTATCGGTATCACGTCCGGTGCGGGAGTTGGTGCTCTGCTGACCATGTACGTATTTAGCGTATCGGCGGCTTGGATTCCAGTTGGTGCGATGGCCGGATCGATTGTATTTTTCATCGCTGTGATGGTACTGGCTGTTCGAGCACAGTTTCAGCCGACCATTCTCGCCTTGCTTGGTATCGGTGTTTCGGCCTTTGGGTCCGCCATCATCCAGATTCTTGTTGTTCAGGCCGATATGGGTGTTGCCTCCGCCTTAACCTGGCTGTCAGGGACAACATATGCCAGAGGGTGGCCGGAGCTGATTCAATTCCTGTTTGCACCTGTACTCATTTTATTTCCGATTCTCATGATGCGGATTCATGTGCTTGATACACTGTCACTCGGTGATGATACGGCAAAAGGACTTGGGTTAAAGGTGATGTCTGCTCGATTTCAGCTGGCACTTATAGCAACACTGCTCGCCGCATTCAGTGTAGCGGCAGTCGGTTCCATCGGGTTTATCGGACTGATCGCACCACACTTATCACGCCTATTAGTCGGGCCTGCCAATCAGCGGCTGCTGCCCGTAACGATGCTCGTAGGCGGCGCGTTCCTAGTGGTTGCCGATGCATTAAGCCGTACATTGCTTGCTCCAAGTGAGATCCCATCTGGCATACTAGTTGCCATCATCGGTGCACCCTATTTCCTCTGGCTGATGCGAAAGCGGGCATAACGTTGATGGAAAAGAGAATAAATAAAAAGGTAGCATACCAATCAAATTTCGATTTGGTATGCTATTTTTTTATTGTATTATTTTCTGGGTAGCTGTTGAAACGCTTGAACAAAGCTGATGAGCAACCGAACAAGGTCGATTTTTTTGAGGACGGTCACTCATAAAGCCGATGAGCGCCCGAACAACGTCGATTGCATCGAGGACGGTCACTCATAAAGCTGATGAGCGCCCGAACAACGTCGATTGCATCGAGGACGGTCACTCATAAAGCTGATGAGCGCCCGAACAAGGTCGATTGAATCGAGGACGGTCACTCATAAAGCCGATGAGTGCCCGAACAACGTCGATTGAATCGGGAACGGTCACTCATAAAGCTGATGAGTGCCCGAACAACGTCGATTGCATCGAGGACGGTCACTCATAAAGCTGATGAGCGCCCGAACAAGGTCAATTGAATCGAGGACGGTCACTCATAAAGCCGATGAGCGCCCGAACAACGTCAATTGAATCAGGGACGGTCACTCATGAAGCTGATGAGCGCCCGAACAACGTCGACTGCATCGAGGACGGTCACTCATAAAGCCGATGAGCGCCCGAACAACGTCGATTGCATCGAGGACGGTCACTCATAAAGCCGATGAGCGCCCGAACAAGTCGGAGACCCCTTGAAAAAGGTCCTCAGCCCGGCCGATAATAACACGACGTCCCCGAAAAAACCCACTTTTTTTCTCACGAAGATGTATTGCTGCCGAAGCTTTCCTTGTCCTGTGCGTCGAAACTCCCCACTGATGGAAGGTTCACTATTGTTGACTAAGTCCGGTTGTGCCTGGTCCTAATAGGCATTCAATAATTTAATTTGAAATTTTTCAAAAAAGGGGTTGCATTTTTTAAAATCATCACATAAACTGTTATACAACAACAAGATAAATAAAAAACTGTTATACATAAGAAGGGAGGGTGTTTCATGAACAGACCGACTTGCCCGGAATGTGGCAATGCGATTGATGAAAGAAGCATGGTGCTGGAATGCGAATACTGCTTGTCCAAAAAAGAAGAATAATTGTTCAACAATGAGGGGGAGGGAAATTCATGCTAACAAAAAGTGAAGCGTTAAAAGTGGAAGGTGGAGCGGATCCGTTTCCTGACGTTTTAACGGAAGGAGCCAGGAAATTTATCAT
The DNA here is from genome assembly GCF_042685205.1 of Lentibacillus juripiscarius. Taxonomy (NCBI): domain Bacteria; kingdom Bacillati; phylum Bacillota; class Bacilli; order Caryophanales; family Bacillaceae; genus Lentibacillus; species Lentibacillus juripiscarius. The sequence continues at coordinate 14,130 of NZ_JBHUNA010000033.1, forward strand.
CCATCTTCACCAGAAGTTTGATGAGCGCAGAAAACAGTTACTCGAACAGCGCAAACAGTTTCAGGAAGAATTAAACATTGGGAAAAAACTCGATTTTCTTTCTGAAACGAAGGATGTTCGTGAAAAGGATTGGATGATTTCCCCATTGCCAGAAGATTTACAGGATCGGCGGGTGGAAATTACGGGTCCTGTCGACCGCAAAATGGTGATAAATGCACTCAACTCCGGGGCGAAAACCTTTATGGCTGACTTTGAAGATGCTACTTCACCTTCATGGGAAAACGTGATGAACGGACAGATTAATTTAAAAAATGCCATTCGGAGACAAATTGACTTTCAGGCGGAAAACGGAAAGGAATATATACTGTCTGGCGATCCTGCTGTATTAATGGTTCGGCCGCGAGGGTGGCATCTGGATGAGAAACACGTATCCATCACAGGCGAACCGGTTTCCGCAAGTTTCATTGATTTTGGATTATATTTCTATCACAATGCAAAAGATCTAATCGAGCGCGGAACGGGACCATACTTCTATCTACCGAAACTGGAAAACCATCTGGAAGCCAGACTTTGGAACGATGTATTCATTTTTGCCCAGGAGGAGCTGGGAATACCGCAAGGAACCGTTAAAGCAACTGTACTAATCGAAACGATAACAGCGGCATTTGAAATGGATGAGATATTGTATGAACTACGTGAGCACTCTGCAGGGCTTAATTGTGGCCGGTGGGACTATATCTTTAGTTTTATTAAGCAATATCAGCGAGATCCAAACGTTATTTTTCCCGACAGAGCCGAAGTTACGATGACGGTTCCATTCATGCGGGCATACACGCAATTAGCTATTCAGACCTGTCATAAGCGGAATGCCCCGGCAATCGGCGGGATGGCGGCACAAATTCCGGTGAAAGGGGATGAAAAAGCAAATGCATCTGCATTTTCCAAAGTGCGTGCTGACAAGGAACGGGAAGTGAGCGACGGGCATGACGGAACATGGGTGGCACATCCAGGAATGGTACAGCTTGTGACGGATATTTTTAATGAAAATATGAAAACGGCCAACCAGATTGACAGAAAACGTGAAGATGTCAGCGTGTCCCGGGAAGATTTGCTGGAAGTCCCAGCCGGCAACATGACGGAACAAGGATTGCGGACAAATATAACCGTGGGCGTTCAATATATTGCCGCATGGCTTGCTGGACAGGGAGCTGTTCCGATCAATCATCTGATGGAAGATGCGGCAACTGCGGAAATTTCACGGGCACAGATTTGGCAATGGATACGCCATCCCTATGGAGTTCTTGAAGATGGGCGGAATATAACAAAAGAATTGGTGAAGGACATTTTGCAGGAAGAACTGGAGAAGAAATACCCGAGTGCATCCAGCCTGTTTCAGACACTTGTCGAACAGGATGAATTTGCGGAGTTTTTAACACTGCCTGCTTATGACCGAATGATTGAAGGGGGACAATAATATGTTTAATGACCGTGTACGGGAGATGCAAAAGGACTGGGATAATAATCCTCGTTGGATGAACGTGGAACGGCCCTATTCAGCTGAAGAGGTGGACCGCCTGAAAGGTTCCATTGATATCGACCATACATTGGCTAGAAAAGGTTCAGAAAAACTGTGGAATCTTATCAATGGCCCGGAATATGTGAATGCACTTGGCGCACTAACTGGCAACCAGGCCGTGCAACAAGTGAAGGCCGGGCTGAAGGCTATATATTTAAGCGGCTGGCAGGTTGCTGCGGATGCAAACATGGCTGGCCAAATGTATCCGGATCAAAGTCTGTATCCGGTAAACAGTGTCCCAAATGTGGTGCAGCGGATTAATCAGGCACTCCAGCGGGCTGACCAGATTCATCATGCGGAAGGGGATGACTCCATCGACTGGTTCGCACCGATTGTTGCCGATGCGGAAGCAGGGTTTGGTGGCCAATTAAATGTCTTTGAACTGATGAAAGCGATGATTGAAGCCGGAGCATCGGCCGTCCATTTCGAAGATCAGCTTTCATCGGAAAAAAAGTGTGGCCACTTAGGCGGGAAAGTGCTGCTGCCAACACAAACGGCGGTGCGGAATCTGATTGCTGCCAGGCTTGCCTCCGATGTGATGGGGACATCGACCGTTATTATTGCCAGAACAGATGCCAATGCGGCTGATATGATAACGAGTGATGTCGATCCGTATGATACAGAATTTATTACTGGGGAACGGACTTCTGAAGGGTTTTTCAAAACGAGACCTGGCTTGGATCAGGCTATCGCACGAGGTTTGGCCTATGCTCCTTATGCAGATATGGTTTGGTGTGAAACATCAGAGCCAAATCTGGAGGAAGCACAAAGATTTGCTGATGCCATTCACGAAAAATATCCCGATCAATTGCTTGCATATAATTGCTCACCTTCCTTTAATTGGCGTGGGAAATTGTCAGAACATGAAATTGCAGAATTTCAAAGCGAGCTGAGTGAAATGGGGTACAAATTCCAGTTTGTTACGCTTGCAGGGTTTCATGCACTGAATCACAGTATGTTTGATCTTGCCAAAAAATATAAGAATGATGGCATGGCAGCCTATTCGGAATTGCAGCAGGCCGAGTTTTCCAGTGAAAAGGATGGGTACAGTGCAACACGGCACCAGCGTGAAGTTGGTACGGGATATTTTGATGAAGTAGCACAGGTTATATCTGGAGACACATCCTCTACTGTAGCATTAGCGGGCTCAACTGAAGCGGAACAATTTTCCAACAGTTGATATAGTAAACAAAAGCGCAACAAGCACTTGTGTCCCCGGGAAGCTCAGTAGATTTTACCTTAAAAGACCGGTTCGTTTTCGGAATATAGCATCCCGAAAATGAACCGGTCTTTCTCTAAGTCTATTATTCTGCTTTATGCGCTTCGATTTCGAAGGTGATTTTGACCTCGTCGGCAATCAGCACGCCGCCTGTTTCCAGTGCTGCGTTCCAGGTGAGACCGAAGTCTTTGCGGTTAATTTTTGTTTCTCCGCTGAATCCGGCCACCATATTCCCGCTCATCGGGTCTTTGCTCTGCCCTTCAAACGTTGTATCCAATGTTACGGGGTTCGTCGTGCCACTGATGGTAAGGTCACCTGTCACATCGTAGCTGCTGTCTGATTTCTTTTGGATATCTGTTGCTTTAAATGTAATTTTTGGATGACTTTCGACGTCAAGGAAGTCGGCAGAACGCAAATGATCATCACGATCATTGTTGCGTGTGTCAATGCTCGCTGCATCGATGTTTACTTCAATCGTTGCATCTGCCAAGTTGTCCGGATCTGCTTCGACAACAGCATCAAAATCATTGAAGGTTCCCTTCGCTTTAGAAATCATCATATGTTTGACGGTGAAGCCTATTTCGCTGTGTACGGTATCTACATTCCAAGTTGTTTTTGCCATGTATATCCCTCCATAAGTTACTTTATGTAACTGAGTATAGATTAATAAATTAATGGTGTCAAGTAATTACGGCCAATTATTTTGAATTACGACTATTTCACCTGTGTGGTAGTTTCGCGATACGCCGCGGCATGCTATACTAGAAAGACTGATAGAAAAGAGGCGTTAAGAATGAGAGAGTTGAGTATTATTCCGTGTGGCAGGAAAAAAATCTGGGATAACTATCCAGGACACGGTCCAGCTCCTGCCAAGGATGCCTACGTTGGCACTTTGCATAAACGCTGTCAGCAATACGCGGAAACATTCACTGACGGGTGGGTTGTTCTATCGGCTAAGCATGGGTTCCTTTTTCCAGATGATGTGGTGGACGGGCAATATGATGTAACTTTTGGCCAAAAAAAGGCCGAAATCATAACCGCTGACAGGCTGCAGCAGCAGGTAAGGGAGAAAGGGCTTGACCAATATGACCGACTGATCATTCTCACCGGAAAAAAATATCGGCCCGTCATAAACAGCTGCTTTCATGACAGCTTGCCGCGAGTGTATCCGCTCCAAGACTGCGGTGGAATCGGGTATATGCTGCAGGCACTGAAGCAGTCGGTAGAAACTGGCACCCCCATTCATGTAAGTTAGGAGATATTCCAATATGAATAGAGCAGTTATAATAGCAATCATATTAGCGGGCTACATCGTATATGTAGCTTTTAAACATAAAGAAACATGGAGGAAGTTAGCGCCTATTCAGCTTGTTGGCGTTCTTCTTAGCTTCATCGGTGTTACCGGAACCGGTGCGGCAATTCTTTTTTATGGTGTGCGATACCTTATTTCATTTACCGGAAATGAGATAATACGATTTGTAATTCAGTTTTTTTCTGCAGTTGTCGTTATTATGGTAGGCGTGCTTCTTTTTACGGCAATTGTACGCAACATAACAAATGGTATCTTGCCGATCGAACGAAAGCGCAACTAATTATCCCCCTTGTATCAGTTGATGCAAGGGGGTTTTTTTACCCCAATAGAGGACGTTGTTAGTATAGCTGCCGTTCCGGAACACCTGCTATTGAACATAATGGGAGGTAAAAGGAATGATATGGGGGACGAACGAATGGATAAAGGGACCATAGTAAGGTCATCTGTGCTTCTTTTGGCACTTGTGAACCAATTTCTTGTCATACTTGGCAAATCACCACTGCCAATTGATGGTGAAACAATGGAGCAGTTAGTTTCATTATTGTTTACGGTCGTCAGCTCTATGTGGGCATGGTTTAAAAATAACTATATCACTGGCAGAGGTATGAAACAAAAAGAGGTTCTTAGAAAAAACGGTTTGTTGGCAGGCGAAAAAGCTCAAAACCAAGAATCGGGTTCGCATTATTGAGCGGGTACAGGTGACGTTCATCGATGTGTAAACCCTTTCTCCCCAGTAGTGACACTTTACGATTCAACTAGGAACCGAACAAAAATACCTCGTGATAATTTTCTTATTATTTGTTATAATTAGACAGGTATATAATGAAGGATTTTAAGTGACAAAAGGAGCGATTGGATGAAAGGGCTAACGTACAATCCAGCATGGGATCTTGACAGTATTTTTCCCGGGGGAAGCAGATCAAAGGAATTTCGTACGTATTTAACAGACGTACAGGAAACTATCCGGCAGCTTGAAGAAAGCGTCAGCCACTTTGAGCCGGGGGATGAGAAGTCCATTGTGCAAAGCCTCCGGGATATTACCGGCAAGCTTGAGGACGCGCAGCGCAAAATGCGGGAGGCTTTCGCGTTTATCAGCTGTCTGCACGCACAGGACATGCATGATAAGGAATCTGGCATGCTAGTGGCAGAACGCAGCGCCCTCAAGGCAGAAATGGACCGGGTGAAAACAGAACTGGAGCAAAAATGGACCCTGATTGATGACGGGAAGTGGGAAAATGTGCTGCAAGATCCGGATTTGCAGGAAATTCGTTTTGTTTTGGATGAACGGAGAAATCGTGCGAAAGAATTGCTATCACCGGAGCAGGAGGCGCTGATCAGCGATTTGGAAGTTGACGGGTATGAAGGCTGGAGCCAGATGTATGACACGGTTGTCGGCAATATGAATGTGGATATAGAAGAAGATGGCGAAATTCATTCCTATTCAGTCGGTCAGGCGGCAAATAAACTAAATGATCCTGACCGTTCGGTGCGCAAGCATGTGTTTGAACAGCTGGATAAGGCGTGGGGGGCGAATGCGGACTTTTTTGGCCAGACATTGAATCACCTCGCTGGGTTTCGCCTGCAAAAATATAAACACCGGGACTGGAAGCATGTGCTGAAGGAGCCATTAGCCATTAACCGGATGAAACAGGAAACACTTGATGCAATGTGGGGTGCAATTAATCGCTATAAAACCCATTTTGTAACGTTTCTGGAGAAAAAAGCGGATATATTAGGGTTGGATCAATTAAGCTTCTATGATGTGAATGCACCCATTTCCCATTCGGTGAAAACATCATCGTATACAGAAGGTGCTAGCTTTATTATTGATCAATTCCGGAAATTCAGCCCGAAAATGGCTGATTTTGCCGAAATGGCGTTTGAAAATCGCTGGATTGAAGCGGAGGATCGTCCTGGTAAGCAACCGGGAGGGTTTTGTACCAGTTTTCCTGACAGTAAAGAAACACGTATTTTCATGACGTATTCCGGGTCGGCCGCCAATATAGCGACATTGGCACACGAGTTGGGGCATGCGTACCATCAGCACGTTATGGATGATTTGCATGGGCTGAACCAGGGATACGCCATGAATGTGGCAGAGACGGCATCAACGTTTGCTGAAATGATTGTTGCTGACGCATCGGTGAAAAGTGCAGAGACAAAAGAAGAAAAAAGCGCATTGCTGGAAGACAAAGTGAAGCGCAGTGTTGCATTTTTCATGAATATCCATGCCAGATTTATTTTTGAACAGCGCTTTTATGAGGAGCGCAAGCAAGGGATGGTGTCTGTGGATCGGCTACAGGAACTGATGGTCGACGCACAGAAAGAAGCGTATTGTGAAACACTTTCTGAGTACGATCCGAATTTCTGGGCGTCCAAACTGCACTTCCACATTACCGGTGTGCCATTCTATAACTTCCCGTATACATTTGGCTATTTGTTCAGCCTGGGGATTTATGCACACGCCCAGGAATCGGACGGGGACTTTGAGGATGACTACATCGCCTTACTTCGTGACACCGGCCGGATGACCGTGGAGGAACTGGCGGCCAAACATCTGAACGTTGACTTGACGAAGCCAGATTTTTGGGAAAATGCGATAAAGCTATGTGTTCAGGATGTAGAGGAATTTCTTTCGCTGACAGAAGCATGATTCCGTGTGGTTCCCGTCCGATGGGATCCGCCCGAAACCTGTCTCAGAAAGTGTTTGTTATTTTGCAAATAATGCGTTATACTGAAAATGTGGCTTCAAAAAGGAGGATAAAAAGGACCAAGAAGTTCAAGGCGGTGCTGCTTTGAGTAGCGGAGTGTATGTAAATGAATACATGAGCGACGGAAAAGCAAGCCAACGAAGAAATTCGAAGTGTCATTTTTACCGGACTTTTTGAACAACCTCTGAAACCAGCAAAAAAAGCATAGGTTAGAAGCCTTCAAGGGGAGCCGGATGGCTGAGAGTGAACAGTTTGCTGTTCAGACCCTTCGAACCTGTTAGTTAGTGCTAGCGTAGGGATGGCGGCTTTTTTGATGGAATAGAGAGCAGTGTGAGCGGAATTTCCCATCAGGAAGCTTCCCCTTGGCATTGCTTTTTTTGTGTTCAAAAAATGATAGGCGGAATGGTTCCGTCTGCAAAGGGGAGGAATGTTGATGCGTTCCAATCGCACGCTGTTTTTAATTGAAGTGGCTGTTTTTACAGCACTGGCATTACTGCTGGACATTATTCCGTTTTTATCTATTAAGCTCTGGGCACAGGGTGGTTCTGTATCACTGGCGATGATCCCTGTCTTCATCGTTGCTTTCCGGTGGGGGCTTAAAGGTGGTTTGCTATCGGGCTTTTTGTGGGGAATTCTGCAGGTTGCCGTTGGTACAGGATATGTACTGCATCCGGTCCAGGGTCTTATCGATTATATGCTGGCCTTTACGGTGATTGGTTTTGCCGGTGTTTTTGCAAAGCAGATACAGGAAGCGGTTCAATCCGGTCATGTGAAAACGTACCTGACTTATATTACACTTGGGGCATTCCTTGGCAGCATGCTTCGGTTTGCAGCCCATTTCGCGGCCGGTGTTGTGTTCTTTGAATCGGCAGTGGAGGGACAATCGGTCTGGTTATATTCATTCCTGTATAATGTATCCTATATTATCCCGTCCTTTATCATCTGCTCGATTGCTGTCTTCCTGCTGTTCCACAAACAGCCGAGGACATTAGTGCAGGCAGCATAACGTTCGGACCGCTCACATCACCATCGTAATGAAGAATATTCTGCAAACATGCGACTCTTTGGTATACAAAGGGTCGTTTTTTTCGATATACTTTTTAAAGGGGTGATTTCATGCGCGAACTGGTTGGCCAGTGCCAGATATGTGGTGAAAATGTCTATTGCGAGAATGGGTTTTTTGACGGCGTTCATGAGGACGGAAAACTGATGTGCAATGATTGCGCCGATGAGAATGGATCGAAATGAGTTGAGACCTCGAATTCTTTCCTGAGCGTTCTTAAGATTCGTAAATAGGTGTGTATTTTTGACAAGGGTTGCACCGCTTCTTTCACCTGTGCATAGGCTATAGCACAGTCGAGAAAGGAAGGAAGTGGTTGATGTGGAACTGACCATATCCCATGCGCTATATGGTATTTTTACACTGATCATCATTTTGACCATGATTTTTCGCAAAGGTGTTGTTCTGCCAACGTTGCTTGGCACGTTTGTCATTGCCTGGGTCTACAAAGGGAGTCTTATCGACGGATTTACCGCCATATTTAACGCAAACCTTGTCGCAGCCAAAGAACTCTTCAATATTTTCCTCATTATCACCTTTATGATGGCGTTGCTGCATTCGCTCAGAGACCTTGGCGCTGATCGGCGAATGATTAAGCCGATTCAGAAGCTGATGATCAACGGGCATGTTTCCTTCTTTGTACTGATTGCTGTAACGTACGTTATTTCTCTATTTTTTTGGCCGACGCCGGCTGTTCCGCTCATTTGTGCACTGCTGGTTCCTGCAGCTATCCGATCCGGCCTTCCTGCTATGACGGCGGCGGTTGCAGTTGCGCTGGCTGGGCAGGGAATGGCACTGTCTTCGGACTACATTGTGCAGGTGGCTCCGAATCTGTCAGCCACATCGGCGGGGATTGATACGGCGCTTGTCGCGGATAGGGCGCTTGTACTTTCGCTAATAGCAGGGATAGCAGCGATTGGGCTGGCCTACTTTCTCTACCGCAAGACGATCCGCTCCAAAGATGACCAAATGAATGAAATTGAAATGAATCAAATGCAAACTGCTAAAGAATCCGAAAATAAGTCAAAAGCAACGCATCTGAAGGCATGGAGCAAACTATTCGCCGTTCTTGTTCCAGTTGCCCTGACCACTGTTGTCGCCTACATGATGTACACGAAGCTTTATTCCGGGCGGATGTCCGGGTTTGAAGGTGGCGATGGCGCGGCATTTGTCGGTGGTGTTGCGGTTATTCTGCTGCTCTTGTCAACAGTGGCGTTTGGCCGCCAGAATGCTTTGGACTATATCACTAATCACATAACAGAAGGTTTCGTGTTTGCCTTTAAGGCAATGGGCCCGGTCATCCCCATTGCAGGTTTCTTTTTCCTTGGCAGCTCTGATTTTTCCGGAAGCATACTCGGAATGGATGAAAACGCACCAGGCCTGCTGTTTGATCTTGTCAAATCGTCGCAGGAATTCCTGCCGCAAAGTGCATTCCTTTCTGCATTCAGCGTGCTGATTATTGGCATCATCACCGGGCTTGATGGTTCTGGATTTTCCGGTTTGCCGCTAACTGGCGCACTTGCGGCATCTCTTCAAAACGGAGCCATTGATACCGGGACGCTTGCGGCAATCGGACAAATGGGCTCCATCTGGACCGGTGGCGGAACGATTGTTGCCTGGTCATCGCTGATTGCAATTGCCGGTTTTTGCGGTGTATCCGTTATGGATCTGGTCCGTAAAAACTTTGTACCGGTCATTTTCGGCTTGCTGTTATCGACAGCATTAGCGTTGTTCTTGTTCTAGCCGGTCACAGCTATCATGTTGAAATTAAAGGAAAAACGGGTATGGAATAGTAGACGTACCACTATTTTAATATGGAGGCTGTTTTTTATGGGAAATAATACAGGAACTATTATTCAGGAATCATTGGATGCGCTCATGGATGATGATGGATTTCTGCCGGAACTAACAGGGAAATCACGAGAAAAGGCCTTTTCCTCACTGGCATCAATTCTGTCAACACCGAACCATATTAATAAATCGTATCTGCGCATCACCCGTGACAACGGGAAAGTGGAGCGGGTCCCGGCATTCCGTGTCCAGCACAATAACATTTTGGGTCCGTATAAGGGTGGCATCCGGTTTCATGAGTCTGTCAAAGAGGAGGAAGTGGAAAATTTGGCAGCCCTGATGACACTGAAAAATGCACTGCACGAAGTCCCGTTTGGCGGCGGAAAAGGCGGTGTAATCATCAACCCAAGGGAATACTCAGTCAAAGAACTGAACTTGGTTTGCAAAAAGTATGTCCAGTACTTCAGTGAAATCATCGGACCTGATAAAGATATACCGGCACCGGATGTTGGAACAGGCAGTAGAGAGATGGATTGGATGATGGGCGAATATAAAAGCATCCAGCCGGGAAAACCGTACAGGGGAAGCTTCACCGGAAAAAGTGTCATGAATGGTGGATCCCTTGGCCGAAGTGCTGCAACCGGGAAAGGCGTGTATTTCTCCCTTCGCTACATGCTGCACGATTTCGTCAAGGAGCAGGAGAAGTGGCTGGCTGAACGCGATAATAAATTTGCCCAAACCGCACTCGATCACGCTGACAAAAAACTATCGATTGCCGTGCAAGGCTTCGGGAATGTTGGGTCTGTCGCAGCTTTAGAGGCATACCAGTGTGATTATTTAAATAATAACATTGTGGCCGTCAGCGACCGGAACGTGACGCTTTATAATTCTGATGGCCTCGATATCCCCGGCCTGGTGAAATTTGTGAAAAAGAATGGCGGGGATCTGCCGGTGGACCAGGAACAACTGGAAGAAGCAGAAGTCAAAGCAGAAATCAGGGACAGAGATGATTTGCTGACAATGGATACCGATGTTCTGATGCTGGCAGCGCTGGAATCACAGGTGACACGGAATAATATGGAGGATATAAAAGCAAAGATCATCGTGGAAGCAGCCAATGCACCCATGACAAGTGAAGCGGATACGTATTTAAGTGACAATGGTGTCATTATCATTCCGGATATTTTGGCCAATGCCGGTGGTGCCATTGTGTCGTATCTGGAGTGGCTGCAGGGAAGAGAAACGCAGTTCCTGAGTGAAAAGGAAGTGTATACCCGGCTGACTGATCAGATGAAAGCAACATTTGATACGATATACCCGCAATTTTACGGGGATCCATTCCCATTGCGGCAAAACTGTTATATTCATGCTGTAATGAAGATTTCCACAATCCTGTTCAGGCAAGGGAAACTGTACTGAACGTCCATCAGAAAAAAGGCATTTATTCATTGAGCATTTCCCTTACTGTGAAAAATATCAAATCACCTATCGCTTAGCAGGATTTTAACAATTAAATGAACTGACAAAAACGCTTGGATAGACCTTATTTATCCAAGCGTTTTTTAATATCAAAATATGTGGTCGTTTAAGCACTGAATCTTTTAATAAATGGATATAGGTGATGAACGCCCGAAAGCAGAGTAAGAAGTTCACTGTGGTCGCTCATCGGCGTGATGAACGCCCGAAAGTGGAGTAAGAAGCTCACTGCGGTCGCTCATCGGCGTGATGAACGCCCGAAAGTGGAGGAATTCTCCCGCAGAGGTCGCTCATTGGCGTGATGAACGCCCGAAAGTGGAGGAATTCTCCCGCTACGGTCGCTCATTGGCGTGATGAACGCCCGAAGTGGAGGATTTCTCCCGTAGCAGTCGCTCATTGTTACATCAATAGTTAATTATTTATTCTTTCATGAAAATACTACATACTCTCCAGCATTTTTAAATAAACATAAAATGTGATCACGCATGTCATCAATGGATTGATTCAGCGGGAGGGGAAACATGGAGAAAGTTAAAAATCGTTGGTTCATTGCTTTGTCCGGGGTAGGTATTCATATTTGTATAGGATCGGCGTACGCTTGGAGTGTCTTTACAAACCCGATGGCTGATGCGTATGGCTGGAGCACAAGTCAGATTTCCCTTGCTTTCAGTATTGCAATCTTTCTTTTAGGATTTTCGGCGGCTTTCATGGGGAAGTTTGTGGAGAAAAGGGGTCCGCGCATTTCCGGAATGTTATCCGCTCTGTTTTTTGGGGTGGGTGTGATGGGAACTGGCTTGGCAACTGCTTTTGAATCATTGATTTTAATGTATTTCTTTTACGGGGTTATTGGTGGCATTGGACTCGGGATCGGTTATATAGCACCAGTGTCAACGCTTGTAAAATGGTTTCCGGATCACCGGGGGCTGGCAACGGGGCTTGCGATCATGGGCTTTGGCTTTGCGTCGCTTATCAGCGGGCCGGCCGGTGAGGCTCTGGTCAGTTCAGTTGGTATTTCCAACGCATTTTATATTTTGGGAGCAAGTTATTTGATCATCATGATGGCTGCATCGCAGTATCTTGCACCGCCTCCAGAGGGGTGGAAACCAAAAGGAATGCGGGTTGACAAAGCTGATAAACCGAAGAAAGAAAAAGAAGACCTTTCCCAAATGACAGCCAATGAGGCTATTAAGACGAAACCGTTCTGGATGTTATGGACGATGCTGTTTCTTAACGTTACCACAGGTATTGCTATCATCTCTGTTGCATCTCCAATTGGTCAGGAAATTACCGGTATGTCAGCCGTTGCGGCAGCTGCGATGGTAGGGATCATGGGACTTTTCAATGGCGCTGGCAGACTTGGATGGGCTGCTATCTCCGACTATATTGGCCGACCGAATGTGTATACGATATTTTTTATTACAGGCATTGTTTCCTACTTTTTGCTACCAGTTATAACTTCGGTGATTTTATTTCAAATTCTTGTGTATGCTATCGTTTCCTGTTACGGAGGGGGTTTTTCATCCGTTCCAGCTTACATTGGGGATTTGTTTGGAACAAAACAGCTGGGCGCGATTCATGGCTATATTTTAACCGCCTGGGCAGTAGCCGGTGTTGTTGGGCCTATGGTGCTGTCGCTAATCTATGATTCGACCAATAGCTATCAGCTGGTTTTAGTTATATTTGGGGCTATGCACATTATTTCTCTATTGATTTCCATCTGGATAAGAGTGGTTATGCGGCAAATGAAAGAGGAAAAAGGAAATAGCGCCTACTAGTATGTTTCAAATGATGGAGGGACAGGAATATATATCTTAACTATAGCTGATATGTTAATATTTTCTCTGTTTATGTTATAATATTTTTAAAATACAAACTTTTAAAAAGGGATGTGCAAGTGATTTTGCTTTAGGGAGGGGAAAAGGTGGCAAATCAGGACCATGTCATTGTGACCATTAATGGGGAAGAGTATTTGGCAGCACCGGAGCAGAATTTATTGGATCTGATTAACACGACTGGTACGTTTGTTCCGCAGATCTGCTATAACGAGGCATTAGGACCTGTCCAGACATGTGACACTTGTATGGTGGAGGTGGATGGTGATGTTGTACGTGCGTGCGGGACAACGGTGAAGGCAGGCATGAGTGTTAAAACGGATCCCGGGCATGTGAATGAAGCACAGAAGGAGGCGCTGGACAGAATTCTGGAGAATCATGAGCTGTATTGTACCGTCTGTGATTACAATAATGGCTCATGTGAGATTCATAATACGGTTCAGGAGTTTGGGCTTGAACATCAGTCTCGTCCGTTCGAACCGAAACCTTATGAAATTGACAATTCCAGTCCGTTTTACCGGTATGACCCGGATCAGTGCATTTTGTGCGGACGATGTGTGGAAGTGTGCCAGGATGTTCAGGTGAATGAAACACTTCTGATTGACTGGGATCGCAAGCAGCCGCGAGTAGTCTGGGATGAAGACGCGCCAATTGATGAGTCTTCATGTGTCAGCTGCGGGCAGTGTGTAACGGTCTGTCCGTGTAATGCCCTGATGGAGACGTCGATGGTTGGCGAGGCAGGCTATATGACCGACCACGAACCAGGTCTGCTCCGGTCGATGATTGATGCAACGAAGACTGTGGAGCCCGGATATGGACCATTGTTTGCCGTTTCTGATACGGAAGCTGCCATGCGTGAGGAGCGCATCGAAAAAACGAAAACGGTCTGTACATATTGTGGTGTTGGCTGTACATTTGACGTATGGACAAAAGACCGGAAAGTACTGAAAGTGGAGCCGCAGCACGATTCACCGGCCAATGGTATCTCCACGTGTGTGAAAGGGAAGTTTGGCTGGGATTACGTAAATTCAGAAGAACGTCTTACAAAGCCGCTCATTCGTGATGGGGAGTCGTTTGTTGAAGTGGAGTGGGAGGAGGCACTGGATTACACCGCCAGGCGCTTTCAGGAAATCAAAGCTGCCAAGGGTGCAGATGCACTGGGATTCATCGCTTCGTCGAAAGCAACCAATGAAGAATCGTACGCCATGCAGAAATTGGCCCGGCAGGCAATCGGCACTAATAATATCGATAACTGCTCCCGCTATTGCCAGTCACCGGCAACAAAAGGGCTATTCCGTACGGTGGGGCATGGTGGTGACTCCGGTTCCATCGATGACATCGCCAAGGCAGATATGGTGATAACGATTGGATCCAACACAGCTGAGTCACACCCTGTGCTCGCTTCACGGATTAAACGGTCGCAAAAGTTGTTTGGACAGAAGCTATACGTGTTTGATTTGCGGAAACATGAGATGGGACAGCGCGCGGACCGGTTCTTCCAGCCGAAAAGCGGAACCGATCTCGTCTGGCTCTCAGCTGTGACGAAATATATTATTGACAATGGTTTGGAAGACAGCGCTTTTATCGACAAATGGGTGAACAAGTTTGAGGATTTCAAACAATCCTTGGAGCCATTTACACTCGATTACGCGGAAGAAATGACCGGCATTGCAAAACAAGATTTGATGGCTATTGCCGAACAGGCTGCAAGCGTCGGGAAACTCGCGGTATGCTGGGCGATGGGGGTGACCCAGCACCAGCTTGGCAGTGACACAAGTACCGCCATTTCCAATCTGCTGCTTGTGACCGGCAACTATATGCGGGAAGGGACAGGTGCCTATCCATTAAGAGGGCACAACAACGTCCAGGGCTGCAGTGATTTTGGCAGCATGCCGAACTTCTTCCCGGGATATGAAGAAGTTGCCGCTGATGACGTTCGGAGCCGTTATGAAGAAGCGTGGGGGGTAGAGATACCCGCACAGCCCGGCAAAGATAACCATGAAATGATTGGTGCCATCCATGAAGGGGAGCTGGCCTCTTTGTACGTCCTTGGCGAGGATACCGGTATTGTGGATGCCAATATCAATTACGTGACAGCGGCATTTGAAAAATTGGAATTCTTTGTTGTGCAGGATTTATTTTTAACCGAGACGGCAAAATATGCGGATGTTATTTTACCGGCGGTTCCGAGCCTGGAAAAAGAAGGGACCTTCACCAATACGGAGCGACGCATTCAGCGGCTTTATCAGGCGCTTGATCCTGTCGGAGATTCCCGCCCGGATTGGCAAATTATCATGGATATTGCCAGGCGGCTCGGGTATGACTGGAATTATGCCAGCCCATCGGACATTATGGATGAAGCGGCGTCACTGGCACCGTTATTTGCCGGCGTCCGTTACGACAGACTAACCGGGTACGACAGTCTGCAGTGGCCGGTTGCGGCTGATGGTACGGATACACCACTGCTGTTTACGGACGGATTTCCGTTTGATGATAACAAGGCGACATTTTACCCGCTTGAATTTAAACTGCGCTATGACACGGATGACGAATATGATTTGCATGTAAACAATGGCCGGGTGCTGGAGCACTTCCATGAAGGGAATATGACGTATAAGTCACCGGCCATCACCAGCAAAATGCCGACAGCGTTTATTGAAATTTCGCCTGAATTGGCAAAAGAACGCGGAATTAACGAAGGCGCCGAAGTGAAACTGGTATCGAGAACCGGTGAGGTGACCGGGACGGTGCATGTGACGGATCGGGTCAGCGGCAACGAACTGTACCTGCCTCTGAATGACAATGGCAAAACCGCTGTCAATTATCTGACTGACAATCGTGTGGATAAGGATACGGATACACCGGCCTATAAAGAAATAGCGGTCAGGATGGAAGTCATCAAGAAAAAAGGTAAAAGTCCGCTTCCGCCAAACAACTACCGGCGCGGCAATCCGCAGCCACAAATTGGTGTCCGTGTGGAGGGTAAATGGGAACGCGATGACTATATTTTTCCAGGAAGTCAGGTGAAGCAGAATGGCTGAGAAACTTTCGAAAATAAAGCGAATGGAAGTACCTAAAGAAACCATTCGCCAGCGTAATCTGGAGGAAGTGGCAGCAGCGGTCAGTGACAATAAGGAAGCGATTTTGAAAGGAATTGACTTGCTGGAGGCACTCAATCAGAGTGAAACACTTGATATGATGAACGCCCTTGTCAAACATCGGGAAGATGCACTGGTGAATGTGATGCGTGAGCTGAATAAGCCGGAGTATGCAGCACCAGTGGAAAACCTCACAAAACTGTTTCAGCTTGCAGGGAGGCTCGATGTGGATGAACTGCAGTATTTTGCGGACCGCATGAATCATGCAGTTAAAGAGGCTGCGGCATCAGAAGCGTCGGGGAAAACATCTTACATGGATCTTTTGAAAGCTTTGAAAGACCCGGAAATCAACCGGAGTATTACCATGCTGCTGCAGTTTTTGCGCGGGATGGGAAAGGCATAAATTCAATCCTGACAGTGCGTGACGCTGTCAGGATTTTTATGACGTTCGGGAGTATAATCTGTGAATAAGCTCCTTATAAGCAAAATCTTCCTTCTTTCACTCGCACTAAGCAATTAGAAACACTATTCTAAGAATTATCTTTCAATTAGGGTTTTAAATATTTAAATTTATCTGTATTTATAGTAAAATGAAGTTGTACTAGAAAGCGTTTCCGCATATATTCTAATGGGATACCTACAATTTTCTGATGTTTCTGCCAATTAAAAGGAGGAGAGGCGAATGAGTGGTATTTTGGCAGCAGTGATCGGGTTGGTGGTCTTTGCGCTTGGCTACCGGTATTATTCCAAGCTGGTAGCCGAGAAGATCTTCCGGCTTGATCCAAACTATGTGACGCCGGCGCACAAGTACAAGGATGATGTGGACTTTGTGCCGACAAACAAATTTGTCTTATGGGGACATCACTTTACTTCTGTCGCTGGTGCGGCACCAATTCTCGGACCGGCAATTGCCGTTTATTGGGGCTGGCTACCAGCATTGATATGGGTGGTGCTGGGCACTGTTTTAGCAGCTGGTGTCCATGACTTTGGCACGCTCGTCCTGTCCGTACGCAATAAAGGACAATCCATCGGGACCCTTGCAGACAAGCTGGTCGGCCAGCGGGCAAAAATGCTGTTCTTATTTATTATTTTGATTCTCGTATTGATGGTGAATGCTGTTTTTGCCTGGGTAATTGCTAATCTGTTTGTTTCATACCCGGCAAGTGTTATTCCGGTATTCATCCAGATCCCGCTGGCTATTTGGATTGGTTATGCCGTTTATAAGCGGAATGCAAAAATGCTGGGTCCCTCGGTGATAGCACTCGCCGTTATGTACTTGGCGGCGATTGTTGCGAGCAGAGCGGAAGTGTTGCAAATTGATCTGGTTCGGTATTTTGGCGGTGAGGGTAGTGCTGGTTTATTCGGCATGGGTGCAGTTAATAGCGCGTTTTTGATTTGGATTATTATTTTAATGGCTTACGTCTATATCGCTTCCACCATTCCGGTCTGGAAGCTCTTACAGCCGCGTGATTTTATTAATTCGCACCAGCTTGTCGTCGGTCTGGCCATTTTATACCTTGGTCTGTTGTTTACGAATCCGGAAATTACAGCACCAATCACGAATCCTGGTGCAGATACGTCCTGGTTCCCGCTGTTATTCATCACCATTGCTTGTGGTGCGATATCCGGGTTCCACGGTCTCGTTTCAAGCGGAACATCTTCCAAGCAGCTTAACAAAGAAACAGACGCACGTTTTGTCGGATATTTTGGTGCTGTCGGTGAAGGTACACTTGCTCTCGTATCGATTTTGGCTGTTGTCACGTTCTTTGGAAGTACCGATGAATTTCTGGCGACCTACAGCAGTTTTCCAGCGGCTAACGAAGCTGGGCTGAATGTCTTTGTTGAAGGTGCGAGTGCTTTGGCGACAGGATTAATGATCCCGCCAGACATTGCTGGGACGATTGTATCGATAATTATTGTTAGCTTTGCAGCAACGACGCTGGATACATCAGTCCGTATGATGCGCTATATCATCGCAGAACTTGGTGCGGAATACAAAGTGCCGGCGCTTTCCAAAATGCATGTGGCCACATCGGTAGCGGTTATCTCCAGCACAGTGTTGGTACTCTTGCCGGAAGGATCCAAAGGGTTTGGGTCAGGCGGTTACTTGCTCTGGCCGCTGTTTGGTACATCCAATCAGCTGCTTGCTGGCATCAGTTTGCTTTTGATTTCTATTTGGCTGAAGAGACGGGGCAGCAACTATTTGGTGACACTGATACCAATGATCTTTGTGATGTTTATGACATTATGGGCCATGTTCCAACAAGTGCTGTTTGAATGGTCATGGTTCGGCAGTGACCCGAAACTTTTGCTGTTCGTGCTGGGCGCAATTATCTTTGTGTTTGCCGTCTGGATTGTGCTGACAGCGTTCAGCTCATTAACGCAGAACCTGAAAACACCGGATGATTTGGATAAACATGCGAAATAGTGAAGTTGCGAAGGTGCCAATGTTACAGATGTTGGCACTCTTTCGCTTTATTAACTACTGGGACAGTTTTGTAAAGGGGTGATCATATGCTGGACCAGCTGAAGAGACTCGCGGCATTTTATGAAGAAGTACTCCGTATGCCGCATCGCCAGGAAATAGCCAGGGAACTCCGGGATCAGGATGACTTATTCCTCCTGCTCTTATATTCAGAAATGCTCGGCATCCCGAATCCGGTTTATTACTATACACTGGAATTGTATCCATACATGATTGAACAGTTTCATGACTGGCACTTGCGGATGGGAATGGATAAATCACCACTGACAGGCATCCGCTGCTGCTAGTGACCAGAAACCCGACAAAGATGATGAAAAAGGAGTTAGCATGATGAAAGTATTAGAGAAGAAAATTATATTTGCAGGCGGCAAAGGCGGGACAGGCAAATCCACATCTGCGGCAGCAATTGCCTGGAAATCAGCGCTGAATGGCTTTCATACATTGCTTATTTCCACGGACCCTGCCCACAATCTGGGTGATATTTTTAACCGGCAGATCGGCGGCACGGTCACCAAAGTAGCCGACAGTCTTGATGCCATTGAAATCGATCCGCAGAAAGAGACGGACACCTATATAAAAGAAGTGAAATCGAATATCAGCAATGTCGTGCATTCCGGCATGATGGAAGAAGTCCACCGCCAGCTGGATACAGCAAAAGCATCCCCTGGTGCCGATGAAGCGGCGTTATTCGATAAATTAATATCAATTATTTTAGAAGAAAGGCAACATTATGATAAGCTTATATTTGATACAGCACCAACAGGCCATACCATCCGTCTTTTGTCCTTGCCTGAATTGATGGGAGTCTGGATTGAAGGAATGCTGCAAAAACGGAATAAAACGAATGAAAACTACAGCCAGCTGCTGAACGATGGTGAGCCTGTCGAGGACCCGATCTATGATGTGCTGAAAAAACGCCAGGAACGCTTTGCAAGGGCACGGGAGATTCTTCTGGATGACGGGGTGACCGGTTTTGCATTTGTTATTAACCCGGAGCGTTTGTCCATTGTGGAAACCGAAAAAGCAATTGACTTACTGGCCAATTATCATTTGCACGTAAAAACGCTGATCGTCAACAAAATACTGCCGAAAGATGCCGATGGCGAATTTTTGCAGAAACGAAAAACTCATGAACACCAGTATCTGGACCTCATCAAAGAGACATTTGCGGAACAAGAGAAAATTTATATCCCACTTTTTTCACATGATATAACCGAAAAACAGCATCTCCATACATTTAGTAAATATTATGAGGAGGGCCAATGGCTATGAAAGCATTTGTACACGAACATGGGGAATTAAAACAGAAAGAAATGGACAAACCGTTTGCTGACCATGCACAAGTTACGGTCGCAATAAAAGCGGCAGGATTGAACCGGCGAGATTGTTCTATCCCTGGCCGCAGAGGGGAAGAACCGGGAGCACTTATTCTTGGTTCGGACGGTGCCGGTGTGGTTGACTCGGTCGGCGAGGGTGTAACCGAATTTTCTGTCGGAGATGAAGTAATTATTAATCCGTCCCTTGGCTGGTATGAAAATAGTGATGCACCACCGGAACAATTTGAGATTTTAGGGATGCCTGACAATGGGACGTTCGCTGAATACATTGTGCTGTCTGCAGAGCAACTTGAAAAGAAACCGGAACACTTGTCATGGGATGAAGCAGGAGTGCTTGCATTGTCAGGCTTAACTGGGTATCGAGCATTATTTACAAGGGGAAAAGCTGCTAAGGGTGAAACAGTATTCATTCCAGGAGCAGGAAGCGGTGTAGCGACGTTTCTTATTCAATTCGCTAAAAAAGCAGGTGCCCGTGTCATCGTCAGCTCCCGCAGTACAGCAAAACGGGAACAGGCAAAAGAACTTGGTGCCGATCGTGCCATTGATACGAACAGCAGCTGGCCGGAAGAATTGGCGGATGAAACGATTGATTTGGTTATTGAAAGTGTAGGAAAAGCGACATTCAACCGTTCTTTGGAAGTGCTGAAAAAAGGCGGCAGGATCGTTACGTTTGGTGCAACGACAGAAGATACGATTGAGCTTAATTTGCGCTCGTTTTTCTATGGACAGTATCAGCTGATTGGCTCGACCATGGGCAGCAGGGAGGAGCTACATGCCATGCTGGATTTCATGGAAAGTCACCAGATGCATCCAGTAGTGGATCGTACATTTTCGCTCAGTGAAGCATCTGACGCGATGAATTATGTAAAAGAATCAAAACAATTTGGTAAAGTTGCCCTTCATATAGACGAGTAAAACAAACAGGCACCCGGTATAATGGGTGCCTGTTTGTTTTTTGGGATGCAGATGGATACCACCGGGATTGTAACACGGTCTTCTCAGTTTAAGTACGGCGTTATTTTGTTAATAGCCTGCTGAAGCCGTTCACTGTTTTTTTGGTACAGCACTTTGGTTTCTTTGTTTTCTGTTTCCAACGCAAACATCTCCAAATCCGCCTGGCATTTTTTCAGGGTAGCCAGAAGAAGTGGTTTTTCCGTTGGGGTTGGTACAGAAAGTTGATCATCGAATAAATCGACTGTTAGCTGTCCATCACTGTCAACCTGACCGAGAAAAACATTTTCAATGCTGACATTCATCTTTTCGAGTTCAGTTTCCAGCCAATTAGGGTTCAAGGAAGCATTTGCTAATGGCTCTAATAGCATTTTTCCATCCATAATGACTGTTTGGGGTTCTTTTGATGGGGACACTTTTGTTCCTAGCATCTTAGGAGTGACAGGCTGGTTTTCTTTTTTAGGAAGTACATTCACATCCCCGGTTGGTTCCATTACTGCAAATTCGACATCAGCGGCTGTGAAAACATTGTTGCTGCGCAGCCTGCTGAGCAAATCGTCTGTTGTGACACGCTCTTTTTTCAGGTTATCTTCCATGATTTTGCCGTTTTGAATCAATACTGTACCTTTACCTTTTGTTACGTCACGGAACCGTTTGCTTTTAAGCGCAATAAATTCTGCAGCAAATGGAATGATGAACCAGACGGCCAGTGCGATAAACCCGTAGGCAATAGGGATATTCGGATTGATCACACTCATGGCAACGATGCCGCCAATGACAATCATGAGCATAAATTGGAAGACTGTAAGCTGAGACAGCTTCTTCTTGCCGAAGCCTTTACTTAGCATGAATAATACGAGTAATAAAATTGTTGAACGAACAATAATTTCAATCCACTCTGGCATGGTATCCATCCTTTTCCATGTTGTTTCGACGCAGGCGTAGCGGCAGGACAGCCCCGACATTCCTTGTCGCGTAAATGAACCTTTTTAGCTTTTATATTGCGGTTCTTCTTTGGTAAGAAAGATGACTTGCTGTTCCAGGTCCTGTTTAACGGTTCGGACTGTATTTCTTGCTTGTCGGAACGCTTCCTCCGCTTCCTGACTGCTTGTTTTAGCTGCTAGTGTTTCAAGTGTAGCATCAGCACTCTTCAGCGAAGCGTAACATCCTTTCACTTGCGAGCTGACGGTCATGACTAATCCTCCTATCCTTTAGGTTTGAAAAGGAAGGCACCGATGACGCCGAAAATGATAGCTGCCGAAATACCGGCGCTGGTGACTTCAAATATGCCTGTCACTACACCGATGATGCCATGCTGCTCTGCTTCCTGCATGGCACCGTGGACAAGCTGGTTGCCGAAGTTGGTTATTGGGACAGTCGCACCGGCACCTGCGAAGTCGATTAGCGGATCATATAGTCCAAGCCCGTCCAAAACAGCGCCAGTTATGACAAAAATGGTTAATGCGACTCCTGGATTAAGTTTGAATACATCAAACATAATTTGCCCGATAACACAAAAAATGCCGCCTACAACAAATGCCCAGAAAAAAATCATGATGTATCACTTCCTGCTTCAATTGATACTGCATGTGCAATACAAGGAATAGAATCATTCTGCTGCACACTCAGCGGAGAATGCAGTGCTCCGGTTGCTACCATAAGAATACGGTTTAGCTGCTTTTCTTTCAGCATCTGCAAATAATGGCCATAAACCCCAACTGCAGAACTTGCTGTACCACTCGCGCCGGAAAATACTGGCTGATCTTCACGATAAATCGTCAGTCCACAGTCTTTGTAGTTTTCCTTGGTGACATTAATATTTTTCTTCTGCAGCATGTCCAAAGAAACCTCCTGACCAACCTGACCAAGATCACCTGTAATAATCAAATCATAGTGTGAAGCATCCACACCAAGTTCCTGTAAGTGTGCTTCAATCGTATCCACAGCGGCAGGAGCCATTGCACCACCCATGTTGAATGGATCCGTCACCCCCATATCCACCACCTTACCGATGGTAGCGGAGGTTACTTTAGGCCCGATGCCATCTTTCGCAACGAGTGCACAACCGGCACCGGTTACAGTCCATTGGGCGGTTGGCGGTTTTTGTCCGCCATATTCTGTCGGATACCGGAATTGTTTTTCCGTTGCGGCATTATGACTGGCTGTGCCACTCAAAATATAATCTGCCCCATTTCCATTTATTAGGAATGCGGCGAGTGCAAGACTTTCCATTGATGTAGCACAAGCACTGAATAAGCCGAAATAAGGAAGATCCAGTGTCTTGGCTGCAAAACTGCTCGGTGTTATTTGGTTGATCAAATCACCACTTATGAAAAACTGCACCTGCTCTTTCTGAATAAGGCTGTTTTTGACAGCGACCTGGCATGCTTCTTCCATCATGGTCCGTTGTGCTTTCTCAAATGATGTTTGTTTCAGCCACATATCGTCATGCAAAATATCAAAAGCTTCCGGAATTCTGCCGTTTGCTTCAAATGGACCGCCAACGGTTCCGGTTGAAATAATGACTGGCTGATTTTCAAAAACCCATGTCCGGTGTCCCTTCAACATTATAAGCCACCCCATTGTATGATGATTGTTTTGATGAGAGCGATGACAAATGCCGAAAAAACGCCGTATACAATAACAGGCCCAGCCAGTTTGAACATGTTCCCGCCAACACCTAATATGAAGCCTTCGGAGCGGTGTTCAATCGCTGCTGAGATAACTGAGTTCCCAAAACCAGTAACAGGTATGGTGGACCCAGCCCCGGCAAATTGTCCAATATGGTCATAGACGCCAAACCCGGTTAAAAACATCGTGATGAAAATAAGTGTTGCTACTGTCGGGTTGCCGGCCGTCTGTTCCGTGAAATCAAAGAAATAGACGTAAATGGTGGAGATGATTTGGCCGATGAAACAAATAAAACCACCCACAAAGAATGCTTTTACACAGTTTTTTAACAGGGGGCGTTTCGTTTCCCTATGTTTTTGAAATTCCTGATATCGCTGTGCAGCCGGCGGTAAATTTTTCTTTTTCTTATTTGCCATGGTCCATCACGCTCACTTTAAGTTTTATCTTTCATTCGTTTAACCAGTTGTTTGACTTCTTTTTTCAGTTGCTTTTTTGACAGTTTCCCTTTGTCGACTTTCTTTTCCAGCTCCTGAAGATCAAGAATGATCCGTTTGTCCGTCGACACTTCTGCCTCGTGTTCAGGGAATGTCTTTTCCATTTGTTTGTGCACTTTTTTTCTTATGGATGCTAATTGAAAACGTTTATGATGTTCGATTTCAAATGCAATGATAAGTTGTTTGTCCGTATTTACGGCATGAATCGATGTAACTCCTTCTCGTTTTTGCAGCTTTTCTTTAGCCTGATTGGCAACAGTTTGACTGCTGGTGTTTGTCGATGTAATTTTTTTGAAATCGGTATTATCCGAATTTCCCTTTGACGTGTCGTCCTGTGCTGAACAGCTTATCAGGATGAAGATAATTCCGAGTGTCAGTACAAGTCGAAATGCCTTTTTCATTGGTTACCTCCAAGATTTGGACGAGGCTGGCTGGACAGCCAGCCTCGTCATTTAAAATCCTTTGTACTGTGGTTCTTCCTGCTCAATCTGTTGTACGCGTGTTTCTACCGATTGCAATACACCTTGTGTCTGCTGAGCGGCATTTTCATAAAGCTGCTTTGCTTGCTTATTTTCTGTTTGCAGAGCGAATTGCTCAAAGCTTGCTTGTGCGCTTTTTAAACCTGCTAACGTTTGTTTAACCTGGCTTGAAACGGTCATCGGTATCCTCCTTCAGTGGTAGGCTTCCTTAGGGTAACGTAAAGCATACGGAAATGTTTTTTTCCGTTGTGCTTCACCATTTATTTTTCAAAGAATATCTTTATTTATGCTTTCTATTTTTTCCCTTTTCATTAAAAAATTTTTGGAAACTTTTGGAGGGGTTCATTCGTCCTATATAGTAGGAAATGGGGGATACCAATGAAGAGAACAGCTAAAGCCATAATTATTATTTGTGTTTTTCTTCTTCTGTTGCTGTACTTATATTACGAACTTGAAGATGCAGAGCTTGCCAGCGGGAAAACAAGAGAAATACATAAAGGTGACTTTGTCATGCATATTCAGGTGGAAAGAATGGATGAAGGTTTTCGGGTATACCGGTCGGTCCAATATACTGGGGAAGACCCGGTTACCGTAAAGCACCAGACACCACTAATTTCCCTCTCTTTCAAACGCCGTAACCATGACTATACGGGAAGCACAGTGGCAAAAACTCTAAAGAAAGGAAGCACTTACCACCCGCAGGATCCAAAAACATTTAAAGCACCCAATGAAGGAGAACATATGCTGTTTTGTGAATCAGTATTCAAAGCAGGGAAAAAAGAAGTAACGATTCAGCATGAGGAAAAATTGGTATTCGAATAAAAACAGCACCCGACCAAATGGCGGTGCTGTTTTTTAATTATCGGTGTCCAATGTGAACTCGACTTCCTTTGTTAGCCGGCCGTTGTTCTCCCATTGCTGGATCGCCTCGTCTGACCGGCTATCCATATCCGGGATAGTGGCCTTAATCCTGTCATTATCCGCCCACTTAGCTGTTAAGACCGTCCAGGTATAGTCGAGAACATCTTCCTCACCGGTTACGTTGGCAAGCGGCATTGATTTCCATTTGTCCAAGTGGAAAACAACAATGTTGGAAGCTGGCAGCTCTGATTGTTCCCGATTGAAGTGGAAGAGGATTTTGGAACTGTCGGGTGATAACTTTATTGATACAGATTTAGCAAGGTCTGCAACAAGATAGGTCTGATTTTTATTTGTCCGGTCCAGCAGTAAATACGAGCACAAACCATCGGTACAGGAAAATTCCAACAGATAAAGGTTCCTGTTATCGGCATTAATGTGCTGCATGTCCATGTCCTCGATTGTTTGATCCCGGTTTTCCACCCCTTGCAAATATGCATCCAGAATCGGCACCATCTCCAGGTTGATAAGCACTTCCTCGTCCGGCAGCGTAAACTCGATGAATTCTTTGCTTTCCTGCTCATCACTTTCCTGTTCGACGATTTTTGGATCTTTTGCCGGGTTCTCCGGTTTGTCGTCCTTTTTTACAATGGCTGGTTCATCATTACAGGCAGCCAACAGGACCAGCACCAGAAGCCAGCTAAATCTTTTCATTCGGCAGCCCCCTTTTATGTAATTGCTTTCATTTTACTAAAGATTCATGAAAAATGTAATCCTGATTTTCCGATCCATGTTCACAATATGTTCAATTCACAACGATTATCAGCTATACCGGGGGCAATGATGATATCAATTTATGCCTGTTTTTGTTAAACTGAGGATAACGACTTGTTATGGAAGGTCTGATGTTTTATGGCAGAATTGCGAAAGCCTATTCCAGTTAAAGAGGCAATCGACCGTGTTTGGGAACAAAGGCGGGACGGGTATACAGAATATATCGCTATTACGGATTGTGACAATAGAAGACTCGCTGAAGATGTTGTTGCATCCCATCCTGTCCCGTCATTCCCTAAATCGCCTTATGACGGGTTTGCTATACGCTCGGAAGATACACAGGGGGCTGGACGGAATCAGCCTGTATCGTTTAAGGTCATTGAGCACATCGGGGCAGGTCAGGTACCGGAAAAACAGCTTCATAAAGGGGAGGCGACACGGATTATGACCGGTGCGCAAATCCCTGCTGGGGCGGACTGTATTACAATGTTTGAAATTTGTCAGACATATGAAAACGATGAACAGCCATATATGTCTATTAAACGCAAAATGGATTCGGGACAGAATATTATCGAGGAAGGCTCTGAAGTAGCCAAAGGAGAATTGCTGATACCAAAGGGGACAATTATTAACCCTGGTGTAAAAGCTGTTCTAGCGACATTTGGATATAGTGAAGTAAAAGTGAGCAAGAAACCGGTAGTTGGAATCATTGCTACAGGTACGGAGCTGCTTGATGTGGATGAGGAGCTGCAGCCTGGCAAAATACGCAATTCCAATGCGTACATGATAGCATCACAGATAACTCGTTCCGGTGCTGATTATCGTTATTTCGGCAAGCTTAAGGATGAATTCGAGGCGAGCTATGAAACGGTATTTAAAGCAATGGACGAAGTTGATATTCTGATTACGACTGGCGGTGTTTCGGTCGGTGACTTCGACTTTATGCCGGCTATCTACGACAAACTTGGTGCGGAAGTGCTGTTCAATAAAGTGGCCATGCGTCCGGGAAGTGTAACTACCGCAGCGGTGTTTGGTGATAAATTATTATACGGCCTTTCCGGAAACCCTTCTGCCTGCTACGTCGGGTTTGAACTGTTTGTCCGGCCTCTCTTGCAGCATAGCCTCAGCAACCAGAACCCTTTTTTGAGGCGGGTGAAGGCGGAGTTACTGGAGGAGTTTCCAAAGGCAAATCCATTTACACGGTTTGTCCGCAGCTCTGTCACATATGAAAATGGGCGGATTCATGTGCAGCCGTCGGGAATCGATAAATCCAATGTGGTGACGTCGCTGGCGTATGCAAATGCCCTGATGGTATTGCCAGGGGGCACACGCGGATTTAGAGCCGGTGATGAAGTAGAAGTGCTTTTGTTGGAAGACCAGGAAGGCCAGGGTGAATTTTAAACCTCAAAGTGCGGTTCAAAAAGAGGATAAGCAACCTCTAAAAGGAGTGGTTCTGTGGAACAAAAACCAGCACCAATTAAAGATCATTTTGGAAGAGTGCTCAAAGATCTCCGCATATCGGTAATTGATCAGTGCAATTTCCGGTGTACATACTGTATGCCAAAAGAAATATTTGGTGAGGATTACGTCTTTCTGTCTGAAGAGGAATTGCTCAGTTTTGATGAAATCATCCGGCTGGCAAAAGTGTTTGCCGAGCTTGGTGTGGAGAAAATCCGTATTACAGGCGGTGAGCCACTTATGCGCCGGGACCTTGATAAATTGATTGCAGAACTGGCCCGAATTCCCGGCATTAACGATATAGCATTGACAACCAATGGCGTTTTTCTGCCCAAGATGGCTAAAAAACTGAAAGCTGCTGGACTGGAGCGTGTGAATCTGAGTCTGGATGCGATCGATGATGAGGTCTTCAAGCAAATCAACGGCAAAGGAGTAGTGACCCGCCCTGTTTTAAAAGGGATTGAGGCTGCCAGAGAAGCTGGACTCCAGGTAAAAATCAATATGGTCGTCAAAAAAGGAATGAATGACAGTCAAATTTTGCCAATGGCGCGGTATTTCAAAGGAAAAGACATTATCCTTCGTTTTATAGAGTTTATGGATGTCGGAAACCATAATGGCTGGGATTTCAAACACGTCATTTCCAAAAAAGATATCATTAACAGGATTGATCAGGAAATGCCAATGGAGCCTGCAGAAGAGAATTATTACGGGGAAGTTGCGTCAAGATACCGCTATAAAGATGGGGAAGGCGAAATAGGGGTCATCTCCTCTGTTACCGATTCTTTCTGCGGAACATGCACACGAATCAGATTGTCTGCTGACGGGAAACTTTATACCTGTCTCTTTGCTTCAGATGGCTTTGATATACGGGGAAAACTGCGCGATGAACTGACCGATGATCAACTGCAGGAGGAACTAACCAACTTGTGGGGGAGACGGAAAGACCGCTACTCTGAAGAGCGCTCGGAAGAAACGCGCAAAAACCGGAAAAAAATTGAAATGTCCTATATCGGTGGCTGACAGGGGGGATGCGCAATGAAAACGTTCAAGCTCCGATCGCTGAAAGTTATTGATAATGATCATGCAGATATGCTGCAGAAGGATATCCCCTTGCTTGACGGTCTGATCATTAACCGTGAAGATGAACAGAACAGATGGGTTGTTGAGGCCTATCTTGAACAATCCCATAATGGATTCTTTCAGGATCTGCGCCACAGCGAAGAAGAAGTGCTGCTGCAGGTGAAAATAACGAAAGAAAGCAATGAGCCGGCCACATTCATCACGTCTATTATTGGGATAAATGACATTGGCAATCAAATCAATGTGCTTTTCATGGGAACTATCGTTGATCAACATAAAGAAATTATTGAAAAGAAACTGCAAGCGTTGATTGATGAGGGATATCAGGGTCAGTTATTGATGCAAAAATTTAAAGAAAAGATCTGAAAAAGGTTAGCCATGATGCCTAACCTTTCTTTATTACGTCAGAAAGCATTAAACTATGGCTGGTCTTATAAAAAAACTCGGTATTCGCTAAAGATAGGTGAATGCCGAGTTTTTCTAACCAATTCACTGGGTTAGTAAAAAGTCTGTTAAAATTTCCTGAAATAGAGGCAATCTATGGTTTTGCCTGCTATAATGTTATTAAGTTTTTCGGCGGTGAGCCGACATAATTAATATAGGCACCAAGGAGTACAATATGTTCAAGCATTCCATTTTCAGCTGGGTAAAACAACTATCCCCGGTACAAATGATTTTTTTATTCTATTTTATAGCGGTTATCGTGGCCACTGCTCTATTGGCGCTGCCGGCAGCGCACCAGGATGGGGTGAATCCGCCGTTCATTGACATTCTGTTCACCGCTGTCAGTGCACTTAGTGTGACGGGTCTGTCCACGCTGACCATTGCTGACACCTTCAGTACGACAGGGGTTGTTCTGCTTGCGATTGTCCTGCAGCTGGGCGGTGTGGGTGTCATGGCAATTGGAACGTTCATTTGGATGATTGTCGGAAAGAAAATCCGTATCAAAGAACGGCAGCTGATCATGGCCGACCAGAATCAGACCTCTTTCTCTGGAATTGTCCGGCTCGTCAGGGAAATACTGCTCGTCATTTTAACGATTGAGTTCATCGGATTCATCATTTTGGGGACATATTACCTCCAGTACTTTCCGACAGCAAAGGAAGCCTATTTTCAAGGCTTTTTTGGTGTGATCAGTGCAACAACAAACGGCGGATTTGATATAACCGGTGAATCACTGAAGCTGTTTAAAGATGATTATTTTGTCCAGTTCATCAATATGCTGCTGATCATTTTCGGGGCGATTGGCTATCCTGTCCTGATTGAAGTGAAAGAACATTTATTTGCAGGGGAAAAACAACGGGAAACGCTCCGCTTCTCGCTGTTCACCAAAATAACTACCCTGACGTTTCTCGCATTAATTGTTGTTGGCACATTATTTATTATGCTTTTGGATATTAGCGGGTTCTTTGCGGGTAAATCCTGGCATGAGGCACTGTTCTACTCTTTGTTCCAGTCCATTACAACGAGAAGTGCAGGGCTGACAACAATGGACGTGAGCCAGCTAAGTGAACCGAATCATTTGTTTATGTCAATCTTGATGATTATTGGTGCTTCCCCAAGCAGTGCAGGAGGAGGGATTCGGACAACTACCTTTGCCCTCGTTGTCATTTTTATTATTACATACGCGAGAGGAAAGGGAAATATCCGGATATTTAACCGTGAAGTGCATGAAGAGGATCTGATGAAAGCTGTGACCGTAACATTAATGGCGATTATTTTTGTTCTGACAGCGACCATCATTTTAAGCATTGTAGAACCTTTTGACCTGGCACAGATACTTTTCGAGGTGGCTTCTGCTTTTGGTACAGTAGGTCTGTCACTTGGAATAACGGGCGACCTGTCGTCCTTCAGCAAGATTATTATTATGATATTAATGTTCATCGGAAGAATAGGAATCCTTACGTTTTTATTCATCTTCAAAAGTAATAAAAAAGAAGGGAAATACCATTATCCAAAAGAGAAAATCATTATTGGATAAACGATGGTTTAAGGGGGAAGTTCGTGCCTATTGATGATGGCGGATAAGAGGCCTATCAATGCTAAAACCAGCTTGCACGAATCTATGTACAAGCTGGTTTGTCTGTTATCGTGCTAATTCATTCGCCATCGTCTGATGACTTGCTGATCTTCAGTATTTTGAGCTGATCGTTTTCGTGTCCGATGGTGAACACGTAGGTGAACGTTTCCTGTTTCGTTTCCTTTTCATTTGGCATGTTTTTTTCAGCTGTTACAGACAAGGACGTTTCCACTCTGCCGTCATCTGTGGCTTTACTTTCTAAGTCCGAGTACTCCAGGTTAACATAATGGATAAATCGCTCCCGGAAGTCAGAGTAGGATACGCCTGCCTGCATCTTGCTTCCGAGCAGGGTATAAGCCCCGACATAATCCCGCATGCTGATGCTTTCCAGAAAGTAGTCAGCAACATATTCCGCATCCTCCACGAGCTGCTCGGTGTTTTCTGTGCTGTCGATATCCTCTGTTTTTCCGAATTCCAGGTTTTCGTTTTTTGCTTCATTGGACCAGGTCGATAGCTGCTTGTGAACGTCATCGATAGGTATACTGAATCCAAGGGTGCCATCATTTGTGCCTACAGCATTTATCCCAATTACATTGCCGCTCTCTCGGCTGATCAGTGGTCCGCCGCTGTTGCCCTCCGTTATTTGGGCCGAAATCTGATAGGCGTTCTGGTATTCAAAGCCGTCAACGGTAAAATTACGTTCTGTTCCTGATATTATTCCAAGTGTGACGGTGTTCTGAAAGCCATGCGGACTTCCTAGGGAAATGACTTCATCACCTGTCTCCGCTTTTTTCTTTGTTTCGATATTCAGTGATTTCTGTCCGGCCAGCTGTGGCACTCGGATAACAGCTATATCTGTGCTTTCACCCGTCCCAACTACCGCCGCTGGGTAAATACGACCATTGGCAGTCCGGACATAAATGACGTCGGCATCATTGACAACGTGCGCGTTTGTAATAATGTCCCCTTTTTCGTTGAATAGAAATCCAGATCCAGTCACGGTCGTCTGCTCGCTCTGCCCCTCAATTTGTACAACACTTTTTTCAGCCGTATGAATGATGGATTTTAAGTCAAGTTCCTGGGTGGCTGTTTCCACTTTGCTGATAGCCGGGTTACTGACTTTGATATTATTAAATTGCCATTTATCATGTATAAGCACCAGGACAAAGGAGCCGGCTGCAACAAGAAAAATCGAGACGATGATCGGACCAAGCTGTTTTTTGTTCATATGTTCACCTCAACTTATCCCTATTGTGATTGGTCTGGATCCGTGTACCATTTAATCCGGTCCACATTAATGCTAATGTCTTTTTTCTTACGGTCAATATCATAATGTGTAAATTCAAATTCACCAGTTTCATCCGGATAAAGGGTGTCAGGATAGACGTAAACCTCGTTCGTTAAAAGAGCTTCACCGTTTGCTTCCAGGGAGTATTCAACCAGTATCGAATTTACCGGTATTGTTGCACCACTTTTCACTTTGCCTGTCACGGCCAATTTTGCTTTGTCACCACGTTCAGTACTAACGGAAACAAGTTCGATGGCCTCATTCTTGTTTAACTTCTTTTCCTTTTCTGCAGAATTGATGGCTTGTTCAATCCGCTGCCGCTGTGCTGTTTCAAAGGCTGTTTTTTCCTTATCAATCGTCGTTTTGAGACTAAGGAGTTTCTCGGAATCGGGTGCATACTTCAAGCCATCTTCTACAAGCAGCAGGGCATCCGAAAATTGGTTATTATTTAACTGTTCGCTTGCTTTTGAAAAAATATAGTCTACAATCTGTTCGCGGATGGAAGTCATCATCTCATCAGCCTCATCAGATTGGATTGCATCAGCCTCCCATAACAGAACTTTTAAATCATCGATGCCAGGGTCCTGGCTCAGTTTTTGTTCTAATTGGGCAAGTTTAATGCTGCCACGCTTGGCTGTAAGTTTGTCAATCAGTTGTGTAACGGCCTCACCGTTGTAATTCGTGATGCTGCTTTCCGCTTCGTTAATGAGCGACAATGCGTTCTGAAATTCCTTTTTTTCCAGCAGGCCTGTTGCTTTCTCCATGTCGTTTTTAATGCTTGCAGCTTTTTGTGCGAATTCAAGTGCATCTTTTGCCTGCTGGAAGCTCTGATCATGGCTAATTGACTGCTCCAATGAGTCGACTGCCTCCGTATAGTTACCTTCCATGGCATGAGCCTCTGCTTTTTGGTACATTTCG
Source organism: Lentibacillus juripiscarius (assembly GCF_042685205.1). Classification (NCBI taxonomy): domain Bacteria; kingdom Bacillati; phylum Bacillota; class Bacilli; order Caryophanales; family Bacillaceae; genus Lentibacillus; species Lentibacillus juripiscarius. The sequence goes on from NZ_JBHUNA010000033.1 coordinate 46,978, forward strand.
GCAGCCTTTGCTGATTGATTCTGTAAAAAGATATAATAGAGGCCCGAAACCAAAAGGAAGAGAGCGAAAATGGCTATCGGGATATACCAGTAATTGTTGAATGACTTTTTCGTTTTAAGACGTTCTTGTCTGTCTGCAGGCAGCTTTTTGCCGCAATTCAGACAATATTCTTCATCATCCAGAACTTTTGTACCGCAATATGGGCAATGATGCATGGTTATACCTGCTTTCGTCTGTCTTCTTATTGATGGCGCTGTCTGTTGCCAGCAAGTTATTTGTTTTTTTATTTTACCACATTTTCGCTTTATTTTGGATGGGGGAATTGGTATGATAGAAATGAAGAGAATATGTTGTGTAAGCTTATATAGGTATTGCGTAAAGGAGGTATACGTACATGGAAGTGTGGGAAACCGTTTTTGGCGTCGTTTGCTTTGGATTGCTTGTGCTTAATATTGGCTATTGCATCTTTGATAATGAATAATGCAGTATATTACTGCAGACAGCATGATAAGGGCCAGACAAGCAGACGTGGCCAATTATCCGCAATCGGGAAAAGTCAACTGATGCTGATTTTTGCTTCTGGATGTCTGCCCCTTACACTTTTTCACGCATTAATAGGCTGTAAAACCCACCTCTAAACGTGGGGAAGCCGGAAACGTGAGGTGGGGGATAAACAGCCCGTAAATTCCTGATTCGTTCAACTAACAATCAGTGGGAGATAAAAAATTCCCATCAATTGAAGTTTCACATTATCACTTACTTCGTCAAAGACCATTCGTTAAAAGGGAAAATGACAAACTCCGATTTTCCAATAATCTCACTCTCTCGTATGAAGCCCAGTCCATTTCTGCTGTCCTTGCTTATTGCCCGGTTGTCACCCATCACGAAATAACTGTTTTCTGGGATCTTGATAGGACCAAAACGGCCAGTGCTTTGAAGCCGCTCATTGCTGGTGAATGCCTGTTCATATGCTTTACCGTCAATATATAACGCGCCGTTTTTCACTGCTATGGTTTCTTCCGGCATGCCTATAACCCGTTTGACATAATTTTTTAATGGTTTTTTTATGATCACGATGTCCCCACGTTCAGGTTCATTGAACAGGTAGGTGAATTTGTTAAAGAGAACTGTTTCTCCGTCTTCAAGGGTGGGTTCCATACTTTCACCGTCAACAACCGATGTTGCAAATACGAATGTCCGGAGAAATAACGCCAGTATGACCGCAATCAGGATGGCTTTACCCCATTCCAGCCACTCGTTTTTCTTTTTTTCTTTTTCCACTTGAAAACATCCTTTCCTGCTGCTGTGATGAATAAGCCTATTTGTTGTACCTCTCCTGTTTGGCAATGCGCTTCAGCTCTGAAGTCATTCTCTCTCTGTATTCGTCACCTGTATCCAGATGCAGCCCAAGCTCCAATGACTGGTGGAACCTTTTGACCCATGCAATGGTGCCAGGTGAGTGGAAGTAGGATGAATTCAGATGAAATAAAAGCGAGATTCTGGTATGTTCCTGCAGGCTCATAGCATCTGGGCAGGATACCTTGGCACCGTAGCTGCTCACATCATGTATTTGTACATTTGCGGTCACGGTATTGCCTATTTCTGTTTTGGACAACTTTCCGTCAATCGGCTGCCTGAATACAAAACGATAGGACTCATTTCGTTTAAAGTACATTTGGATCCCCCCTCTGCCAGTTGAAACTTGTCATTTTTTGTTGTGATATGCTACAGTAAAATAGGTTGTAGAAGGAGGTGCAAGAGCATTCACCATGTGTGCAGAAAAGCTTTTAAAACGTATCGAATGTTTGCGTAATGAAATGACTGCAGTTGCTATGGAAAAAGGTTTTACAAGCGACGAGTCTATTATGCTAAGCCAGGAATTGGACAAGCTATTGAACTTTTACGAGTCAATGAAAAGTCAGAACGCAGCTGAAAAAGTAAAGTAGCACAGCCGGATGCTTGTTAAATTATGGCTTCTTTCTTCAAATAGGATTCAAGACGATGAAGCCCTTCCTTAATTCTATTCATGCTGTAAGCATAGGAGAGCCTCATATATCCTTCCCCCAATGGAAGAAAACGAACTCCCTGAAACCAATGCAACTTTTTCTTTCCGTACTAAATCTATCCCTAGCTGAAAAGATGATTAATTGCCAGCGGGAAATGCCGGAAAGGTGAAAATGCTCCGTCCGGTTTATTGACCGCAAGCCCCATGTTTTTAAACGGGATGCTTTTGCCTGTAAGTATCACGCATGACAGCCGGGACCGCCCGGCCCTTCCTGATCATATACTAGCTCACTGTATAATTGCTATTCGCAGTCGGCCGCATACAGGTACCTCCGTTGATAAAATGTTATAAAATGTTCAAACAATTTTGATTTGCAAGGTAAGATTTAGGGTATACTATAATGGAACACAAATAAAGGAGTGCATAATCATGCGTCCGAAATATCAGAATTTTGAAGACTTAGTAAAACAAAATAAGCAGGAGCTCTTGGAAGACGATAAAAAAATAAGACAAATTGAGTATCGTCTTGATGAAAGAGTCGTTAAACAAAACGCCGATACAATGGAACGTTAAATCTTTCATTCATCATAACATAAAGTCCACTGGATGAACCATTTTCGGAATAATAAAAAAGCAGGGATGCACTAGGATTGCTCCCTGCTTTTTTCTGTGATGAAACCGGCGGTGCACCCGCCGCATATCCGGAAATTCGGATTGTAATCACCCCAAATTTTTAAACAGTACGTGGTTTTCGAGGTGGATGTGCTGGAATGTGTCTGCCTCGAGATCTGCCAGGCGTGCATAAGTGATGCGGTAGGAGTTGCATGCATCTGCCGGTGGTTCAAATCCGTTCGTGATTTCGCGCATCCGCTTCAGAATGTTTCCTGATGCATCATGCTCATCTTCCAGTCCGCCATTAGCTTCGTGAATCTTTTGCAGCAATTCATCGTTTGGATTTTCTTCATATTGCTTAATCAGTGGAAAAACTTCTTCCTCTTCTTTCATTGTATGCTCTTCCATGTCCACTTTAAAATCGTTGTAGAGACGGTGCAGCTCTTTTAAATGCGGATGGTTTTGGCCGTGTACACGGAAAATTTTTGAAACAAATTTTCCTAATGCCGGAAGCTCCTCCTGTAAATAGGCATGGTGTGTATGGACGATATGGTCCATAATGTCACTTGCCGATACAGCATCCCAGTCAACGGTTTTATGATCTTCTTTCTGCCAGTCTTTGTAGGCATCGTTCAACGCATTCATAACAGCCGCTTCATCCAAATTTCGCTCTTTACACACGTCGCCCAAAGGCCGGTCACCACCGCAGCAAAAGTCGATCCGGTTGCGTTTGAACAGATCACTCGCTTTTGGAAACACTTTCACGATTTCGGCCGGTTTATGATCAATGGTAAATTCAATCATTGTCAATCCCTCCTAATGATTAAGCTTACATTCACTATATCGGGTTTCTTTCATGTATGTCGTGATGGATATCACTTATGGCAATCTTTTTCGGGGCATTTCCGGGAAAACTTGTATGAAGATGACGGCGCCAATAATGCAGGCCATTCCGGCCATCTGGTTGACAGTAAATGGCTCCTGAAACAGGAATATGCCGATCAATGCCGCAACCACTGGCTCAACGGTTGTCAGGATGGAAGCCTTGGATGCTTCGGTCTGGTTGAGGCCATATGTATAAATAATATATGCGAATGCTGTTGGTAAAAAGCCTAACCCGGCCGCATAAAACAGGATAGTCGGGTCCGTTAGCAGGTGCATTTTTTCCTCATAGGGAAAAAACGGCAACAGAAAAACAGCGGCAACGATAAAGGTGAATTGAGTAATTGAAAGACTTGAATATTTCTTGAGCGCAAATTTACTGAAGATGCTGTAAAGCGCATACCCAAAGCCTGAACCGAGTCCGAATAGAACACTAGCGAGCTGGAAAGTCTCCAGGTTGAGCGGAATCAGGCCGACGACCAGTGCAACGCCAGCAAGCGTGACAATCAGTGATACGATTTTTGGTTTTGTCAGCGGTTCCTTAAACAGTAAAAATGATAATACAGTGACAAAGGCAGGTCCTGTATAAAGCAATGCCGTCGCTGTCGGTATGGTAGACAGATTAATGGCCGTGAACATACAGAAGTTAAAGAAAACAATGCTAAAAATACCTGTACCGATAAAATAGCCAATATCACGGAAGGAAGTCAGTTTTAATTTATTCGGTGCCCTCACAGCCTGGTAGATTACTAGCAGCAATGCCGCGGATGTCACACGCAATGTTACTACTTCCATCGGTGTGAAGCCATACGAATATAAATTTTTTACATACCAGCCAATCGTTCCCCACAGGGATGCTCCCAGCAGAATATAGGTGAATGCTTTATTCAATGTAAAACCCCCCCAGCCAAAATTATTGTTTTTGCTATTATAGCAGACATGTTCAAGTATAATACGGAATCAGTTCGTCTATGTTGGGTATTAAGGATTGAAAAAGGAGATGGTTACAATGATGGAGAAACTGGGGGGGTTCCTGGCAGAAATTAATGCTGCCTACGTTTATATTTTTATCGCTATTATTGCTGTTTATCTCATTATCCGCCCAGTTACCAGATGGGCTGTTACAACAAAAACAACGAAATTCCTGAATTACATGGTGAGCAGCCTGGTGATGCTCGTGCTGATATTGTCCGGGATTGTGCTGACGACCGTTTTCGACAAAGTACTGCTGTCGGCCGTAATGCACTGTCTAGCTTTTTTCGGTGTGATCTTGGCTATCGCACATGTCCTTCAACAAATCTTACGGAATAAAAAGAAGCGCGTCTGATCGTAGAACGCGCTCTATTTTAATAACGTGACCTGGAGTTTCTCCGTGTCTTCTTTGCTGGCCAGTCTATCTTACCGAGGGATGATGGGGTGAAACAGGCAGATTTATAGTTTCTTCCGGTAGAATGACGCTGTTTCGGCGGCTTCCAGTCAATATAACGGTAGATGATTTTTTTGGCTTGTGACAGGGACATCTTTGCCGGGGGATTCCGGTAGTGCTTGTCCAGCTCACCTAAATGACTCAGCTGTTTGAAGTCTTCTTTCGCTGGGGGAATATGGAAGAAATAGTCTCCCACCTTAACTAAAAGGGTCGAATGCTGATTGCTTAATTTAGGGTGGTTCGAAAAGTGCAGTCCTATTTTTTCGGCGCGGTTCTCTTTCAGAAGCCGGTTAATGGATTCCTTCTTGATATAATAGAGATGCCGGGGTTCTGGAGCTGTTTTGGCATGGCGGTTGATGGTAAACAATGCCTTTGCCAGTTCATTGAGTGGAATGAAAGTTTTCTGACTCATTTATAATTCCTCCTTTCTTATTTATATGAAATGGTTTGCACTTACTAATAGCCTACCGCATAGCCTGTCTTATTTCAATATGCATGCATTGTTTTGGGGAAATTTCGCAAGTATATTAAGAATCGCCCGGTTGTGAGAGTGCTCCCTTAGGATTTTAGCTGGAACACATGGATCTCCGGTTTGCACAGGAATCGATACGGCAGACGGGTAGTGCCAATGCCACGGTTTACATACAATGTCAGGTTGTTCTCTTGAAAGGTGTGTTTCCCCTGCACATATTTTTGTGCATAAAGCGGGGTATACAGGTGGCCAATGAATGGAAAACGCACTTGCCCACCATGGCTATGTCCCGAAAGCTGTACATCAACTGGGAATTGAATCGTGTTATCTGCATAATCCGGTTCATGTGCAAGCAGTATCGTGAAAGCCTCGGCGTCTGCATCTTTTAAGGCTGACTCAAGATCTGGCCTGCCCAGCATAACATCATCAATTCCTGCCAGCACAACTTGTCCGCTGTTGTGCTCGATGGATGTATGCGAGTTTTTCAATAATTGGAACCCAGCCTTATCCATGACATTTTTAACAATATCGGTACCATAGCCTCCATGATCATGATTCCCGTAAATCCAGTACTTACCGTAGTTTGCTTGAAGCTTTTCCAAAATCTGGATTAGTTCATTATTCCAGTGATAGGTGTGTGGTTCATCAACCAGGTCACCAGTAAAAACAATCAAGTCAGGATGTTCATCATTTATTTTATCAACCAGCTTCGAAAACTGATCAAGGGAATAGTGAAATCCAATATGTGTATCCGAAAATTGGATGATTTTAAAACCGTCGAAAGCAACGGGGATTTTGGCTGATGCAAGTTCTTCTTCATGAATGGAGAGCATCCGGGGTTCCACATCGCGCGCATAATAATATGTCCCACCACCTACACCAAATATTGCTGCCAGGCTTCCAATTGCTCGTTTTAGAAATGTGCGTCTGTTCATTGTTATCTGCCTTTCAGGTATTAGCATTTAGCCTGGTATAATCATAACCTATTTTTCGTGGACAGGAAATATGCCGGAGCAAAAAATACGGGCTTTTTACAAGTGACTATTATTTTGACTTTTTAGATACTTGGGGTTATGCTGAAGCTAGAGATACTGAAAAGTGGGGGATATCGTGGAAAATAAAACAGTCATAGTTACTGGTGCATCCAGTGGCATGGGGAAGCAGATGGCAAAAAAATTTAGTGCTGAAGGGGCGAATGTCGTCCTGACTGGCCGAAATGAAGAACGGCTTAACGAGGCCAAGGAAGAGTTGACAACAATCGCAAAAGGTGACCTTTCTACTGTCGTGATGGACGTCCGTAAGCCTGCAGATGTTGAGCGAATGATCGAGGAGACGGTAGAAACATTCGGAGGTTTGGATTATCTTGTTAACAATGCAGCTGGAAATTTTGTTGCCCCGGCAGAGGAATTATCCGTCAATGGCTGGAATGCTGTCATTGATATTGTACTGAATGGAACGTTCTACTGCAGCCGTGCAGCAGGGAAATACTGGATGGATAACGGGATACCGGGCGCAATACTGAATATGACTGCTACTTATGCATGGAATGCGGGGGCTGGTGTTGCCCACTCATCCGCTGCTAAGGCCGGAGTGCTCAACCTGACACGTACATTGGCCGTCGAATGGGGATCGAAATACGGAATCCGGGTGAATGCGATAGCACCAGGTCCGATTGAACGGACAGGCGGGTCAGAAAAATTGTTCCAGTCGAAAAAAGCGGCAGAACGCACGGTCAATTCTGTGCCATTAAAACGACTTGGAACCCCGGAAGAAATTGCGGAACTTGCTCATTTTCTGCTGTCTGATAAAGCTGCCTATATCAACGGGGAAGTTGTCACCATGGATGGAGGGCAATGGCTCAACCAGTACCCTTTCTGAACAGCCGCGGGCCAGGGTGCCTGTGTCTGTTTATTCACAGGCACAAGGGAAGTGGATATGTTCAGATAACATAATAAAAGATGCAGAAGAAATGAAATGCTGACCCCGCCATTACGAAAATGTGCCAGATTGCATGGTGAAAGTAAAATCCCCGCCACAAATAAAAGACAGTTCCAAATGTATAAAACAGGCCACCGGCAATTAACAGAACAACGCCATTTTCATGCATGGCTGCTGTCAGCGGATTCCATATAAACACTATGAGCCAGCCCATCAAAATATAGAAGAACGTTGACAAAATAAGGAACCGGCTGATGAAAAAAATTTTAAACAGGACGCCTGTCACAGCAATTCCCCATACAATTGCTAGCATTTTCCATCCTAGATTGCCCGGCATTTGCAGCAGCAGGAACGGTGTATAGGTTCCGGCGATAAACAGATATATAGAAGCGTGATCAGCAATTTTGAAGAATTCTTTCCACTTTCCTTTTGGCAGACTGTGTACAATGGTAGAAGTCAAATACATTAGGAACATGGTACCGCCAAAAACAAAAACGGAAATGAACCGGCGCCAGTCCCCGCTCCATGATGCATCACCAGCGAGTAAAACAAGCCCAGCGATGCTTAACAATGCACCTGCCCCATGAGTGGTTGCATGAATAACCTCTTCTTTCTTTGTATATGTGTACAGTTGCATTTCCCTCTTGCCTCTTTTTTATTTGATATATCTTCAGTGTATACAAAGTCAATTTGTCCGGTGACAACCGAACTTCTTGGAAATAGGATATGGAAAAGGTACAAAGCTATTCAACATGAAAAGATGTTTCCTTCGCTTTCATATGGTAAACTGTACATATGGATAAAATGAACCAACTCCTTTTATTAGCGTAAAATAGTATAGAGCACTTTAAGTAATGGAGAAGGAGCGTTTTCATATGAGTGCAACACAAGACAAAAAGTTAACGGATATTGTTGTTGATGATTTGATGATTTCCTCAGAGAAGGTGGCACATGTACAGCTGAATAATCCGCTGGAGCATGCTTTATTGATCTTAGTGAAGTCAGGGTATTCAGCTGTTCCGGTTTTGGACTCATCTTATAAACTTGCCGGAACGATAGGCAAAACGCGAATTTTAAATGCAGTATTGGGTCTGGAACGGTTTGAAACGGAAAAATTATCGGATATGCGCGTACACGAAGCAATGAATACTGATATCCCGTGTTTATCGAGGTCGGACTCTTTTATGGACGGGTTAAAGGCAGTAACTAACTATCCATTTGTATGTGTCGCGGATGAAGAAAATCATTTTGACGGGATTCTGACAAGGCGTGTCATTCTGAAACAGTTCAAAAGGGATTACTATACAAAGTGATGCTTGATTGGCATGACTAAACAAGCTGCCGGCAATTGCTATAAGGTGTTTGCCATAAGCTATCTTCAGTGAGGGCTGCCTGTTGCGAGTGCCGGATTCGTTTGATTAGTTAGGCTGTTAATACATAAAAAAGAAAAGAAATTCCAGGCATCATGTTTTTGCTTGGAGTGGATTCGCCGTCTGGCCTGCACAGTTCGCAGCTAAAGCCCGATGAACCGTCACTTGAAACAGGTGTCCGCGCTGCTTTGGCTAAGATAAACGCCATTTCTGCCCAATAATGCGTCGTATACTTTCTCCAGAATGGACAAAACTAGGGTCGAACATTTTGCTGACTGGAGGAGGTATATACAATGGCACGAATTGGTGTGGAAGAAACGCTGACAGATGTCAAGGAAGCCTTGGCAGAAATGGGGCACCAGGTCATTGATCTGCATTCGGAAGAGGATACCGGCTATTGTGACTGCTGTGTTATTTCAGGACAGGATAAAGATGTCATGGGTATGTCAACGGCAAGCATCGCCGGTCCCGTCATTAATGCTGATGGTCAGAATGCCCAAGAAGTCTGTCAGATGGTCAATGACCGGTTAAATACAAATCAATAGGGAAATAAGAAAAGCTTCGGTCTATTGCCCAATGGCATGACCGAAGCTTTTTTGTGCGACGGGCAGTCGCACCTAGTGTAGATTACTACACTGAACTAACTTTTAAAGGATTAGA
>NZ_JBHUNA010000034.1:0-60644 GCF_042685205.1 Lentibacillus juripiscarius
TTTATTTGATGAAAATGTAATTTGGCGAAACCGCTTGGGCGACAAACAATTGCACTTTTCTACTAAGTTTCAATGAATAATTCAGGATGGAGACTTTGCGGAGGTGTATTTCTAAATTTATTATAACACAGGCCGGGATCACAAACAAGTGTTCCCGTGAGGGAATAGTATGAAAAAAGTTTATTTTTCCAAGCGAAAGCATCCCACAAGTATTTATTTCGACAAAATTCGGGTGGTGACAGGCACTAGGCCTAAGACCCAAACCACAGGTACCCGCCCCCCAAACCAGCCACCTACACAAATGCACCAGCGACGTTGTAGTCGTTTAAATCAAGGTCAGTCGGTTGGCCAAGTGCTAATTTGGAAAACTCTAATCCCAAATAGGGACCGCTTGTTAAACCAGAGGCGCCAAGGCCATTTGCGATAAGTAAGCCTTCCATATTAGGTACCGGACCAATAATCGGTAAGTATCCCGGTGTGAATGGCCGAAATCCCACTTTTGTTTCCACATACGTACTGGAGGATAAACCAGGAGCTACTTTTAAAGCTTTATCGGTAATTTCGTGTATCCCACCCATCGTTACTCGATCATCATCTCCTGCATTGTTCTCTTGCGTAGCGCCCACAACAATTTTTCCATCGCCAAATGTAAGCATGTATTGATTGTAGGGAGGCATCAAAACAGGCCAGGAGCTAGTATCAGTATGGGGCATTTGCAAATGGACAATCTGGGCCTTTTGCGAGGTCACCAAAAAGTGCATCCCAAGGTCTTCCAGTAATTCCTTGGCCCACACACCGCCTGTTACCAGTACTTGATCAGCATTATATTTTTCCCCATTCACGGATACGCCCGTAATTTTTGAGCCTCTGAACATAAGGGAAGCATCCCCATGAATAAAAGTTGCTCCATTTTTTTCAGCGCCACGAATAAGTGCGTTACGCAAATCGCCCCCGTTGACCCGAGCTGCACCACTAATATGGACCGCCCCATACTCTTCTGATAATGGTGGAAATAATGCTTTCGTTTCAGCAGGAGATAATGCTGTCACTTCTCCCATCTCCGGCGTACTCTCCCGGCGTTCGAGGGCTACCTCCATTTTTTTGTTTAACTTTTCTTCCGTATCAAAAATATTTATAGCTCCGACCCTGGCATAACCAGTTTCCGTTTCCCCATCTGCCCTTAATTGCTGAATAAGCGTGGGGTAGTACTTTGCTCCTTCTTTTACTAAGCGATACCAAGCTTTGTTACGACGATTGGTCAGCCAAGGGCACACAATCCCGGCTGCCGCAGCTGTTGCCTGACCAGGATCATTCCGATCAACCAGCGTCACGTCTGCCCCTTGCTTGGCTAAATGGTACGCTGTGGAAGCCCCGAGAATCCCGGATCCAATTACGATATATGATTGCATGTTTAGCACCTTTTCTATTAGTCATTCTTTTCCTTGTTAAGGAGTCCTAATTTAACCTACCAGAAACAATTATAGCAATAAAACAACCCGAAGCTGAAGCACGATATGCATTCGACAAAATTCGGGTGGTGACAGGCACTAGGCCTACCCACAGGCACGCCCCTACCGCCCTGGCACCAGAGCGTGAAAGTAGCTGCCTGCTATTTTTTTGATTTTTTCTGTGTTTGTTTGGTCAAAGGCGATCAGAAAGCAAGTAGCTGGTCCTGCAGATTTTTCCACGTCCAGCTCACATGTCAATTTGTTCTCGCTTGTCGTCCATTCTCTCCATGTGGATCCAATTCCCTTCGACCCAACCGTTGACACAGCTTTTACCTCTTCCAGTTGACAGAGATGCTGAAACAGCCAAAGTGGCGCAATTTCTTCATGTTGATGGATGACTTCCTCCCCCAATAATGGTGTTCCAATAACTGCATATGCTTCTTCACCTGTCCATTGTTTCTGATCTTCCTGTTTTGTCTTCGTTCCAATGACTGTTATGCCAAGGCCCGACTGCAGGCTGGAAACGTTACTTTCCGTGCTTCCAGTAAGTGGAATGGTATTCATTTTCAATTCTTCCATCACCTGGTCCAGACCACTTTTGTAGTCATGCCAGGCTTCGTCATTTGTAAAATTATGCATGACGACTGTTTGGGGCTCTCCTCCTACAGCAAGGCATTCCATAATGGCAACACGGCAAGCATAATAGCCTACAACTTGATTCGGTGCATTGACTGCATCTTGGCTTTTTTCACCAATTGCACCACTGTTATCAGCAGTAATGACAAGTTCCCCGTCAGCCGTAAATGGTACAGTAACAGGATGACGCATCACACATTTAACTCCTTTTCGGGACACGGACAGGCTCCTTGTCCCGGCAAATCCGTATGTTTTTGGACAGTAAGCCTTTCCCCATGTCCCGTTTATTTCTTTTTGTTGCTGCCGCGGAATACTTTGGCGCTTCGCTCGTATTCGACATCTGGGACATTTAATCGGGCGTTAATGACCCGCGCGGCGGCAAAGAAGTAATCAGATAAGCGATTCACATATTTCAATGGAATGGGTGAAATCTCTTCTTCTGCTTTCATTAACGATACAATCAATCGTTCCGCCCGTCTTGTCACTGTCCTGGCAATATGAATGGAAGCAGAAGCATCCGAGCCGCCCGGTAATATAAATCGTTCCAATTCCGGTGCTTCATCTATCAATTCATCGATTTTTTCCTCCAGGTATGTAATCGGTTCTTCTGTCAATTTATGCTCTCTCTTCGCTGAAATATTGGATAATTCGGAGCCGCAATCAAATAATTCATGCTGGATTTTCTCAAGATCCGTAATAATATCGTTGAAAATGGTTTTATCCAATTCGGAAATAGCCTTTCCGACAAATGAATTTACTTCATCAATCGTTCCATATGCCTCGACACGGATAGCATCTTTTTCCACTCTTCCACCAATGACACTTGTTTTGCCTTTGTCGCCTGATTTTGTATATAGTCGCATTTTCAGCGCTCCCATCCTTTAATTGTTTGTTCAATCCCATACCAAATAACATCCACCCGTTCTGCCCGTCTCACCAACTCCTGATAGGCCCAGCCCGTCACGTCTCTCCAAAGCCGGTCCTGCTTATCGATTGGTACAATGCCTTTGGATATATCAGTCCCAATGATGACAACCTTTCGCCGGCTATCCGATTCCTTCCATTGCAGCCATGGGTCCATGTCATTCATGAAATTTTCAACCAGTTTATCAGCCTGTGAGACAGAATCTATCTTCCTATAAATCCATTGCTCAACACCTTCCACAATCACGGTAAAAGGCAGTTCCGTATGTTCGAATTTATTCGGCAAGCTTCCATTGTATGCGGAAAGCCACAGCGAGTGGTCGAGTGTGTAATATCTTTTGACCCATTGTCGCTTTCCATTGTAGGCACCACCAGTAATGAAGTGCATAGCTTCTTCTCCTTTTAACCGGAATCGCTTTTGTTACACCAGAGCGAAAACGTAGAACAGCCAAACGGTTATCCATAAAACAAGCTCCATCCCTTCTGAAATAGCCCCGAGCGTATCCCCTGTAATGCCGCCAAAATGCTTCTTTATTTTTCCGGAAAGGATATACCCTCCAGCAGCCATCACCAGCATAAGCGTCATGTACGGTACAAGTAAGTCTATGTTCAGAAAGGTGATTCCAATGCCCATGACAAGCAGATAGCCCCCATACACAATCCAGTAAAATCGGCCTGCCCCTTGCTGAAAAAGGTACGCCATTCCATCCTTTCTTGCTGACGGCACAAGTTGCAGATAAGCACCCATAAGCATTTTACCAAGTAACGGTACGAGCATAACCAGGACATAAATCCCTTCCCCCGCCAGTCTTACCAGCTCATAAAAAATAACGAAGCGCCCGGTAAGAAATACGGTAATCGCCAGAACACCAAATGCGCCGGCCCGGGGATCTTTCATAATTTCCAGCCGTTTGTCAACATCTTTGTAGGAAAAATAGGCATCACTTGTATCCATGAGCCCATCCAAGTGAATGCCCCCGGACAAAAGAATCAACAGCAGCCATAAACCAAACGCTAAGATCATATCAGAAAAAGGTGTATACGACTGAAGCACATATAAAACAAAAGCATAGATGGCACCCTGTACGAATCCAAGTAAAGGGAATGTCCTTAATGCATAAGAAAGATAGAAACGATTGATTGGAAGCTCCCTTTTCATCGGGATGCTAGTGAAAAATTGCAAATTGATACAAACACCAATCAAAATCCCCGTTAACCTAGCCCGCATACGTTTCACCTGACATAACAGCTAACAGCTTTTGCCAATCCAAATAGGTCTCCAAGTGTTCAGCCAGTTTGTCATAATCGGGTCCATGATTGGCCGTTCGGAAAGCGGACCGAACCGTCATGCCGCTGCCCGGATCCTTCAAGCTGTCCTCTTCAGCCAAATGATGGTCAATATGCGGAATCACCCCGAGTACAGGGATTCCAGTATATGCCTCCAGCCACTTCCTTCCAGCATGAAAAGAGGAAATGTCACCACGAAATTTATTAATGACCAGCCCCTTTACCCGCTCCCTTTCTTTCTGTGTCATTAATTCCAGCGTTCCCACAACGCTCGCAAAAGCCCCTCCCCTGTCAATGTCTGTAACCAGGAGAACAGGGACATCCGCCATTTCCGCCACAGCCATATTAGCAAGGTCACGGTCTTTTAGATTCATCTCCACAGGACTGCCTGCACCTTCAATAAAAACAAAATCATACTGCTGATCCAGCTGATGCAGCGCTTCCTTTGTTGTTTGCCCCACCAGATTGTCATAGCTTTTTCCATAATCGCCACCTGGAATGTTATCCACTTTTTCTCCCAGAACGATTACCTCTGTCCGCCCATGTTCACGCGGCTTCAGTAGAATCGGGTTCATCCAAACAGATGGAAGAAGAAAAGCTGCTTCCGCCTGCTGGGCTTGGGCAATGCTCATCTCGTTTCCGTCGGGTGTCCGTACAGAATGACTGGACATATTTTGTGCTTTGAACGGTGTAACAGCATACCCTTTATTCGCAAATAACCGGCAAAGACCGGCAGTGAGAATGCTTTTCCCCACATCGGAAGCTGTTCCCTGCATCATGAATCCCTTCATTCCGCTATCCCTTTCTTCTGGATCGGTATACTGTTTTCCACCAAATAGGCAGCATGCGCCCAGCTGACAATGGTTTGATGGACGCTTCCAAGTATGGATTGATAGTTTCGTGTTAATGCCTCTCGGGACGGGATTCCCTGCGTAACCTCATTGGAAACAACAATCAATCCGGCAGCATTTTCCTGAAGACTTGCGATATCCCTTCCTATACAGTCTATCACGTCCGTTGCTGCCACTATATTTTTTTCAAATAAATAATTGGTTACTAGTGTTGTCACACAGTCCAATACAAGCAAATCCTGTTTCGAAAACCGGCCGGCAATGCGTGCTAGCTCATACGGGCACTCCCATGTTTTCCAATTCATCGATGCGCTTGCCCGGCTTTTCTGGTGGCGGGCTATCCGATTGCGCATCTCACTGTCAGAAGCGACACCACATGCAATGTAGTTCAAATGTAAGGTCTGCTTCTTTCCCCATTCTGCAGCTTTTTTCTCGGCGAACGAGCTTTTTCCGCTGCGCACCCCTCCCGAAACAAAGATCAATTTTCCCTTTTCCATTGACGTAAGGCCTCCATCAGCAATTGGTTTTCTGGTAATCATGCTGTCCTCGCTTGATACCGCCGAATTGCCTTTTTCGTTTCGGTAAAAACACTTTTGCCGATCAGTTGACCGAGTTCCGTCGCTGTTCCTGCATAGGGCAATGTCTCCCCGTGCTGGGTTGCAGCGATGAGCATGCTGTCTGTCGACGTTCCCGTGGCGATCGTATCGGTCCTGCTATCTTTTATGTCCAATTCCCTTAATGCCTGCGCCTTTGCTTCTGTTGCGGTCATCATCGCCTGAATAAAAGCTTCTTCCGTTAATTTTCCGTTCACAAACAGCCAAATATTGATGGTTCCGTTCGTTGTCGGTAGAAGCTGTTCGGATGGCCTTGCACTGTCCGTTGCATTCTTAACCCCAGCTGTGACGACAGTCAGGAGGGAAAAGGTTTCTTTTTCCTGAAACCGATACGCAGCATCCTCCAATGGAACGGCAGTCATCATGCCAACGGTTCGTGAAAGGTCAAATCCATGCTGCACAAGATAGTCGCCCATCTCCTGTTTATGATCCGAACAATTATAATCAGTTGTCACATGCCGATTAACAAAGAAGCTATTCCAGCCTAGTCCAGCTCCACACACTCCCGAAGATAAGGTCCTTAACGGCAGTGGCGACGTGAGAGTAATATGTTCCGGCGTCACGTTCAACATGGAGGAATCAATGATAACCTCGCCCTCGCCCGGCCATTCACCAGCTTCGGCAGGGATTAAGTGCATTTGCGGTTTGGCAATCGCCGGATGCGGATGCTTGCTCACCTCGGTTTGGTACACGTCATTGATCACAGACTCTGTCAGCACCCCATCCGGCATATCTAACGCCCTGGTTCGTCCATCATGCATGAGAAGCAACCGGTCGCAATACAGACTTGCCAGGTTGACATCATGAAAAATCGACACAACAGTGAGCTCTTGCTTATGGACACTTCTTTTCAACAAATCAAGCAAATCCTTCTGATAGGCTAAATCCAGATGATTGGTCGGTTCGTCCAGCAGTAATATATCCGGCTCCTGGGCTAAGGCTTGCGCGAGGAACACACGCTGCTGTTCGCCACCTGACAATTCCTGTAAAGAATGGTGCTGAAAACCAGCTATCGTTGTCTGCTCCATAACCGTCTGCAATACGTTTTCATCCTCCGATGTCCACGTTTGAAAAAAACCTTGATGATGTGCATACCTCCCAAGCGCGACCGTTTCCTTTACCGTATAAGGAAACGCATGGGATGTAAGCTGTGGCAAAACGGCCATTTTCCGGGCCAATTCTTTCTGAGAAAAATGAAATAGATCCTTGTTATCCACCTGAATGACCCCGGCCGTACACGGAATCAAGCCACTGATCATTTTCAGCAGGGTCGTTTTCCCGCTCCCATTTGGCCCTAAAATGCCAAAGAATTCGCCCCGGGAAACGGAAAAACTAATATCCTGAATGACCGGCTGCTCCTCATAACCGCCTGAGACATGTTCCAGTTTCAGCATTACAAACCGCCTCTCATTCCATTGCGTTGTTTCATTAAAATAAATGCAAATGCGGGCGCACCGATTAATGCAGTAATCACGCCAATTGGCAAAATAGTCGGCGAAATAATCGTTCGTGATACTAGATCAGTCAGCATTAAAAAACCAGCGCCGATTAAGATCGACAGCGGCAGAAGATGAATATGATCCGGCCCCCATAAACGCCTTGTCAGATGGGGAATCACCAAGCCGACAAAACCAATTGCTCCGGAAACCGCCACTGCCGCACCAGTCAATATGGATCCAGCAACAAGGACCATTAATTTCCGCTTTTGTACATCAACACCCAAGTGCTGTGCCCGTTCTTCTCCAAAAGCGAGCGCATTTAATTCTTTGCTGTTCATGAACAATAACAAGGATCCAAGGATAAAAAACGGGATAATGATACCGATGTGACTCCAGCCTCGCATGGATACACTCCCGAGCAGCCAGCCCATGATTTGCTGCAGCTGGTCACCTGTAAACGCAATAATTAACGAAATAAAGGAACCTAAAAAGGAACTGAAAATAATTCCGGTTAAAATAATGGTCTCCACCCGCATCGCCCGGTCCACCCGTTTGGCAAAAAACAGTACAAGAAAAATCGTCATTAAGGCCGCTGCAATGCTTAAGACCGGTAACGTGTAAAGTCCTAGAAACGGAATCGAAATGTTAAAAAACAACGTGGCAACCGCCCCAACCGAAGCACCGGAAGAGACACCAAGAATGTATGGGTCCGCCAATGGATTTCGCAATAAGCCTTGGAAGACCGCTCCAGCAATGGCAAGCGATCCGCCAACGAAACCGGCAAGCAGCACTCTCGGCAAGCGAATTTCAAAAACAATATTTCGATACATGGAATCAACTTCCTCAGCGATAGGTAAGCGAAAAATCTGTGCACCAATAATCCTCACTATATCGGAAATAGGAATGAAAACACTGCCAATGGATACCGCCGTCAGCAAGGAAATGATTAAGAATGCCAACGACAGCACATAGGCAACTACATAGTTACTCTTCAAATATCTCCGGGTAGACAACCTTTGCAATCTCCTTTGCACCTTCCGTCAGCCGGGGACCTGGGCGACTCACCAGATCAGAAGGAACATCATACACTTGTTCATTCGCCACCGCATTCATGTCACCCCAGCCATCCCGGTTCATGACTTTCTTGACCGGATTGTCCACCGTACTTCCATACGTCGTTACAATCACATCAGGGTTCATTTCCAAAATAGCCTCCGGATCGATAGGTACCCAGCCATCTAGTTCTTTAGCGGCATTATCTGCATGGACAACCTGTAATAGGGCATCGAAAAAGGTGTTTTTACCAGCAGTGTAAATGTCCGGAGCTGGAGAAACTTCAAAAAAGACGGATTTCCGCTCATCTTCACTGACTGCTTCGGCTTTTTCGCTAATGGAAGCAAAGTCCTCTTTCATACCGCTGACTATATCAGCTGCTTTTTCCTCGGTACCCGTAACCTTCCCAATCTGCTTAATCGATTGATACGTCCCTTCAATATCCTGTGCATCATGAACGACAAACACATCAATACCGGAATCACGAAGCTGTTGCAGTCCTTCCTGCGAACTTTCGGCACTGGACGCATGCGCAAGGACAAGATCAGGTTTCAGACTGATAATGACTTCTATATTCATTTCCAGTCCACCAATTCTTTCCTTTTCCTTTACCTCTTCCGGATAATTATCGTGATCGGAGACACCAACGATTTCATCCCCCAATCCAAGCGCAAAGGCAATCTCCGTATTACTTGGAATGACAGAAACAATTCGCTCCGGCTTGTCATCAATCGTCACTTCATTATCAAGGGCATCCGTTACCGTCAACGGAAATGCCGATTCCGCCGTTTCCCCTGTGTCCTCCGTCTGTTCCGAACTATCATTGGTGCTTTGGTCCTGACTCCCCGTGTCCGTACCCCCGGAGCCGCACCCAATTAACAGCCCAGCAGTAAACATGGACACCAATAAAAACAACAAAACCCTCTTCATATAATCTCCCCCAATTTTCGGGACAGGAGGACAGGCCCCTTGCCCCGGTTCCTTCCTTGTTTGACGACGCGGGTTGATAAACCTGTCCCGCATTATCCCGCGTTCGTCACCTGGACAATAAAAAAAACATCTTCACGAGAAATGAAGATGTGTATGTAAAAGGGCAAGAACCACCATAATCAAAAACACTTGTCCCTTTACACCTTCCTATTCCCCGTAGGTTTGGTGCACAAATGGCAATAGGCAGGTCTCCTGGCTTAAGGTCATCACTAACTGCACCTTCCCATACATACAAATGTACAGTGGTCATTGCAGCCAGCTTGCAAATACAGTGACGGGATCGCGTTGGATTCGCACCAACTTCCCTATTATGATTTCGTATTACAGTTCGTGTTCAAAAAGGAGGATAAAAAGGACCGAGAAGTTCAAGGAGGCGCAGCTTTGAGTAGCGGAATGTATGCATTTAATACATGAGCACAAGGAAAGCTTCCCTGAACCCGCATCGCACGCAGGAAAAGTGTATTTCTTTTCCAAGGAACGGAAAAGCAAGCCAACGAAGAAATTCGAAGTGTCATTTTTTACCGGACTATTTGAACAACCTCTTACAGAAATCACCTATACCACTAAACTATTAAATTATCGCTATGACAAAAGTATACAAAATTCTGTACCATTTGTCACTATTTTCGATAGGCGGCGGGATGTGGGACAGACACCCACCTCCCCCCGTCTCATCCTCTTGTTAATACTCTAATAATCGCAATGGCAACACCTGCAACGCCCTCACCGCCAAGCAAACCAGATGATACAATCAACCCGCGTTCCTTGGTATCCTTGTCTTTGTTAACTTTTGATACTATAAAGGCGACTAAACCACCTAAAAATGCAGTACTTGATATATACATCGGTAAATAGATACCTAACCCTAAAACCATTCCGGGTATATTTAGCACATACAAGACTATTCCAATAACTAAACCTGCCCAAAAAGCTGTAACATCAGGCAGTCCTCCCACCATAGTTGAAACAGCATAAGCTTGAGGTGCCGGGAGATCCGTGCCTGGCCCCATTGCACCATATGCCTCATGCATAACAAACAGAACAATAACGGAGACAACCGCTCCTATAATCCCACCAATGGATTCCGATATAATCTGCGCACGCGGATTGGTTCTCAGAATGTTACCGGACTTAAAGTCATTAAGAACATCACCTGTCAATCCACAAGCAATTGCCACAACAGCAGCAATTAAAAATGCTGCGATCACTGTCGTGTCAAGTATAAATGTAATCACCAACAAAATGATAATCCCAAACACTTCCATGGGATTAATACTTGTTTGGCCAGTAACCGATGCAGACATTGCGGTCATAATCCAAATTCCTAAAATGGTTAAAACACTAGCAAGCAATGTCATGTCTGTAAAGGTGGTTAAGAAAAAGGCAACGGCCGCAAACATAATTGGGGACCATTTTAAATTGATGTCACTTTGTTTCACTGCTTTTCCGCTAATCAGTGGACCATATAGTTGCTTGGCTTTAGGTAAAATCCCTTTAAATAGTATTCCTGCACCTGTGCCAACCATCAATCCAATGCCAAGACTATCTTTAAAGGCATTTGCCGCTTCCACATCCGAAAACCAGCCTTGAGCTACTCCAACGGGAATCAGGAAGAAGTACGAAAATACGGATCCCAGGAACCAAACTCCTGTCAAGAAAGGTCCGATTATATAACCGACTCCTAAATTCATAAGCGAAAACCGAAAGCCAAAAAAGATATTGTTTGCAGCAAGAGCCGTCGAGTTCCAAATACCGGGTATCCACCCTAACCCATCCCGAATGGCTGTGAAAATAGCTGCCAAACCAAGCGTGGCAAATAGTGTTTTGGCCTTTGAACCACCCTCATCACCTGTTAAAACAGTTTCAGCTGCTGCCACTCCCATTGGATAAGGCAACTTTTCCTGTTCCACAAAAAATTTCCGAACAAGTGCGGTGAAAATTACACCCATTATTGTTCCTGATAAAGTTACCGTGAGCAGCGTCCAGAAACTGATGCTGACATCTTGATTTAACATCCATAAACCTGGAATCGTAAATGCAAGACCGCCGGCAACCATACTTCCTGCAGACATAGCGGTATGGGTTACATTAATTTCATTTAGGTTCGTCCTGCCAAGCCCCTTTAACACCGCCATTGACAGCAATGCAACAAAAATAATCGGCCACGGTAACGACCCCATTCTTAACGCAACATACATCGAGCTGGTTGTAATAATAATAGAACCAAACGCACCAGTGATGATTCCTCTTATCGTTAGCTGCTCTTTAAATGATGAAGCATAACGGTGACCTTCCCCTGTACCTTCTACCGAGGAATCGGTATAATTTCGCTTCGTACTTTCCATTGTTTTTTCCCCTCTTGATAAATAAAGTGTTTCTCCCAATAGTTCCCTTATTCAAGCTTCAAAACAAAAAAGTACTAAGGACCCGTACCTCTTTGATAAATTCATTTAATACTTCGATAAATTCTAACAAATTCCTGCCCTTAAGATTTATTTATCGATTTCTATTTTAATTTTATAAGAGTTGTTCGACAAAATCCGGGCGGTGACAGGCACCATTTCCTTTTCCCTCCACCTATGTTACAGTATATTCGTATAGCGTTTTCACTAGGGGTGCCTTTTGAAGGCTGAGATTAGAGTGGACTCTAAGACCCTTGAACCTGACCTGGTTAGTGCCAGCGGAGGAAAGTGGAATTCAGCGTCAATTAAAATGGATACATCAAGCACGAAGTTTGGTTGAACCTATGTGCCATTCGTGTTCTGAATATTTTAAATGACCTCCCTTTCTCCTGGCGCGCCAGGTCAACATCAATGAAAAAGGGGAGGATTTTTTATGCGCTTTACTGAATCACTGCGTCAGGCAACAACGGAAAGCTGGGGGCAGAGTTTGAACCACCCATTTGTCCAGGGTATTGTGCGGGGGGATCTGCCGCTAGATACGTTCAAGTTCTACATTCTTCAGGACATTTATTACCTGAAGCATTTTGGCAAGGTGCATGCAATCGCCGCTTCGCAAGCAGAAGATTTTCAAGTGGCTGGTATGCTTGCCGAAAAGGCCAAAATGACGGCGGAAGCGGAGTTGACCGTGCACCATGAGCATGCAGAATTGCTGAACATCACCGATGAGGACATGAACCAGTTCAAGCCGGCGCCAACTGCCTATGCCTACACATCACACTTGTACAGAGCAGCACTTTCCGGACAACTCAGCCAGACCGTTGCCGCCATGCTTCCGTGCTACTGGCTGTACGCAGACATTGGAAAAACCAATCAGGATGCAAAACCCGGCCAGACCATCTATCAAAATTGGATAAATATGTATGCGGATAATTGGTTTCAGACATCAACGCAGGAGCAAATGGACTTGCTGGATCAGCTTGCTGAGGAAGCAAGCGACAAGGAAAAGGAAAAAATCAAAGAACAATTCGTAATCGCGAAAGAATACGAACTTGCATTTTGGGAAATGGCCTACACGAAAGAAGAATGGCTATCGGCCAAAAGCAGTACCGTCTGATTCTTGGCATAAAAATGGCATCCTTAAGCATGGGATGCCATTTTTGTGTACCCCCCCCCCATTGACCGGCCTTTGCTGGAAAGAATCTTATCAAGTGGAATTCGACAAAATTCGGGTGGTGACAGGCACCTCCTCACAAAATTCCCGATATCGCCGGCGCTTCTCCCACTCATTCCCCGGAAAGCAATCCAGGATAATGGCCGTATTCAGAAGACCATGAGTGGACGTGTGCATATAGTACCAGTAACTGCTCCACTGATAACTTTGGGCGTTTGTCACCATGCTGGCGTCCACTGGGTTCAAATGGATGTAACGGCTAACTTTGAGCATCGCCAGTTTCGATTCAGCTAGTCTATCATAATACCGTTTTTCAAAAACATGGCCGGTCACCTTGTTCTTCGTATTGTAATAATCAGCATACTGCTTATTGATGAGTGACATAACTTTGGAAAGAGGTTGTTCTTTGGAGCGTATTTGCAGGTGAAAATGGTTGGTCATCAAACAGTAGGAGATTAATTCAAAAGGAGCTTTCTTATTAATCTGTTGAAGGATGTAAAGAAAGGTTTTAAAATCACCTTCATCATTGAAAAGAGCGTCACGACGATTGCCGCGACAAACGACATGATAAAATGAATCCGGCACCCAAATCCGCTTTTTGCGCCCCATCGGTCCTATACCATCCCTTTCTGTATTTGATATCCAGGGAAAAGCCGCCCCATCCAGCTTCCGGAGTCCCCGCTGATTCATGAATTCCTAGCTTCCCAGTCCCGAACTTATCTGAACTGAGCTGAGGCAAAACTTCATTTGCACGCGATACTATCTGAACCCCCCCCTTACCTTCTCCTATCCCAAATCGATTAAGTATAGGATAAGCTCAAACCTGCCAAAGGTCAAGAACGTTCGTTCGAGGCAAAATTCATTTTAAAACCTTTAAAAAGAGGAACATTTCGGATTTGGCGAACCAACATTCGGTTAAAATCTCAAAATAACAAAAAGCAGCTGGAGAAAATGCCATTTTATGGAGCTTTAATTTTATATGGAATTCGTTCGACGTATTTCGACAAAGCTCGGGTGGTGACAGGCACCTCATCCTACGCTATGATAGAAAATAAAATCGTGGGCATTTATTCCGTAAAGACTTGGGAGGGGGATTCAACATGGAAACATACGTCGCTGTTTTTGATATTGGAACGGCTGCAATTAAGGGGATGCTGCTTGACAAACACGCTAGCATCACGGGAGAGTACACCGTTCTTTTGAATACATATCACGGTGAAAATGGTGAAATCGAACAAAACACGATTGACTGGTGGACTAAAGTAAAAGAAATTGCTAACAAATGGTGGACAAAAATACAGATTGATCCGAAGCAAGTAGAGGTGATTACATTTTCAGGCCAGATGGAAGACGTCATTCCAATTTCTGAGAAGCACCCTAACCAAAGAGCAATCTTATATTTGGATACCCGGGCAGATCAGGAGGCAACTATCATAAATGAAAAGCTTCCAACTATTCACAAAAAAACAGGAAACACTGTTCGTTCTTCTACACCGCTTGCCAAACTGCTTTGGTTTGAAAATCATCATCCTACATTGCATGAAGCAACCCAATGCTATGTGTTTAGCGCAAAGGATTCCGTGATTCATCAATTGACGAACGCCTTTGCGACAGATCCGACAACAGCTGCTACGACTGGGATGATGAATTTAACTACGCAACAATGGGAGCCCGAAATTTTGCAAATGTTTGGTATAAATGCACGCCAGCTCCCGACACTCCACAATTCAGAAGATATTGTTGGACTGGTGACGGAAACAGCTGCTGAAGAAACTGGTTTTTTTGAGTCCACGCCTGTTTTATGCGGGAGTGGGGATGCCGGTGCTTCTACACTTGGAGCGGCAGCGGTTAATCAAGGGGACACTTATTTCTATATTGGGACCACCGGGTGGGCTGCAATTATCCAAGAAGGAATGAGAAGAAATCCAAATATAAATGGTATTTTCAGCCTTGCCCATCTACCTAAAAACAGAACGATTAGTATTGCGCCATTATTAAATGCAGGGAATGTGCATCGCTGGGCCGTTGAAATGTTTGTGGGCAATGTGCAAAAAGACAAATATGCAGTATTTGAGCAACTATTGGAAAACGCAACAGCAGGCAGCAATGGCTTACTATTTCTCCCCTACTTAAATGGAGAACGTTGCCCGGTTCATGACACCGAAGCGAAAGGTGCCTTTTGGGGAATCGGACCAAATACAGAGAAAAGTGACTTAGCAAAAGCTGTGATGGAAGGAATTTGTTTTTCATTCAAACAGATAATCGACGTTCTTGTAGATGAGAGAGACCAAGGCATCCTCACCTTGATTGGAGGTGGTTCAAATAGTACTTCCTGGTGCCAAATTTTAGCCGATATAATAGGCCGTCCCGTACGTGTACCGAAAAACAGTGAATACACACCTGCTTTAGGCGCCGCCTCGTCCGGCTTTGTTAATATCGGCTGGGCATTCGATTATAACGACTTTTGTGAACGATTCTTAGCAACTGCTGATGTGAGAACATACAAACCAATTACGCAAAATTATGAAGTGTATAAAGAAAACTATCAACGGTATTTGAAACTTTATCCTAGTTTGAAGCCGGTTTATGAGTGACGCTGTATGGGTGAAAGATGATTTGAAACGACGAGCGCTTATTCGACAAAACTCGGGTGGTGACAGGCACCTGGCACCCCTACCCAACTTCCCGCTTATCCATCCGGTTGTTTTTCAGGAACATGTAAAACGACGCGCCGAATATGATGACATATCCGATAACACTGAGAATCGTCGGTATCTGGCCGAAAAGCACAATGCTCAGCAGGGCCGAATAAACGACAGTGGAATAAAAGAAAATGGAAATTTCACTGGCTGGTGCAAACTTATAAGCAAGTGTCACGCCGAACTGACCGACCGTGGCACACGCCCCTGCCAGAAGAAGAAGAATCCATTGCTGCAAGCTCATTGGTTCATAAAATACAACCGTGAACGGCAGCAGCACCACCGTTGTGAAAAACGAAAAATAAAAGACAACAGTATAATGTTTCTCTTTGTTTCCCAGTACCCGAAGAAGCGTGTAGGCACCAGCCGCAAACACGGCCCCGAGCACCCCAATGATGTAAGGGAACACCGCCACGGAAAATTCCGGCTGGATGATAAATAGTGCGCCGATAAACGCTATGAGAACGGCAATGACCTGAAACCGGCGAGTTGTTTCTTTCAGGAAAATCGCCGAAAATATGATAAGAATGAACGGACTGAGTTTATTCAGCATCTCCGCATCGGACAACACCAAATGATCGATAGCATAAAAGTTCAATACGATCCCAACCGCCCCAAGTGCCGAGCGGGAAAGCAGCAATTTCTGATTTTCTTTTTTGCCAAACAATCTTTCTTTATGATGCAGGACAAAACCTAATGTAATGGCCGCGGCAACAATGTTGCGAAAAAATGCCTTTTGTGCAGTAGGCAAATCCCCGGATAGCTTCACGAAAGCCCCCATCAGAGAAAAACCTAATGCAGATATTAATAATAGTACAATTCCTTTATTGCGATCCGACATCAGCTGTTCCTCCTGTTGTTTTTTCCTTATTACAAACACCTCATCTATGCTAATACAAAACCCGAAAAATCGAAAGGAATTTGTTCACGGAAACAGTTGGAGAAGCCCCTTTTCCCGGTGTTTGGAAGCGACAACCGAAGAGCCGGCTGAACGATTCGACAAAATTCGGGTGGTGACAGGCACCATATAGACAGACACCCCAAACTAACGTATTATTAAAAGTATTAAAAGTATTTTCATTAGAGGAGGGATTTTTTGCGGATTGTAGTGTTAGGCGCAGGTGCACTGGGGGCTTACTTCGGGGCGCGCTGGATGGAGACAGGAGTCGATGTCACCTTTTTGGTCAGAGAAAAGCGTGCAGCCCAAATACGCGAAAACGGAATCAGACTAAACAGTACGAAAGGGGATTATGTTGCGGCGAATCCACGAGTGGTCACCGATGCCGATGAAATCGAGGCAGCTGATCTCGTGCTCGTCAGCGTCAAGGGGTATCACTTAGATGGGACGCTTGATCAGTTGCGGACGCTAGCGGACAAGGGCGCTTGTGTGCTGCCGGTGTTAAATGGTATGGAACATGTCAGCCTGTTGCAAAAAGAGCTTGGCAAAAAAACGGTCATAGGCGGACTGGCGTTTATTTTTGCAGGATTGAATGACAAAGGGCATGTCGAACATACGGGCAATGCACATCAATTACTATTTGGACCGCTTGACGAATCGCAGAAA
The DNA here is from genome assembly GCF_042685205.1 of Lentibacillus juripiscarius. Classification (NCBI taxonomy): domain Bacteria; kingdom Bacillati; phylum Bacillota; class Bacilli; order Caryophanales; family Bacillaceae; genus Lentibacillus; species Lentibacillus juripiscarius. Next base: position 17,079 of record NZ_JBHUNA010000034.1, read on the forward strand.
GTCATCTGTGACCAACTAGAAGCCATCAACCAGGATGCGGTGATCGACAGCCGGCAGACCGAGGACATTTCACGGGAACTTTGGAAAAAATATATGTTCATCAACGCTTTATCAGGGGTTACAACAGCGGCTAATTTACCAATTGGACCGATTCGCAATCATCCGGAAACGTTCCATATCGTCGAGATGCTCTTGCAGGAAATGAAGCAACTGGCAAATGCGTACGATGGAAAACTCACGGATGCCGACGTTACAGCAGCCAAACAGAACTTGAGCAACCTCGATCCGGAGGCAACTTCCTCCACGCATAAGGACCGCCGAAAAGGCGCAACGCTTGAAGTGGACCATCTGCACGGAGGCGCTGTCAGACTGGCTGAAGCAGTCAATGTGGCGATGCCGTATACCAGGACCGTGCTCGGGCTGGTCAAGCCATTTGAATACGGCGGCGGGAATTAAAATTTTCGGCAGCTAAGGAGGAGTCTGGGGGCTGCGCATCCGTTTGGGCGCGCCCCCTCTCATTTTTGGCGGACATCCCCAAATCAAGGCGGGAACAACCCGCTCTGAGGCTCCATTTCATTCAACTCAACACTTTTCGACAAAACTCGGGGCGTGACAGGCACCCAGCAAACCCACAAAAAAAGCCACCAGTTCTTGCAAACTAGCAGCTTTCCTTGACAATTTCATATAACATTTTTCGACAAAACTCGGGGCGTGACAGGCACCCCCCCATACCACTCTACAGGTTCTGCTCTTTGAAAAGTGTTTGACAGACACGCGGGGCTGTCCAGAATGTGGTCAGCATCAGCAAGGATACAGGAACGGCGGTCACCACAATAAAGGATTGCAGCGCGTCGATACTGGATTCGCCAATTGTTATCAGGACAGTTGCCACAAGTCCTATCAGGAAAGCCCAGAAAATACGCAATGATTTAGACGGGTCACCACTTCCGGTAATGGCCATCGATATCGTCAGTGACATCGAGTCGGTCGTTGTTAGAACGAAGATAATCGTTGTCAATAGAAGTAGAAAGCCGATAATCGTACCAAACGGCAACTGTTCCGCAATGGCAATCATCGCTGCTGGCGGGCCAGCGTTACTCAATGGTTCGGATACAGAACCCGCATTTTGCATTTCCTCGAACATCCCTGTACCGCCAACGATTGTAAACCAGAACGTCGTGACAACAGGTGCAATGACCGCAACAGCCGTCACAATTTCCCGTATCGTACGCCCGCGGGAAATACGGCTGACAAACATAGCCATCATCGGCGCGTAACCAAGGAACCAGGCAAAGAAGAAGACGGTCCATCCGCCAAGCCAAGCCCCGTCACTGCGGAACGTATTCATACCGATGAAGTTTTGTACATATAAGCCAAATGACTCCAGATACGAATCGAATATAAATAGTGCCGGACCAAGTATAATAATAGCCCCAACTAAAAACATAGACAGAATAACATTATAACTGCTCATGATCTGTATACCTTTATGAATCCCAGTAGCTGCAGAAATCCCAGCCACAACAACAACAACAATAATGATTAATGATTGCACATATATATTATTCGGGACACCAAACAAGGCATTCAGACCATAGCCAGCCTGCAAACCAAGAAATCCGATCGGACCAATTGTACCAGCCGCAACCGAGATAACCGAGAAGACGTCCACAAAGGTACCAAGGACACTTTTCTTCAAAATTTTATCGCCAAGAATTGGATAAAGCAATGCTCTCGGCTTTAGTGGCGTCCCACGGTGATAATGTGCATACATCAGTACAAAGGTGCCAAGTGTACCGAGTATCGCCCATGCAAGAAAGCCCCAGTCGACGAAACTAGTAGCAAGTGCAGGTGAAACCGCCTCTGCTGTACCAGCCTCAATACCAGAAAAATGGGGCGGCACCGTTAAAAAGTGACTCAATGGTTCAGCAGCAGCCCAGAATACGCCACCTGCCGCAAGTAATGTACACATAATAATAGAAATCCATTTAAAATTGCTCATTTCCGGTTTGTCCAACTTACCTAAGCGAATCTTCCCATATTTTGAATATCCCAGAAACAACGCAATAAAAAATGTCCCCAACATCAGAAATTGATAAATGGCTCCAAAATAAGTTGCGGACAAATTAAATAAATAATTTACACTTTCTGTAACCATCTCCTGATTAAACCAAGCGAGAATCACAAAGGCCAACAATGCTCCTCCACTTAGAAAAAGAACAGGTTTATCAATGATTTGACCTTTCTTATTCTTACTACTGAAATTCGTCAAAAATGAGTTCCCCCTAATTTTAAAAACTCACATCGCATGAGTGCCTTTTTCTACGCAAGCATACATTTGTGAGAACCAAAGATTAAAAATACACAATGCGTTACAATACAGGGATTAAGAAGACATGTCAAGTATCTGTGGAAATCGGTATGTGTAGAAATCGGCATGTGTCAACTTTTTCCTCAATATCGTTGTGCACCGATATCTCCGGCACTCTGTTTTTGTACGCTCTTCTCCCAGCTAACGCGCTGTCGCTTGGTGGCCGGCAAAGTAGATCATATACACGTGGGCGCTGTTAGGCTGGCTGAAGCAGTTGATGTGGCGTTGCCGGACACCAGGGCCTTGCTCGGGCAGATTAAGCCATCTGAGCACGGCGACGGGAACTAGAATTTTCAGCTGAGGAAGGGCCTGGGGGGAAATGCGGTTGGGTGCCCTCTCACTTCTGGCGGGCGTCTCCTAAGTTTGGGTAGGAACGCCCCACCGTTATATCGATTCACTCGACATCCTTCGACATAATTCGGGTGGTGACAGGCACCTACCACCCACAGGCACCTACCACCCGCCGCCAACACAAAAACAGGGCTGGCACAACAGCCCTGTTCTACGTTCTATTCTCTTGGTACGCCTTCAAGCCATTTGTCTACTTGATCAGGATTATTTTCCATATATTCCCGGACAACTTCTGCCGGATCCTGATCTTCCGCATGAACTTTCGGCATCATTTCGTTAATCATTTCATAGTTTTCATTATATTGCTCCAGCACTTTGTATGCTCTTGGGGCATCTTCTTCCAAACCATTGCGGGCTACCGTATAGATCTGGTCCCCATCCCCGCCGTAAATTTCCTTTGGATCTTCAAGCATTTTCAAATCCATTGTCCCGAAAATCCAATGCGGTTTCCAAAGCGGCACAATAATCGGTTCTTCATTCTCAGCGGCTGACTGGAGTGTTGTAAGCATTGCCGCTTCTGAGCTTGATGTCAGCTCCCAATTGTCGAGACCATACGCCTCAAATGCCTCTTCGGTATTTTGCATAATCCCCGCGCCTGGATCGATTCCGGTAACAGTCCAGTCGACTGACTCACCGAGTTCCTTATTACCTTTCAAATCTTCAATTGAATTAACATCCTTCATGTAACTCGGAACAGCCAGGGCCAATGGTGCCTTATCAAGGACTTGCTTGACTTTAACAATATCTTCACTGTATTTTTCCCAGTACGGAGCATGTGTCGCCGGGAGCCATGCCGATGTATGGAAATCAGTTGATCCATCAGCAACACTGGACCACATCGCTCCTGCCTCTACCTGTTTCAGTTCGACATTGTAACCGACTTCCTCAAGCAGCGCACCCAGCATATGTGTACTAATAGTTTCCCTCGCCCACGCAACGTAAGGCTGGGTTAAATCTTTCTGCCCCAGTTCAGGCCCTTCACTAGTTTCTTCGGATTTCTCATCATTCGAACCATCCGAACTTTCTTCTTTCTCCCCACTGTTACCACCGCATGCGGCTAAAAGCATGGACAGCATAAGAAGCAACGCAAGGACTGTCATACCAAATTTAAATGAATGCTTTCCGAAAATAAAAAAACCCCCTTAAATATGTTATCTCTGCAAAATTAGCCCCTTCACAAGACTGGAAAGGCCAATAACGATAAGCTTGCCCATTTGCTGATCACTACAGCATTTACACCTTGGCCAATACGCAACAATGCCTAACAGCCAAACAATTACCAGCAAATGAGACAGCTATTACTCATCATAACAAAAGAATGGACATCACCTTAAATGAGTATTTTGAAGATATAAAACGTATTTAAAATTATTACGACGATATAGGCTATTAAATTCATTTATTACATAATTCCGTGAAATTATAAGCAAATCTGAATTAATTTGGAATGATGGGACAAAAGGACGGGTTTCTGTCATCTGTCCCGTTGCTAGAAATACTGCCATTAGATTGACACAATGGAAAATACAGCCCGTAAACATATATGCGGTGTTTCGCTTTATCCTTTCTGCTCAACTTTGCTGTTTTATCTTTGACTGATTCCAGTACTTCTTCGACAAAATCCGTCAAAAACCGGGAAGTGACAGGCACCCATACTACAGGCACCCATACTACCAATTAAAATGGTTTAGTGTTAAAATAATTAGTGATAAATAGTTTAACATTAAACTATTTATCATATACTGAAGGAGGGGTAAAATATGGATCGATTAACAGGAAAAGTTGCCATTATCACAGGTGCCGCTCGCGGAATGGGTGCTTCCCATGCCCGCAAATTCATAAGCGAAGGCGCTAAAGTTGTGATAGCCGATATTATAGAAGATGAAGGGAAATCCTTAGCTGAAGAGCTCGGGGACAACGCAACATTCTTTAAGCTTGATGTAACGAACAAAGACAACTGGGAAAGCGTGGTCGCAGCAACCGAAGAAGCTTTCGGCCCGGTAAATGTGCTGGTCAACAATGCCGGCATCAGCATGAATAAATCCATCGACGATATAACCGAGGAGGACTACCGAAAAATTATCGATATCAACCAAGTGTCCGTATTCCTCGGCATGAAAGCAATCATTCCGTCAATAAGAAAAGCTGACGGCGGCTCCATCGTCAATATTTCATCGATGAATGGCATCATTGGCGGTGCAATCGGGTATACCGATACAAAATTTGCGGTCCGGGGAAGCACAAAAGCTGCCGCACTCGACCTGTCGCATGAAGGTATCCGTGTGAATTCCGTCCACCCCGGCGTGACTGAAACACCGATGATCGCACAAGGCGATTCCAAAGACGTTATTCAGGAATTTGCAAAACACATCCCGAACAAACGAATCGCCAAACCGGAAGAGGTATCGAATCTCGTCTGTTTCCTCGCCTCCGATGAATCCAGCTACAGCACCGGCTCTGAATTCGTCGTTGATGGCGGGCTGACAGCACAATAGAAGAAAAGTTTTCTAATATAAAAATGCATGGCCATGGGGAGCTGCAACCCCTAGACCATGCACTTTTTTGCAGATGGGAAAAATACCATTCAAACTATAAAACAATCGCCTCTTGTTCTATTTTTTGTTTATGTTTTAGCAGTTCTCAAATTAAATCCTTAACACCTTGAGAGACACCTTTAAACTTTGACATCATCCAACCTTAGTTCCAAAAGAAAAAAGTACCGCGAATTTAGAAGGCACATGTCATTGGAAAATCCATCACATACGAGGACAAAAGTAAACGGGAAAGAAGTCAATGAAATTGAATTCAACGTGCGAGTCAGTGGTTAAGTTTAGCCTTTCGAAAAAGAAATTTGTAAAAAAGCCATAAACGGAAATGTAAGAGTAAAATGCCCGGAATAGGACAATCGTCACAGGACATAGGTTGTATAAGAAAGGGATGACAGCCTATGAATAACATCCAGATAGCCCGCCCGAATGAGCTGGTATATATTAGTCTAAGATGTATCGAACCAACTGTTGACGGACTAGTAATTCCCCGAGCCCAAATGAATCGTGAGGAAAGGAAAATCTCTGATGAAAACACTTCCTCCATTTTACCAGAAGTAACATTTGATCCATCCAGTGGCAAATACCTTTTGGCAAGTGGCTACACGACATTTTACGCATATCAGCTTGTTCACAATCCGAACACACTAGTACCATGTAAAATTTTTTATCATTTAAGAGAAGATGAACGTTATTTGCTCACATTAGATTGGATGTTTAAGCATCGTATAATAGACTGGTATAATCGGCATGATATCATCATAAAATTGATGAATGAATTCGAATACACTATAGATGATTTGAGTGTGTTTCTAAGTAGGTCAAACGAAGTAATAAAACGTTACTTGGATCCACCGCCACATGTCGAAAGGGAAGCCTCCCGCCAACAAAAAGAAAGTATTATAAATAAAATTAATCTGGAAGCTTTTAAACATGAAGCTAATAAAGATTATCTCTACCATCTCATCCTTTATTTCGGAGTACATATAACAGTTGATCAGCTGAAATTTATACGTTGGATAAGGGGGAATGGTATCAAGTTTGAAGAACGTCATTTAACCTTAGAACAAGAACGGCAGCTAATTGATAGAGCACTAAATTTAAAACAAGATTTTTTAGAACAAATCCGGGTAATGATTAACGAAATGCGAATCAGCAATGGAGATGAACCGATTTTTTAAGGGGGATGAAAATCACAGACTTTACGACTGTAATCTCTAAAACCCCCCCTATGGCAACAATGGCACATGCTCCTTATAGTTCTCCATTAGCTTGCGGTTGCGTTCCTCAGATCAACCAAATTCTCGCGCTCCGGAACAGCGGCGGATGGCTCCCGCGCGCTGCCAGCTTCTCTATCGTCATGCTGATCAGTGTTTGGACAAACAAAACTCCACAACAGACAGGAAGAGCCGTAACGCTTGCTCGTGTATGCTCCCAACAGCATCAGCAAGACATCGCCATTTCACAGTAATTATCAAACGCGATATACGTGATTTCAAATACCACTGGCATGGCTCGATTTACACGCACCAAACAATGCCAAACCTCACAAAAAAACTGCTAGTTCCAAAAACCAGCAGCCTTTAATAATTTTATTTTTCGACAAAATTCGGGCGGTGACAGGCACCAGCACCCACACACTCACAAAACAGCATGCTCCTCTTCCTTCAAATCCGTTAGTAGCATGTGTCCGGGTGCGTGCGTTATCATCATGTCGATGTTGCTATGCATGGCAACCGATTGCGGTGTAACGCCGCATGCCCAGAACACCGGAATTTCATCATCATAAATCGTAACATTATCACCAAAATCCGGTTTATTTACATCCTTAATCCCTATTGCGGCAGGATCTCCAATATGGACTGGAGCACCGTGCACAGAAGGAAACCTTGACGTGACTTGAACGGATCTTATAGCATCTTTCGCTTTCATCGGCCTCATCGACACAACCATCGGACCGCTCAACTCGCCCGCAGCCTCACAAGGGATATTCGTCCGGTACATGGGTACATTGCATCCTTCATCGATATGCCGAATGGGTATGCCATTATCCAGCAGCGGCTTTTCAAACGTGAAGCTGCAGCCGATGACAAAGGAAACAAAATCATCGGACCAGTAACTCGTGATATCCCTAACTTCATCAAACAGTTCACTATTTTTATAGATTCGGTATTTCGGAATATCCGTCCGTAAATCAGCATTAGGCGCTGTTTTAACCGGTACAGGCACACCCTGATCTGTTACTTCCAATAGCGGACAGGATTTGGGATTGCGTACACAAAACAGTAAAAAGTCATACGCATACTTTTTAGGGAGAATAACCAGATTTGCCTGTGTATTTCCCGAATCTATACCAGTTGTAGGCTTCGTCCATTCTCCCCGTCTTATGGATTGACGTATCTTATCCACATCTCCAGCCATTTACATTCTCCTTATTAGTTATGGTAATATCGTGTGTTCAAAAAGGAGGATAAAAAGGACCGAGAATTTCGAGGCGGCGTAGTTTCGAGCATAAGTAAAGCTACCCTGAACTGCATCGCACGCAGGGAAAGTGTTCTTCTTTCCCAAGGAGCAGAATGTATGCATTTAGATACATGAGCACAAGTAACGCTTCACTGAATCCGCATCGCACGCAGGAAAAGCGGTTTTCTTTTCCAAGGAGCGGAGAAACAAGCCAACGAAAAAATTCGATGTGTCATTTTTACCGGACTTTTTGAACAACCTCTATAATCGAGAATTCTGCCTAAGATGTCCGGCACCATCATTAAGTTGCAACATACAAACCCTTCACACCATATGCCAGCACCCGGAAAAAATCTCTCTCTTCTTTTGCTAGTTTTTGTGCCTCATGCACTTTAACCGGATGAAAGCGAATCTTACTACCTGGGGGCAGCTGTGCGATTTTCGGGATATCAACGGAAATGACTGTGGCAATCCGATTATACCCTCCGGTTGTTTGCCGATCTGCCATTAGGATGATCGGCTGTCCATTTGCTGGAACCTGTATCGTTCCAAGTGGCACGGCATCAGACCATATATCCGCACCATTTTTATGAGGTATCTCCGCCCGCTCTAATCGATACCCCATTCGATCGGATTCCGGGCTAATCGTATGCGGTTCGTTATAAAACGTTTTGATTCCCTCGTCAGTAAATCGGTCCGTTTCCGGGCCTGCCACCACCCTGATAGGCGTTTGGTCATGGTAATCGGGAATAGCCTTATAGCTCAGTCCCAGACCAGGACGAGAACGTACATTAAATCCGTGAATAATCATATCTTTTTTAATCACTGTTCCAAGATTTGCCCGTTCATAGGTCGATTTGCTGCCCATCATAACCGGAACGTCATAACCGCCCGCAACAGCCAAGTAGGCGCGCACCCCCGATAAAGGGCGTCCAAAAGCGATCCGGTCCCCTTTTTGAACTTTAAACGACTTCCACATGGGGACTCTTTCGCCATTGACTGTAGGACTCAAATTGGCACCACAAATGGCTATAACGGCTGAGGATAGTACGTCAAGTTCCGGTCCCATCATTGCTATCTCCAGCGCAGCTTCATCCCGCTGGTTGCCAACAAGCAAATTCGCTACTTGCAAAGCAAATGGATCCATCGCCCCGGAAACGACAACACCATATTGTTGGAGACCTTCCCTTCCAAGGTCTTGAATCGTGGTTTGCAATCCTGTTTTCCTAAATTGGAAAAGTGGTTGAGACAATGAACTACGCTCCGACACGTCGAATATCAATCCCTTCCTCATATAAACGCCCACGTAATTGTTCAACAAATTTCAAAGCATGCGGATTATCACCATGAACACAAACCGTATCCGCTTCGATATCAACGGCTGTACCATCCACAGCAATGACCTGGTTATCATAAATCATTTGCAGCACCTGTTGTACCGCTTGGTTCGGATCTGTTATCATCGCTTGTTTTTCTGAACGTGGGGTGAGCGTTCCATTAGGCTGATACGTTCGATCGGCAAACACTTCAGATGCGGTCGTCAGCCCATGGTTTTTTCCGGCACGTATCAATTCACTCCCGGACAACCCAAACAAAATTAGATTATGGTCAACATCCTTCACAGCTTTCGCAATCGCATCAGCAACATCCGCATCAGTAGCTGCCATATTATATAGCGCACCATGCGCTTTCACATGATTCATAGCAACATGATGCACGTGACAAAAACCTTTTAACGCGCCGATTTGGTATGTGACAAAACGGTACACATCTTCCGGGTCAACCTTGATATGGCGGCGGCCAAATCCCTGCAAATCAGGCAATCCAGGGTGGGCTCCGATACCAACGCCATTTCCTTTCGCTGTTCGGACGGTTTCGTACATCGTATTATGATCGCCGGCATGATAACCGCAAGCTATATTGGCTGACGTGATTATTTTCAATACTTCTTCATCAAGGCCAATGGTATAGGGACCGAAACTCTCCCCTATATCGCTGTTTAAGTCAATCTTAAAGCTAGCCATCCTGCATCACTTCCTTTTCGATTTGAAACGTGTTGTGTTGAACTTGTTTTTCGATTCTGTCGTATTCTCGTTCTGAAATGGGTACGAACCTTATTCTGTCACCTGCCGTATATAAAAATGGTTCCTCACGATCCGAGTCAAATAATTTGACAGGAGTTCTCCCGATGATATTCCAGCCCCCGGGCGACGCCAATGGATAGATGCCTGTTTGACCGCCAGCAATTCCAACCGACCCTTCAGGAACATAGCTTCTCGGGTTATCCAATCGTGGTGTAGCCAAATCCTCAGACAATCCCCCTAAATACGGAAAACCAGGCAAAAAGCCTATCATATAGATAAGGTAATCCTCACCTGCGTGTTTTTCAATTACCCCATGTTCACTTAGCCCGCTGTTCCCAGCCACTTGTGCTATATCGGGGCCTGCTTTCCCACCGTACAAAACAGGTATTTTCACAAGTGTCACGGTTTCCTTTTGATATTCCGAATCGCTATACGCCATATCCAGCAACATATCGTGAAGTTTTTCATAGGAAATGAAATAGGAATCGTAATAGACATGGACTGCATGATAGGCAGGCACCCATTCGGTTACACCCTTAACGGCATGGTCACTTAATCGTTTGCAAAAAGCTCTGATTTTACGGTTCAGTTCAGGCGACACGTCTTCGTTAAATTGAATACGAATAGCCGTATCACCTGCTGGCTGGCACGTGATGTTTGTCATAGTGGATCACCTTCTTTACACAAGTGGTTTAACCAAATAGCCAATTGAGGATTCCGAACGATTGAAGCGCTAATAATACTGTAATAGCAAAAATTAACCAACCAGCCACGTTGATCCACGTCCGGTTTACAGAATCACCAAGCACCTTTTTATTATTCATCACAAACATGAGAAGCAGCACAATAACCGGTAAGATCAAGCCATTCGCATATTGTGAAAACAAAATTACCTGAATCGGTTCATAACCCAAACTTGCAAAAACAACACCAATCAAAATAATCGATAGCCAAACCATCCGAAAACGGGCTGATTTCAAATTTCGCTCCCAGCCAAGTGCGCCGGAAGTAGCATACGCTGCTGCCAGTGCCGCTGTCATGGACGACGTGATCCCAGCTGCGAAAATGCCGATGGAAAAAACATACTTCGCCCACGAACCAAGTACTGGCTCCAGCTGAACGGCCATTTGAGCCGGGTTGTCCAGAGCCGTTCCAATTGGAAACGCAGCAGCTGCTGTTAGAACAATCGCTATGGAAATAACCCCACAAATGACCATCGATGCCATGACATCAAACCGACCGTCTTTTATAGCATCTTTGCCTTTCCAACGTTCTTGAACGGTAGACGTCTGTAAAAACAGCGTATAGGGTACAATGGTTGTCCCGATAAGCGATATCACTAATAACCCTGCCCCATCCGGTACTGTCGGAATGAATGTCCCTTCAAATACGGCACCAATATCGGGCCGCACGACAACTGCCGTAATGACGAAACAAAAACTCATAATGAGAATGAGTGCGATAAAGACCTTTTCAATCACCTTATAGTTACCTATCCACAATAACGAACCAGCTGCAATACCAATCAGCAGACTCCACACAGACACAGGAATACCAGTGATCGTCGTCAAACCAATTGCTCCACCGGTGATATTGCCGGTTTCATATGCAGCGTTACCAATCAAAATCGCAGCAATAATCAGGATAACCGTTGCCCCTTTTAGCACCGGATGACTGAACTGCTCCTGCATCACCGTACCAAGTTCTTTTCTGCTGATAATTCCCAGCCGGGTTACCATTTCTTGCAGGAACATAGTGGCAATAATCGAAAATGCCAGCGCCCAAATAAGGACATAACCGAACTCCGCCCCTGTAGCAGAAGCCGTCGTAACCGTACCAGGCCCAACAATAGACGCCGCAACAAGCGTTCCCGGCCCAAGTGTCCTCAGTCTTTCAAAAAACCCCTTTTGACTCATATCCCCACTCCTAGATGTCTATATTTAAAATAGTCTATTTTTATAGATTTATAGTAGCAATTATAAAAGTTTTGTAATTATTATTCAAAGTTTTTTCTTTTGAAAAAGGACATTATAGCACGAGGATAAAAAGGACCGGTCGGCAAAGGGATCGGGCTTCCTGTGTGGGCGCCGATACAACATGTCCTGGGCGTCGGCAGGCTAAGTTCGTCACGTCCTGTGCGTCAAATTTCGAGGCGGTGTAGTTTCGAGCAGCGGACTTCCACAGGATGTGGTGACTTCGACGTTCGACACAGGACGTGTCGGTATTTAGTCGAAGGTCCCCTGTCGATGTGTCATTTTTACCGGACTTTTTTGAACAACCTTTTATATGGCGCAGGTCTTACACCAGCTGTCTTGGGCGTATTGCTCTGGAAGCGGATCAATAAATAGGGGGACTTTCCTCCATGATTGCCGATGTCGTCACAATATTATTGTGGGAAATAGTACCTGGCAAGCCATACGACATTAATAGTTCCATTATTGCTGTCCGCGTTGCTATATTGGTTTTTATCGTTGTAATAAGGGAAAATATTTTTAAAAGGCTTTTAAATATCCTGAAGAACATTTTTGCCAAGAGAAGTGTTTGGGGCTCTTGTGGGCGGGGTGTAACGAAATAGTTTAATTAACGTCTTGCATTTATGCGCAAGGCATCTAATACCTCTTTATTACTCGCTCGAGTAAAATCTATGAAAAGCATCTAAAACCTTACTGAAATCCTCACTATGTAAAACGCCCCTGGGTCTAATGGCCATGGCATTGGTTATAGGATCAACAGTATCCACTTCAGCATACGAGGGCTCGTCCAAACCCGCTCTCTCCCATCTTTGTATAGGTATACGACAGTATATTGAATGAGTACTGCTTCGTGTAACTTTCATCGCTAACGCAACGCCTTTTTCCGGATAAGATTGCAGAATAATGGCAGGGCGTACATTACTTATATCTGTTATCTCGCCCTGCCCGTTTCTCTCTTTAATCGGGACGTCGACTACATCCCCCGCATAAAGTGTAATCACTCTTCCAGCCATCTTCTTTTGCTGGGGTCGTCTCTATCCACAATCATATATCCTTCTTCATCCACTTCTGGAAGGTCCTTCTCAGTTTTTCTCAGGAAATCATTCAAATTTATTTTGTTTTTTTGGGCGTATGCTTCGTTTTTAGTAAGAGGTTTCTGAATGGACTTATGCATATCATTTTTTTCCCCTTTCTTATCATCGCACATACATATCACCACCAAGTATAAAAAGGTGATAAATAGCATATGCACTTCTTTTTAAAATTATACCATAGTATGCTGTGCCTATCCACATTTGGCACTTATTTTATCGGAATTTTTTGAATCATTGCTTATAAAAGCCACGACGTAACGATAAATTGTTTCCCTGTTTCATTCCAAAATAAGTAATCCTAAAGATGCTTATTCTCTATAATCAATCTATTTCTGTTCCTTTCCAGTATTTAGTCATTTTCACTTAAAAAACCACCTGTATAGGACAATCTGCACATGTCATATGGTCTACTGAGGTGAAGAATATGACAACCAAGGCTGTGGTTATCTGTCCACAAAACATTTCAACCTATTATATGGATGAGAATATGAGCGAAGAAAGAGCGCAAACCATTATTCAAGCGGAAAATGCCAAGAAAGATAGGATTATTTCACTTGTAGCAGAAAAAGTAGGGAAAGATCAATACATACTAATTGAGAAGTTTGAGTATTTTGCAGCCCTCAAGAAAATTGAACCATACAGGCGTCAACCCTGTCTTATCTATCCCGGAATCAGCGATATGGAGCGTCTTATTCATATTATCAAGGTAAGCATCCCCTTGGAAAAAGGTATGAGCTGGTGGTTTAAAAATAAGTATGTCATGAGATTGATCGAGGTTCATAATCTGACTCCGAGCATGATTTCAAGCGCAACTGGCCTTGATCTCCCAATAATTAAACGATACATACCTGATAGTCGAATTCCCAAGAACATTTGGGACATTGGCAGCCAAGTGGGAGCAAAGACAGTCCTTGAAAAAATAGCCCGTTCTACGGTGATTCCCAACGAAGTAAAGTTCCTGCTATATGAACATGCTATTGAGGAAAAAGACAGTGCCTACAAACTAACTGGTCCGAAATTTGATCTTATGAAAACATTTTTCTCTTCCTGTCACTTACCTGACTACTTTCTGGCGGATCCTGCTAGGCTTAAGCAGCTTATCAATCAACTCATCGTAACGAACTTTGGGTTGGAAAAACGTATGATGAAATTATTAGATTCTTTTTTAGATGATGGATGGAGAAGCACTTTGTCACGAACATTATTCCTTCCAAAGCCGTGACCGCTTATAACTATTCTTTGAAACAACCAATGGCCTAGATTATATTCTGAACCCAGCACCTATCGTTACCCACCAAGAAAAGTGTCATGCGAAACAGTTGTCGTGCATTATGACAAAACATTAATTTTTTCACACCAATGAAAAAAGAACACACAAAAAAGCTGCCAATTCCATCGAACCAGCAGCTCCTTCGTAATACATTCACCCGATATAACATCATTCGACAAAATTCGGGTGGTGACAGGCACCTAAGCCCCAAACTCCACAATCATCTCGTGCACTTTCGCAACCTCTTCATCTGACATCTGCTGATAGTATATGCCGCCAATCCTGGTGCCCTGGCCGGCCATTTGATAGGTGCTGATGTCCTTGCGAGCACTGCGGTAATTAGACGCGAGGTCACGCATATCAGCAAATTTCATATTAGTCACCATATTATTACCCAGCACGTCCATAATGCCGTCAATCTTATTAACAACATTCAAATTGGCGCCTTCTCGGATAATGCCTTCAATCACTTGACGCTGACGTTCATTCCGCCCCAGGTCGCCTCGTGGATCCTCCTTGCGCATCCGGACATAGTCTAATGCTTTGTCCCCGTTCAGCTGCAGTTCACCAGCGTCAAATGTATGGCCACCCTGTGTGAATGCTCGGTCATTGGTAACAGTAATTCCACCAACCGCATCCACCAACTGCTGGAGACCTTGCATGTTCATACGCACGTAGTAGTCCAGATCGATGTCCAAGAAGTTCTCGACCGTCGCGACGGACATCTCACTGCCCCCAAAAGCATAGGAATGGTTAATCTTATCCATCGTTCCTCTGCCGATAATTTTCGTGCGTGTGTCACGCGGAATGCTGACAAGCTGCATTTGGTTATTATTCGGATCCAATGTCATAACAATCATCGTGTCCGAACGGCCTTTATCATAGGCACGTTCATCAACGCCAAGCAGCAGGATATTAATCGGCTCTTTCTTCTCCACTTTTTGCTTCGTTATGTCGACATCAATACCGTCAATCGGCTTGTGCAACTTAGTGTCCACCGTACTCTGGACATTGTGCAGAATGGAATAGGCATACGCACTCCCGCCACCGATCACGAGAATGACGGCAATGACCGTAATCCATATCCACTTTTTCTTCTTGCCTGTTTTATGTTTACCTTGCCGTGTCGCCATGAACTCACTCCCATTACTGCTGTTACTTTTAAGGATAAGCTAACTTTCACGTGTCATGTCATGTATGCTATTTCGTAAAAGGGGCCCTCTCTTAGCCAAGACGCCCCTAGTTATTCTACCTACTTTATCCACAATACCTATAAGACTATTATACTATATTTCCGCAATAATTTTAATAAAAAATATAACATTCATGACCGTTTTTTTCTATAATCGACTGCCAAATGGAAAGAAGTGTCACGCAAAACCTGTACATGACACTTTTTCCTTTCTGGATTCGATTGTAATAGTAAATTAACTAGCGAGGGCTTGAATTCGTTCGACAGTATTCGACAAAATCCGGGCGGTGACAGGCACTCCAGCAGCCCCCAGTCACCCTACCCTACCTACTCCTGGCAACCTCCTTCTTTTTTTCTAAAAATAGAGAGAGGAACAATCCCGTCATGGCAAGCAAAAAGGCGACGAAAAAGGCAGTTTTCACGCCGGTCAGGTACTCAGGCGGCTGTATTTCAGATCCGGACCCAACGCTGCTGATAAAAGAAATAATAAACGTCAATCCGAGTGATCCTCCAAATTGGCGGGCCGTATTGATAACCGCTGTCCCATGAGGAATCAGCTCATCAGGCAAAGAATTGATACCAGTAGTCATGATAGGCATATTAATCAATGCCACACCACCCATGGAAATCATGAATAAAACCATCGTAATAGCGAAAGGCGTATCGAGATCAAGAATAAAATGAAACCCAAGTGTGCTTAAACTGAGCAAAACAAAGCCAATAATCGCAATGATTTTGCCACCGTATTTATCAAACAACCTTCCTGCAAACAGGGACATGACGGCGAGTGTCAAGGCACCAGGCATCACAATCAGTCCACCATAATAAGCTGAAAACTGCTGAGCGTTCTGCACATACATCGGCAAAATCGTCTCAGTAGATATGAGCAAACTGAACGAAAGGATGGAAACAAACGCAACAAGTGCAAAAACAGGTACTTTAAGCACACGAAGTTCCAAAATCGGTGTCGCGAGCCGCAGCTGCCGAACCACAAATAAAGCCAGAGCCAAGGCGCCGGAAATCAGACTGGCAAGCGTGACCACATCAGCCAATCCTGCCTCCTCCAGTTTATTGAATCCGTAAAGCATGCCGCCAAAACCAACCGTTGACAATAAAATGGATAAGCTATCAATGTCTGTTTTTCGCTGCTCGGTAATATTGCGCATAAACAGGAAAACCAAAAGCAAAATACATGCTGCAATCGGAAGGGTTAGCAAGAACAAAGCGCGCCATTCAAAATACTCAATTAAAAGGCCGGATATAGGCGGACCAATCGCAGGCGCTACGTTAATCACAAGCCCGGCCAGCCCCATCGCATACCCCCTTTTTTCCTTAGGATAAACAAGAAACAAGACCGTCTGCATTAACGGTATCATGATCCCGGAGCCAATTCCCTGAATAACGCGTCCCACTAGCAAGATGGGAAAGGTAGGTGCAATTAAACCAACCAACGTGCCTATAAAAAACAGGAACAAGGCACTCATCATTAATGTCCTAGTTTGAAACCTATCAATGAAATAAGCCGTTATCGGGATAAGAATGGCGGCTGTGATCATAAAACTCGTCGTCAGCCACTGAACATCCGTTGAGTTAATCGAAAACTCATCCATGATTTGTGGAAAAGCCGTAATGAGCAGAAACTGCGTCAGAACGGATAAAAAAGATGCCGACAATGTGATCGCCACCATTAAACGTCTATGTAAGCGTGACAGACTCGTCGAAGTCATCTCCACTGCCCCCTCTGTATGAAACCCCTTATCATCTATCTAAACACTATACTAACATGTAACTTTGAATTTGGAGACCGGGAGTTTTGATTACCGCTGCTACTGAGATAAGACGAATGTGGCATCAAAAGGCCCTTCTAACTGTCATTCCATCGACAAAATATGACAAAGTTCGGGTGGTGACAGGCACCTTCCCAACAGGCACCTTCCCACCCAAACTCACATACCTCCAAAAGCCTGGCTGTACCATTGTCCTGATTGCACCATTTGACGTACTTTCTTTAAACGGAGAGATTCATATTTATTCAAAGCTTGAACTGCCGCACTTCCTTGTTTACCTTTTGCAACATATTCGCCCAAGACAGCAGCATCTTGTAATGATTCATTAAATCCGCTGGCAGTAATCGGTGCCGGCACATGGCCAGCATCTCCAACGAGTGCCATACGCCCGTTCACCAGATTGTCAGGAACGTATTCTTTGATTGGTATGCCTGTAAGATTGCGTGTTTCAACAGCTTGAAGCGCTGCGGATAACCATGGCTCGGGCACAGATACTTGTTCAGCCAGCTCATTCAGTGTTTTTTCCGGAATATCAGGCCCATGCAAAGAATGCTGTACAACCGTTCCTTCCACGCATCCAAGACGACGCAGCAAATCATTTTGCGTATTATCGTACCAAGTACATCCAATTCGCCGATTCACTGAATTGAAGGAGCCGTCCTTCCCCTCAATGATAGAACCGATAAAAAGGCCATTGAGCCCATTTAACATCCTAACACTTGGGACATTATTGCCAGGACGAACGTTTTTAGGTAAGTCTTTTTCATGGATAGCAGCTAACCACACAAGGTATCCCGCAAATGTGGCATCCGGCTTGTGTGGTGCAACATGCCGCCGTACCACACTGCGGTGACCATCCGCACCAATCAAAATATCCCCGCAGATTGTCTCACCCTTATCCGTCACAACCCAAGCCGCGTCATCGTCCTGATGAATCGTTTGAACGCGCGTATCATAACGTAAGTCAATTCTAGAATCATCTTGGGCTTCCGATCGCAAACGGGACTCTATAGATGACCAAAACTGTATAGACTTCATTCCGCCTGAACCGCCTAAAACCAGTTTTTTCAAGAATTTTGCGGTTTTCGTCCGATTAAATACCCCGTCATCAACTTGAAGCCCACCTCCACTACGTCGATCCTCCCCAGCTTTCTCCAAAATGGTCACATGTAATCCTGCCCGCGCAAGTGCAATTCCTGTCATGAGCCCAGAAAGCGATGCACCGACAATGACGGCAGATTCGTCTATAACGTTTTTCACAAATACATCCTCCCAGTTATTAATGACTAGGTTTAATGAGTGAATTTCGTAATTCACAGCACTCACATGGTGTTTATAACAAAATAGAAATACACAATGTTGCAGGGAAAAGGATTCTGGCAAATCCTTAACTTAATTATAGCAAACACTTGAGGGAACTGAAGAATTTTGATTTCCAATATTGCAAAAAAGTTGAGTATTAATGGATGGCAAGGTTCCATTCCCATCTGCCCCGGAAAAACAACAAGGCATATGTACACCGGGATATACGGTCAAATCGTAGACATTTGGCTGGAGGACATTTCCTTTTTAAATGGACATACAACAAAGGGCTGGCAGCTCTCTGTACTTTTTCTTTGGCATGTTAATTGCGATTAGCATGTCCGACCATAAAAAAATAACCCCTTATATGCTGTGGCAAGCGCAAGGGGTTATTTAACTAACTCCCATGTGAAACGGATGGGTTCAGCTTCGAGACTAACTTCATCTGGTTGTCAGAAGTATACTTCATTTGGGAAGTGATAGGCACACACTATTTGAACAGTCTATTTAGGTTAATTTCAAAAGACGTAATGGTCTTGGAAATAGCCACGTCGCCTATATTCATCAAATCAAACTGCACTTCATTATTATGATCTTTGGCATATAGCATTATGTGATTCTTTATGGGGTCAACAATCCAATATTCTTTGACGCCATTATTCATATAAAGGTTCAATTTCGTAACCATATCGTGTGACCTGCTTGAAGGACTCAAAATTTCTATAATGAATTCAGGAGGCCCCACAAATTAAACAACTAAATGGCTTTTTTCACTTTTTCTGCCACGTCATCAGGAACCCATTTTGTCCAAATATCAGGATGTTTTTTCATCCACCATGTGGCGGCTTCCTTCGCCTCTGCATCATTTTCATTCATATAGACAAGCGCCTCGTTGGTCAGTTCATTGCTTGTTTGATAATTTTCAAGGAATTTGACGATATCTGGCGCCGTTTCTTCTAACTTTGCATTGATGGCAATCGGAACATCCTGGTCTGGAAACGCCGTGCCATAATTTTTATTCCAAGTCTCAGCATCATAATCCGGCTCCTCGAGCAGCGTCATATCATATTTTCCTAACACCCAGCTTGGTGAATAAGCATAACCGACCCAAGCTTCCCCCGCTTCATAAGCCTTCGTCAATGACACATTCAAACCAGTACCTGAGCCCGGATCCACATACTCGAAGGTTTCAGAAAGATTATACGTCTTCATTTTTTGCTGAAACGGCTTCGCAGCCCCCCACATAGAAGGCGCACCAATTATCTGCCCTTTACTCTTATTGGAAGACTTTTTGAACAGATCCTTATATTTCGGTAAATCTTTGACGGATTTCAAATCTGGTGCCACGGGCTTAATACCACGTTCCTTGTCGCCCTCAATAACATATGTAGGGACAAAATAACCGCGTTTGGTATCACCGAAGTTCACACCAACCTGTTTGACTTTTCCATCGTCGAGTGCCTTATCATAGGCATCCCCCATCTTATCTCCCCATATTTCCATCGTCACATCAATATCACCATTTTCCAATCCCTTTAAGCCAATCGACATCGATGCGGTAGTCACTTCCGTTTGATAACCATATCCTTCTTCCAAGACTGTAGCTGCTACCTGATTGTGGAAGCGAATACTGTTCCAGCCCAGATCAGAAAACACAATTTTTTCTTTCGTATCTTTGCTATCATCATTTCCACTGGTAGCATTCGTTTCTGACCCACAGGCCGCTAATAGTACAACCGCAAAAACTGACACGTACAATAATATAGGCTGAAGCGTTTTGATCCATTTAAACATTAAAAGACATCATCCTTTACATGAGTATTAGTTTCATTGAAAAATATCCTAGGGAACGGCCAGGCGTTATTCGACATATTTCGACTAAATTCGGGTAGTGACAGGCACCGCTAAAAACAGGCACCGCTAAAACATACGCGGTACTTTTTTCAATGCTACACTTTCATCTGCCAACGCCTCTGGATCGACAGCTTTTTGCTGCTGAATCATTCGTCTTACGGGCAAGGCGTTTTTCGGCTGGTTGGCAAGGAATGCGGCTTGAGCGATATTCTGATCATCCAGGTATAAGTAAGTAAACGCATTCGAGTCGATCGAGCCCCGCAAAACGGTTTTGGACCATTGCGTTGCATGGCCGAAATATTGGAACCGGCTGCCGTGTTGGTCCGACCAGAAATACGGTGTATACGAATAGGGTGCCGATTGCGAATGTATCATATTTTGGGCGACAATCTTGGCATGGTTGACGGCATGATCCCAATGTTCCACATGAATGGGTACCCCGTTGTAAGGCCATACCGTACAGTCCCCCGCAGCATAAATGTCAGGGATCGATGTTTCACCGTATTCATTAACAACATAACCGCCTTCTGCCTGTAATTGTGGGTGCGACAACGTCGTATTCGGTGTTACCCCCACTCCTATCATGACCGCTTGACACGGAATCCGCCGTCCCCCAGCTGTTACCGCTTCCTCAACGGTTGTTTCCCCGTTAAACTGTGTGATCGAATCGCCGGTAATCACCTCGACACCGTTACGTCGATGCATATCCAGCAAATATTCCGATACTTCCCGGCCAATGATTGCCTCCATCGGGTACGAGGACCTTTCCACAATCGTTACGTTCATTCCCAACTGTTTCAGCGAAGAAGCCAGTTCAGCCCCAATAAAACCGGCCCCAATAATAACGACTTCCTTCACATGTTGCATATGTTGTTTCATGGCTATAGCATCAGCCATCGTTCGTAAGTAAAAAATTCCTTGAAGGTCATCGCCCGTGATCGACAATGTGCGTAATTTCGATCCTGTCGCGAGCAAGAGTTTGTCCCATTCATAGGAGGAACCATCTTTAGTATCGATGGTTTTACGAACGGGATCGATGGCAACTACCTCCATACCAAGCTTCAAATCTATGTCCAATCTTTCATAAGTCCCGGGATCCCGTAATAGCATACTTGCTTTATCGGTCTCCCCGGTTATCCATTCCTTCGATAAAGGCGGGCGGTCATAAGGCATCTCTTTGTCACAGTCCATCAGCACAATCCGCCCTTGATACCCTTCTTTACGCAAGCTTTCAGCGGCATGCACGCCTGCAATACCAGCTCCGATAATAACCGTTGTATGTTCAACAGACAACTTATCATCCCCTTCCCTTGCTGACCCATACGGATCCGTCAGCCTCGATCGCCTCATAAACTTGTAGCGGGGTTTCCGCCGGCCCTTCCAGCACGGACCCGTCACGAATATCGAAACAGGCAAAATGCAGCGGACACGTCAGACACGTTCCATCCAACTCACCGTCGGCCAGCTCAGCATGCGCATGCGTACAGATTCCTTGTGTGGCATACACGTTTCCATCACCCCGGCCGACAACAATTATCTCCGTTTCTGTTTCACATTCAATCAGATCACCTTCTTCAAGCTCCGAACTTGAACAGACATACATATACGAATCATCTAAAACGAGATTGGACCCTTCTAAATGTGGCATTTCTATCACCCCGTTTTTCATTCTTTTTTTCTCGTACGCTTGTTTGCCAAAAGCAATAACCTATGAGTTAAAACCAGTTTACTGGTTCCGGCTTCAGGTTTTGAAATATATGCTTCGTTTCCTGATATTCTTCCAGTCCCGTTTTGCCGAGTTCACGGCCGACCCCCGACTGTTTGTAACCGCCCCATGGTGCATGCGGGAAGTATAGGTTCACGTCGTTGATCCAGACAGTACCCATCCGCATTTTCCGGACACAGCGTTCAGCTTTGTCAATATCATTGGTGAAAACACCGCCGGAAAGGCCGTAAATGGAATCGTTCGCAAGGCGGACTGCTTCTGCCTCGGTCGAAAATTTTTCCACGGTAATAACCGGGCCGAAGCCTTCATCCTGCACAACACGCATATCCGTCGTGCACCCCGTCAATACGGTCGGCAAATAGAAAAATCCTTTTTGCAGCTCCGGATCGTCAGGATAATCACCGCCGACAGCAACCGTGGCACCTTCTTTTTTACCATTTTCAACATAATGGGCCACTTTATTTAAATGTTCCTTAGAAATGAGCGGCCCCATTTGGGTTGATTCATCAAAACCGCTGCCAAGCTTAATGTTCTTCACTCGGTCGACAAGCTTATTGACAAAGTCATCGTGAATACGTTCTTCTACCATCAGACGGGTGCCTGCAGAACAGATTTGCCCGGCATGGAAAAACACCGCATTCATCGCCTGGTCGACAGCTGTTTCAAAATCAGCATCGGCAAAGACAATATTCGGATTTTTACCGCCAAGTTCCAATGCCAGATTTTTTACATTGGAGCTTGCAGCCTGCATAATCCGTTTGCCTGTTTCAATTCCGCCTGTGAATGAAATCAGATCGACATCATTATTCGCAGACAGCTCAGCACCAACGGAATCACCGGGGCCAAGCACCAGATTGACAACACCTGCAGGAACGCCAGCTTCTTCCATTAATTCAAAAACTTTGACCGACGTCAGCGGCGTAATTTCACTCGGTTTCATAACGAGTGTGTTCCCCGCCGCCAGTGCCGGTGCCAACTTCCAAGAAGCCTGCAGCAATGGGTAGTTCCATGGCGTTATTTGACCACAGACGCCGACAGGTTCATGGACCACCCTGCTGGTTGAATGTGGAATAGGCGAATCGATTATCTCCCCGCCGTCCTTGTCCACCATTTCAGCAAAGTAACGGAAAACACCGGCGATATCATCCATGTCACCACGGCTTTCCTCCACGGTTTTACCGGTGTCGAGTGATTCGAGCTCAGCCAATTCTTCGTGGTCTCGCTCGATCAGTTCAGCAATGGTACGAACAACCTTTCCGCGCTCAGCAGCAGGGATGCCGGCCCACGCCGCCTGGTCAAAAGCCTCCCGAGCTGCCGCAATCGCAAATCTCGCATCCTGCTCATTGCCTTCCGCTGCCGTTGCAATGACTTCCTGATTGTAAGGATTTATAATTTCTCTTGTTTCGCCGGAACTGGATTCTACCCATTCGCCGTTCATAAACATCTTTTTCATACGTTCACCTCACGCATCCTCTGGCAGATTCATTTGTATACAACCACATGGTCATCCTCAATCGTAACGTTGAAACGGCGTAATTTCTTTTGCGGTTCAGCCAGCATACAACCGTCATTTTTTATGTCATATTCGAGCCCATGCCACGGACAACGGAGGATTTCGCCGTCTCTAATATATTCATAGTTTCCGTGAACATCCGTCCGTTTGGTATCACCACACAAGGCCCCTTCCGAGAGCGGGGCACCCTGGTGCAGACATCGATTGGCATAGGCGTAAAATTCACCATCTTTTGTGCGGCAAATAACAATCGGAACCTTCCCTAGCGACGCACTTCTCATCTTGCCAGGATCAATATCTTCTTTTTTGCACACAACTTCCCTCATCGTTTCACACTCCCTGTCAATTGAGGCAATTTAGGATAAGAAGCCCTTGCATTTTCGGAATAAATTTTTTCCTCCAGTGTTGCATCCAGCTTAGGAAGCGCCTCAAGCGGGGAATCGTAATCCCAATGCGGGTAATCCGTTGCAAAACAGATCATATCCTCGGACCCCATCTGATCCACATACTGCATAAATTCTTTCTCGGTCATTTCTTCCACAGGCTGTGTTGTGAAACGAACATGTTCCTGCATGATGCGACTCGGCATTCGTTTGACCCAAGGAATCTCATGCCGAAGTTCTTTATACTGCTGATCCATCTTCTTCATTAAATGTGGGGCATGCGTGAATCCGCCCTCGATCATAATAAGATTCAAGCCAGGGAATTTATCAAACACACCGTTAAACACCATATTGGAGACTTCAATCATATGCGCCGTTGGCAACATGGTATGCCACTCGATGAAATAACGCGGCCAGCCCCCAAAATGGGTAGGTGGTTCATTATGGTGCATCCCAATCGATAAATTATGGCGCTCAGCTGCTTCATAAATCGGGTGATAATATGGATCTCCCCACGACCGGGTATCAATCGGCAGCAAAATTTGCACCATTTTAGGATGCGGTCCGACCCGTTCTATTTCACGAACCGCCTGCTGCGGATCCTGTGCCGCAATATGAACGGAACCATATAAACGGTCATCCTTTTCCAGCCAATTCTCAATTTGCCAATCGTTATAAGCGCTCGCTAACGCAGTTCCCATTTCATACCAGCCGTGCATCGACGACGGAGACGGATCTAAGGCACCGGTTAAAATACCGTATTCATGTCCCTCCGCGTCGAGCAACTGCTCCTGCATAAAACCGAGATCCGTCCCGGCAGCGCCCCCGTCTGGTGTTATAGCATCCGCCCGGTCAACACCGGCGACCGTTGGCTGTGTATAGGGCATATGTTTTTCCTGCATCCAATGGTTATCTGTAATATACCGTCTCCATGGATTATCTAAGTAAGGGACAAGCTCCGCATAGGTCGCCCTTTCGTGAATATCGGTGTCGATAATACGACGTTGCTTCTGCCCCTTTCTGATAGGCTTTTGCGACATTTATGATCACTCCTGTTTTATTCTTAAGGAAACATTAAATTGAATTAGTTAATCCATGCGCATGAACTAAATATAGTTTACAAAAGCCTCTAATCACTGACAAATCCGATTTCGGAAACTGAGTGACCTCAGTGAAGCTCAGTGAACTTCAGTGAAGCTCAGTGAGCTATTTCCTCCAAAATTGTGTGTGAAATTTGAAAAACATTTTTTGCATAAACTTTTAGTTGAATTTGGACAGTTTGCTCGGAACCAGAGATCTGGATCTATTTACTTTCTTTTTCCATATGATAAGCTAATCACTATACGAAATTTTTAATGATGGTATCTAGGACAAGGAATGCTTCGGCAGCTATGCATCACACAACACTAGTGCTAGTGTTAGTAAAATAGTTTAGTAGCGTTTCATTCTTTGGAGTTATGCAAAACGGATCAAATAGAAAACAGCCTAATAAAATGCACAGAGGATTCATAAACGGGGGGTTTTACATGAATATAGACACCTTTAAAATGTTTTGCTTGGTTGTTGATATGGGCAGTGTCAGTCAGGCAGCAAATTTGTCATTCGTCTCGCAGCCGGCTGTTTCCAAGCAAATACAGCATTTGGAGAGCGCATATGGCGTTCTGTTATTTGAGCGAAAGGATGGCAGGCTGTCAGTCACGAAAAACGGAGAACTACTTTACCCTTATGCAAAATCAATTGTTGATGAATACAACAGATCGCAGGAGGCTATTCAAGAAAAACGCGACTACGCCAATACAAGACTTACGATAGGAGCTAGTTTTACGATTGGAGAATACTTGCTGCCCAGTCTAATGGGAAAGTTTAAAAAGAAAAATCCCGAGATTAAATTATCTTTAACCATTAACAACACCCCCAAAATAGTAGATGAATTATCCAATGATGTGTTGGACCTTGCACTAGTTGAGGGCGTTGTTCAGAACGAAGATTTATTGGCAGAAAGTTTCGCGGATGACGAATTAGTTATGATTCATCCACCCGATCACCCCTGGAACAACCGCAAGGAAATTGACGTTGACGAGATTACTCACGAAAGAATGCTTTGGAGAGAACCAACTTCCGGAACAAGATTAATTATAGAAAAGATCCTAAAGGACCATAACGTTCTTGATAAAATGGAAAACTACATGGAATTGGGAACGACACAAGCAATTAAAAGTGCTGTTGAGTCCGGTCTTGGGGTAAGTATTGTTTCAAGATTAACGGTAGCTGAGGAAATTAAACAAGGAAGGCTTAAAGAAACTTCTATACGGGGAGCAAACTTAAAACGGGATCTATGGTTAGTGCGTAAAAACCAGCAGTTCTATAAAAATAATGTGGTTTCATTTGTTAATTTTATCAGTGATTAGGTATTCCTATTCGTTATAACCTATGATTATATGTAACTATACGCTTTCCATTTGTTTTGTTAAAGTAAAATAACAATAACGTAAAACATGGAGAGAGAGAAAAATGACCATAACGACATCAGTTGCTTTGCTTATTACAGGTATTTTGGCGGGATCTTATGGAACAGTTGTTGGAGCAGGTGGAGGTTTTATATTTGTCCCCGCCCTTTTGTTATTTTTTAACATGAAACCCGCTCTTGCTGCAGGGTCAGGACTAGTCATTGTACTTATTAATGCTTTATCAGGTGTAACAGGATATGCCAAACAAAACAGAATCGATTATAAAGCAGGTATACAAATAGGAATGGGGGCTATTCCCGGTTCTTTTATTGGTGTGTGGCTGCTCCAATTTCAATCATCCCAATCCACAGCCTTCTTTTGGATTTTTGCAACTACCCTTATATCATTAGGAATATTTTTGTTTATAAAGAATTTCCCATCGAAAAACAAAAGTAAAATTGCACAAGAAACCAAACAGAATGCTGCACATCCCATTTTAAGTAACAAATGGTTTTTACCTATTGGCGTTTTTTTAGGAATACTTTCAAGCTACTTAGGAATCGGCGGGGGATGGTTAC
Organism: Lentibacillus juripiscarius; assembly: GCF_042685205.1. Taxonomy (NCBI): domain Bacteria; kingdom Bacillati; phylum Bacillota; class Bacilli; order Caryophanales; family Bacillaceae; genus Lentibacillus; species Lentibacillus juripiscarius. The sequence continues at coordinate 44,013 of NZ_JBHUNA010000034.1, forward strand.
TTGTACCAATTTTAATTTATATATTCCGCTTTCCGACACATATCGCTACCGCAACATCGATTTTTTCATTATGCCTATATACATCAACAGGTGTTTTATTGCAAATCTTCTATGACCATGTGAATTGGCTAACTGTACTATGGGGAGGATTGGGCATCATAATTGGTGCTTATATAGGTGTGCGTATATCCAAGAAAATCTCAAGTAAGGTTATCATCCAGATGCTTTCCATTCTATTAATTGTAATGGGAGTCCGTTTATATTTTGGTTAAGCTTACAGTGAAAAACACGTTAAAAATGGACACTGCCAGGATTTACAACAAAGGGCTGATGTCCGACCATAATAAATAACCCCACATATGCATTGGCAGGCGCATGGGGCTATTTAACTAACTGCCATGTGAAACGGATGGGTTCAGCTTCGAGACTAATTTCATCTAGTTATTATAAGTATACTTACTTCGGGAAGTGACAGGCGCCCGTCCTAATTGAACAGTCTATTTAGGTTAATTTCAAAAGACGTAATGGTCTTGGAAATAGCCACGTCGCCGATATTCATCAAATCAAACTGCACTTCGTTATTGTGATCTTTGGCATATAGCATTATGTGATTCTTTATGGGGTCAACAATCCAATATTCTTTGACGCCATTATTCATATAAAGATTCAATTTCGTAACCATATCGTGTGACCTGCTAGAAGGACTCAAAATTTCTATAATGAACTCAGGAGGCCCCACGTATTCACTCTCCGTAAAGTTTTCCGGATTGCAAGTAACAAATAGATCCGGAACGACTTTTTTCTTGGCTTCATCATTCGCATGATCAAATAATACATCGGTCGGAGCGGAAAATACGCTGCAATCCTTTCCCTTGAGTGAATTGTAGAGTTCTCCGTGTAAAAAAGAGGAAATTTCTTGATGCCTTATACATGGAGACGGGGACATATAAATGACGCCATCAATATACTCCAATATGTCATCCGCTTCTATCCTTAACTTCTCGAATTCTTTATAGGTACTGTGCTTTTTATTCCAAAAACACATCTAAAACACCATCCTTGTTTCAATTATGTCAATTCAAACAAAAAAAGAAACTATGTCGTATGTGTGGATCAACTTGGCACCACAAGTCAAAATCCTCGGGCTACTTGGCTGGCAGCTGGGATAATCGATTTCAAGCCGCATCGTACTATAGATGAGACCATTCTTTCTGTTGCAAAATAGAAAAAGTGTCATGCCGAACCTGTACATGACACTTTTCCCTCTCCCTATCGACAAAATCCGGGTGGTGACAGGCACCACAACGACACCATTTCACATTTTTATTTCCCGGGTAATATTTTAGGGGAATATGTCATTGGAACGGTCGTTGGAACAAAACTAGCTAACTCGAAGGTTATCAAAGATATTCAAAGTGCTCTGGGATTTTCATCTTTGTAACGTTTGACATCTTTCTTCCCCCTTGTTTATTTTTGCATGAAACTAGCTTGTCCCCTATATTATCTGACCATTATCGATAAAATCGAAAAATATAGATTGGGATTGTTGTAGAAAAAGCATTTACTAGACCCGCCATAACCTGTCTTTATCGCTTCAGTACAGGATGTGATTACAACCGTACCTGCGTCTTGTCTATGTAATCTGTCTAAAACTACGTGCTTTCCAAGGTAGGGGGCAGTACCGATAAATGACCGTTTATTCCCTATAATCGACTGCCAGATAGAAAAAGTGTCATGTTGAAACTATACATGACACTTTTTCTTTTCCCGATTCGATTGTAATAGTAAACGACACTGTAATATTAACGGGCTTCCATTTTATTCGACTGGATTCGACGAAATTCGGGTGGTGACAGGCACCTCCTAGACAGGCACCTCCTAGAAACAGGCACCCCCTACAACCCTACGCATCCAACACCATAATATGAACAGCTTTAACCGGACCGTGCACACCGACAACCATGTTCATTTCAATGTCTGCGCTGTTGCTCGGTCCGCTTATGAAGTTAATGTACGAGGACACATTCTGGCCATCCTCGACTTGTTTGTGGATCCGCTCCGTGGCTTGCGTCATCCTTTGTACAATAGAAGACTTTGGAACAATGGCCGCATACGTTGTCGGCAGCAGACTGACGGCCCGGGCGATATGTTTGTCATTAAACTGGGTAATCGTACCGGATTCCGCCAGACTCACATCACTGAACAGGAATCCGATATTGGCCGCTTTCGCGTTTTCGATATTTTCCTTGCCCTGTTCTGGATCCCACTGATGCACACCGTTTTTAGCCAATACATCCGTCAATCCGTACGTTCCAAAACGTTCATCATCCGTTGAAACCATTGGCGCTCCCCCATACGTTTCCATCACATGTTCCATCATTTCCGGGAGCTGCTGTTTCGTCGTTTCCAGGACGTGTGTATCTTTCTCCTCACTGTTTTTCTTAAATAGCCCGCAAAGTTCATCCGCTGTTTTATCCTGATACACATCCCATTGCGGCTGGTATTCCCATTCAGGAAGCGGCACGTCCGTGTTGCGCTCCCTTCCGAGCTGTTCAGCGATATGGTTTAAGAATGAATCCTTATTTTGAATCGAACCTTTAGCCATCACCGTTTCCCCCTTCCTTATGCTGCTTGAACCACTTCCGGAAATTGTCTTTACCCGGCGCTGGGAATTCCCGGATTTCCGTCCATAGTTTCATCGGACCGGGCCCTTTTGATATCGAACCGTCTTTCACGAGCGGTTTGGCAAACGTTGGTGCCCCTTTTGTTGCAACCTTGTACAAGGATGGTGTGCTTGCACCGATGCCAAAAGCTGACATGGCCGCCTTTTCACTCTTGGCCGGATAACCCTGCTCAACATAATTTTCGCGGTGCCGAATCAAATGTTCATGCAGCGGAATTTTAACCGGACAAGCCTCCGTACATGCAGCGCAAAGGCTGGATGCATAAGGAAGTTCTCCGTATTCTTCATAACCGCCGATAATCGGGGAGAGAACAGCTCCGATAGGTCCCTGGTAAATCGAACCGTACGCATGACCGCCGATATGCCGGTAAACCGGGCAAACGTTGACACAAGCGGCACAGCGGATGCAGTGCAACGCTGACTGAAATTCCGTCCCCAATGCGTTCGATCTGCCGCCGTCAACAATCACGAGGTGGAATTCACTCGGACCGTCTATACTGTCCTCTTCCAATTCAGGAGTCACATTGGTTACATACGTCGTGATTTTTTGCCCGACGGCGCTTCTGCTCAAGAGATTGACCATTACATCGAGTTCTTCCCACGACGGGACCAGTCTCTCCATCCCCATGACACTAATTTGCGTGTCGGGAAAACTTGTCACCATGTTGGCATTGCCTTCATTGGTAAGAAGGGCGACAGAACCGGATTCCGCTACACCAAAATTACAGCCAGTAATCCCGATATCTGACTGCATAAACACATCACGCAGCTGGCTCCGAGCAAAAGCGGTTAATTCTTCTGGCTTATCGGTTCCGGTGTAACCAGCCTTTTCCTGTAAGGTATCACGAATCTGTGATTTGTTTTTATGCAGAGACGGTACAACAATGTGCGACGGCCTATCCTCCTCTTCCGCTTGTAAAATATACTCCGCCAGATCGGTTTCATGCACCTGGCAGCCGACATCTTCCAGCGCCTCGTTCAGCCCGATTTCCTCTGTCACCATCGATTTCGCCTTCGTGACATTTTGGGCATTTTTTTCTTTGGCAACCTGTTGTATGTAGGCATTCGCCTCTTCCGCCGTTTTAGCAAAAAAGACATGGCCTCCCCTTTTGGCGAAGTTTTCACTCATAAGGTCAAGGTAGTAATCCAAATTTTCCAATGTATGCCGGCGTATTTCCTCCCCGGCATTGCGCCACGCTTCCCAGTCACCAATCGCTTCATCGCCCTCTGTCGCGGCAAGTTTTTTACCCCTTAAACCATCTTGTGCCGCAGCCATCGACTCTCTCATAAAGTCGTCATCCAAAGCATCGTCCACACGGTCAAAAAACGGCTTATCACCGATTTTCATTGCCATAACCATCGCCTCCTTTACGCACGAGCATTTAAAATCTGTGCAATATGTTTTACTTCGACCGGTTTCCCTTCACGGTCAATCCGTCCTTTTATATTCATCAGACACCCGCCATCAGCTGTAATCAGAACGTTCGCACCGGATTCCTCAACATGACGCACTTTTTCATCCACCATCTGCTCGGAAATCGGCCCCATTTTCACAGCAAACGTCCCGCCAAATCCGCAACAGTCATAACTGTTTTCCAGTGGCAGCAGCTCCAGTCCTTTGACGTTATTCAGCAGCTTGAACGGTGAATCCGTTTCCTTTAGTAAGCGCATCATATGGCACGATGTATGGTAGGTGGCTTTTGCCGGATAATACGCACCAACATCCTCCACCCCGAGCACATTCACGATAAACTGGGTGAGTTCATACGTTTTATCAGCAACCTTTTGCGCCCTTTCCCGCCAAGCCTCGTCTTCCTGGAATAGCCCGGGATATTCCTTAAACATTCCCGCACATGATCCGGATGGCGTCACAATATATTCCGATGCTTCGAAACTGGCAATCATTTGCTTTGCTGCTTTTTGCGCCTCTTTCCTATAGCCACTGTTGTATGCCGGCTGCCCGCAGCAAATCTGTCCCTCAGGAAAATCTATTTCACAGCCAAGCCGCTCCAACACTTCCACCATGTCCTTGGCGACGTCCTGATAGAATAACTCTCCAAGGCACGTTACAAATAATGATATTTTCATCGTCATCCTCCCCATTCAAAATTTCCTAGTTGAACGATCAGCATCTCAGCCCATACGATCAATATGCGTAAACAAATCCTGATTGACTCTTTCTAAATGATCATACATATACTTGCGTGCATTTTCAGGTTCCCTATTTTTGATAGCCTGATAGATTTGTTCATGTTCGGCATATAATTGTTCCGACCGATTCTCCGAATACAGCAGTACTTTCCTCGTTTCATATATTGTTTCAGAAATGAGATCGGACACACTAGCTATCAAATTGATGAGTAACCGGTTATGTGTTGCGTGGGCTATTGCCACGTGAAAATCCATATCGGCGCTTGATGCCAGTTCTTCGTTCCCCATCGCATTCCCCATCACTACCAGGGCCTTTTCGATTGGTATTAAATCTTCTTCTTCCAGGACTTCAGCAGCCAGTTTAGCTGTTCCCACTTCCAATACTTTTCGAAGCTCATACAGTTCTTTCACATCATCTTTCTTCATTAGAAAGGCTGTTGTGACTGGTAATGCGAATTTGGAAGGATCGAACGTCTTTACATACGTTCCTTCCCCTTGTTTCATCTCAAGAATCCCCATCGAGCGTAATCCGCTTAATGCTTCACGGACAGCGGATTTGCCAACTTCAAAATTATTCGCCAGCTGCTCAACAGATTCTAATTTATCCCCGGGCTTTAATTGCTCATTCTTTAGCATATCTATAATAGACTCCGCAATCTCTTCATAGATCTTTTTCGTTTGTATCCTCTTATAACGCATGTCGTTCAACTCCTAATCATTTGATTTCATTTTACTGAAAAAATGAAGTTGAAAAAACCCTTTAAAAGGTGAGCCTTATCAAAAAATACTTATGAAAACAAAGCCCGCAACACCAACCAGCAAACCATAAATAAAAGCCGGAATTAACGTTTTACGAATAATATCTCCTTCTTTACCGGACAAGCCTACAGCAGCACTTGCCGCAACTACATTATGTACACAGATCATATTTCCTGCACCTGCACCAATCAGCTGTGCCGCCAATACGGTATTGACATCCAGCCCTATATCCGTTGCAACATTGAATTGGATTGGAGAAAACGTTAATGTTGAAACCGTCGCACTCCCTGTGATAAAAACGCCCAGTTCCCCTAGAAAAGGTGCAACAAATATCCAAATAGAACCAAGCGAATCAGCCAAAGACTCCGCTATATATTGTGGCATGCTAACTAAATCATTCATATTCATGCCTGAGTTAACAAAGACTTGAACCATTGCCAAGGTTGCAACCAAGGAAATCGCTGTCATTTTCATAGATGATAAGGATTCTTTTGATGCCTTTGCAAATATTGTTAATGACTTGCGCTGAATGAAAATAGCAACGAAAGCAGCAAGTGTTAGGATCGTGCCAGGAGAATACAAAAACTCCCAATCTGACGTAATGCCTTCTATTCCTAAAATATTCGACCATGTAAGGTCAATCGCTGACATAGCGAAGTCTTTAAGCCATGGCACAATACGTGTGAAGAGAAGCAGGATAACGACAATAATATAAGGTGACCAAGCAGTCACAATCCCCATATCTGATTTTTCAGGGCTCTCTTGAAAATCATCGCTTAACGCCAGTTTCCATTCTGTTTTCGGCAATAACCAACCTTTTTTCGCTGTATATGTAGCGACAACCAAACCTGTCAGCGAAGCAAGAATCGATACAAACTCATGACCAACCACGGCCGCGTACAATAAAGCAGATCCTGTATACACTACGCCAATGACCAAAGTCCATGGTAAGAGAGCAAATGAATCCTTGATCCCCTTACCAAAAAAGCTCGTCAATATAGCAATTAAAATGAATGGAATAAACGTCCCTGCAAAAATGTCCATTGTTGTCACAGAGACAGCTATGTTCTGAAAAAATGTCTCCCCCGCATCAGGGATATTACTCAAACCAACCGCGACAGGTGTGCCAACAGCTCCAAAGGCGACCGCTGTACTGTCGGCTACTAATGCAATGGTTGCCGCAGCCAAAGGTCCAAAACCTAATGCAAACAATAATGGCCCGGTTACCATCGCAGGCGCTCCAAAACCTGCTGCCCCCTCAATCAATGATCCAAACAGAAAAGCAACAATGATCACTTGTACACGCATATCCCCAGAAATACTTTGAAATCCTTGATTAATTCGATCCACTGCTCCAGTTTTTTGTAGGGTCTTTAATAAAGCCAAGGCGCCAAATAATATCCATAGTATCGTTAATGCTTTATGGCCTCCCTGCAATAATGAGGATGTAACAACATTCCCCTCCATGCCCCAGACTGTCAGCGCTAACAAAATAACAATAACAGCACTAATCGACATGCCCTTAGCTGCCGGCATTCGTAATATAACCAAAAAAAGAAATGGCGCAATGATTGCACTGAAGGCTATAAGTAAATACATGAATCAGTTCCCCCCTTTTAGGTTTTAACTTCTCCTTCAAATAAAACGATTACAAAGTTAGTGATAAGGTCATCTGATGACCACACTACTAATCTGCCATATTAGCCTATTTTTTTCAATGATTTTCGACAAAAAAAAGGGGTATATTTTCGCCAACTAGATTAAATAAGCGAACAGTGCCAGGCACTGTTCGCTTATTTCGTCCGTTCGAAAAATTCGACAAAGTTCGGGTGGTGACTGGCACATACAAACAAACGGTTTTTAGTTGGAGTCCAACTCTGAAATTCTGCTTCTGAACTCCTTCAGAATGTCATATTCAGTATATCCCTCGGAAATAATGTCTTCTAGGATTCCTTCAGCGATAAAAAAAGATTTGTTTGGGTTCGTTTTCCTTTGTCGCTTGGAACGATTGGCATGGAACCTTCGAATGATAGCCTCGTTTTCTTTTTGTAGCTTTTGTTGATTGTTTGACGGTCCAACTTTAGCCAAAGGCAAATTAAGACGCCTTCTTTTCGGTTCATTCATCTTTTTATCACCACCTAATTTTAATTAAACAAAAACCCGTAAAAAGAGCATTATTACAGTATTTTGCACGGATTGTATCCATGCCTTTTTTTAGCTGGCCACCAAATATTTCCTAAGTATGCCCAGTAAATTAAGGATTTGACGTTGTTCACGGGTTATCTCTGTCCCCAGATGGAAGTATCCTTTTTAGTAGATTATTGGAATGCAAATAAATGAAGAAGTAATCGAAGTAAAAACAGGGGTGCTTTGAAGATAAATAAATTATCTATTAGCCTTAATTCGACAAAACAAACCATATTCCTGCAAAACAATAAAAAAATATTTAAAAACAGAACGCAAATCAAACCTTGTTGTATATCCACAGTATCAAACGGAAAGAAACTCAAGAAAATTTTCCATGGTCATCACCTCCTTTCGTAATCGACTGCCAAACAGAAAAAGTGCCATGCAAAACTGCACGTGACACTTTTCCTTTCCAAATACGATTGTAATAGTGAAATACGTTGGGAAAGGTCAGGTTTCATTCGACATAATTCAACAAAATCCGGGTGGTGACAGGCACTAGCCCGACAGGCACTAGCCCAATGATTTTCGACAAAAAAGGGGTATATTTTCGCTGGCTGAACTGAAGTAAACGAGAAAGAAAAAAGACAGGAAGTAAAGTTATCCTGTCTTTCCTAGCTTCTTATATTTTTCACTGCGTCTCGTGCCTCAATTGCACTATTTCGGACTCTTACTTTCTCTGAGTAAGAGAACAGTTCCTGGTACTGTTCGCTACACTATTCACTTAACTCGGGAAGTGACAAGTACCCTACCCTTTCCGTTCCCATCGGTTTAACCTTTCCATCATATCCTTATGTCGTTTTTGTTCTCTCGTCTGTCCTCTCCATTTCGTAATTTTCCCGGGTACTGGATAAATATTTGTTTTCTTACTGTCAAGTTCTGATCCTTTTTCATCTGACATAGCTTCGGTCTCCTCAATTATTAATTTAATTATTATATCCTATGCCGGGTGGAAAAAATTATATACATCAAAACGTTAAAAAGCCCTCCGGAAATAACCTTTCCTAGAGGGCTTTTAATTTATAGTTGTTTTAATGCTTATGGCGCAGCTTTTCCATATTTTTTGTATAAATTGTTTTTGATGCCTCATCTAACTTTGTCGTTGGGATGTTTCGCTTATTTGAAAGTTCAAATAAAGGAGTTGCATTCTCTTGTGATCGGTTTGTTCGAAATCCTGGATTTGCGGATCCCTGTATCGCTCTACTAGACTGTTTTGATTTCCGACTACCTGCATCTCTCAAATTTTTTGGTTGAATTTTTGTATCTATTTCATCCATGAGAATCCCCCCCTTTTATTTCACCTAATATAATTATACCCGATAATGATCATCAATAACAACAAGTTAGTAATCTCAGATTTACCATCCCTTTATAATCGTTTGTGGTAATTGGTTAGTTGGGATAAACCGCGGAACCTTCTTCAAGGCGCTAATTGAACCAATTCTGAGAAATAATTTAATTTATCCTGCTGGTTTTCAGCCATCAAATCATTCTTTTGTATGTATTCTTTAATGTCATCATGTGATCCAAACTCTGTTTTCCATATCTTTCTTATGGTTGGAATGGAAAACACAGCAATATCTACAAATATTATCACCGCCGCCCCCATTAATAAATACTGCCAGTCGCCCTTATCAATGAGTTGAAAAAATGCTAGTCCCCCTACCATTATTGCAATCGGATCTTCTGGTAGCTAATCCCCTACTTATCTTTCTGGGTTTCCTTGAAATATTGAAGTAGGGGGTCTTGCTGCCCGTTAAGGAGGGATAAGTGACCGTTTGTTTTCTATAATCGACTACCAAACAGAAAAAGTGTCATGCTGACTTGTACATGACACTTTTTCTTCTCCCGAATCGATTGTAGTAGTGACACAATATTTAAAGGTGGGCTTTTATTTCATTCGACAAGATTCGACGAAATTCGGGTGGTGACAGGCACCTCAATTCCAATTCCGCGGAATAGCTTCTTCCCATGTTTTGCGGAATATTTCTTCTCCATTTAGCAGTGCGACCATGGTGTTGGTCAAATAAAACGATGTGGCGTCGCTGGACATAGTACTGTCAGTGAGCAATTTGGTATCCCAATCATCACGGCCAACAGTCAGTTCCCATTCACATCGAATATTGGCTGATAGCGGATCGCCGGATGATATCGTGAACGTATTTTTGTTTTTACTGCCATGCCGGATTCCGTTCATCGGCAATAAACGTTCTCCCTCATCCGAAAAATCTTTTAATTGCCAAGTATCGGTTACCGTATCATGCACAACATCACGCGTTCTTTGTTCCGCTCGCAAAATTTCCCTGTCGATTACTTTGGCGGTTTCCGGATTTTCAAATGAAACTTGAGCATCCGCCTCCGGTCTTGAAGTGCGTACCGGTAATGACAAATTCGTTCCTTCACCAGTCAGCACATTCAATGTAACCGGTTCAGGGGATGGCCATGCCTGTGGCCAATACGTTGGTGCCACCGAAAGTTCCAGTCGGTGTCCAGCCGGAATATTCTGTCCGAGTGCATCCAACTTAACCGTTGCTTCATAAACGTCGCCAGGCTCGAGTGCCTCCGGGTGTTCATGGGAATGAAGATGGTTAAGATTAAGCATGCCCCAGCTGATTAACGTCAATTCGCCTGTCGGTGCCTTATCGCAAAGCTTGACCGCTACAAGCGCATTTGGCTGATCGGAAGTGAACGTCATGTGGAATGTCGGTTCACCGAGCAAATCGACGCTTTCCTCAAATGGATCCGTTGTAAATACAACCGTTTTACCATTTTCCAAACGTTGGTCTGCAGGTAAATCCCCCGGCTCCCCAAAAGGACAATAGACACCCGCATACATCCCATGTTCCTGGACACTCGGCACAACAACGGCTTGCTCGTCCGACACACGATTTTGCAATCTGCCATCTCCGCTCGGCCAAAAATATTTTTCAGTTACCTGTGCGGATGGCCAGCTCTCATCAGCAACCCATTTTCCTGGTCGTTCATCGTAATTCACTTGCGGCAGTTCACTGTTTTGAATCCATGAGATTAATTTCGGATCATCTTTTACCCCGGTGTCCACGCCTTTCAGCCATTGATCCCACCAGCGCAGGCATTCCTGCAAAAATCCAATTGCCGGTTCAGGGGTGGCAACCTCAGGAAATTCATGTGCCCATGGTCCAATCAGTCCTTTCGCATAGGGGAGGTTTTCCAATAGACGGAACACCCTATCTGTATAGCCGTCCTGCCAGCCGCTCACTGTAAATACCGGAATATCAACCTTGGAATAATCTTCACAAATCGAACCATGCTTCCAGTAGGCATCTCTCGCCTGATGACGCATCCATTCATGAACATAAGGCGTCGTGTTTAAACGCTCCAGCCAATTATCTTTCCAGCTTTCCCCCACCACTTCCGGGTCCTGGGGTCTTGCACTGTAGGCAAACATCGTGGATGCCCACCACAGCATATCGGAAGCCAATATATTGCCACCACGGTAATGGACATCATCCGCATAACGGTCATCCGTGGAACATAATGAAATGACTGCTTTTAAAGCCGGATGCTGACGGGCGGCAATTTGCAAGCCATTAAAACCGCCCCAGGATTTGCCGATCATACCAACATCTCCAGTGGCCCATGACTGCTTGCCGATCCAGTCAAATACTTCCAGAGCATCGTCTTGTTCCTGTTTTAAATATTCATCCGGCAAATGGCCATCCGAGTTGCCAGTACCCCGGATGTCCACTCGAATACTGGCGTAACCATGACCGGCAAAGTAAGGATGCCGGATGGAATCGCGTATTGCGGTGAAATCATCCTTTCGGTAAGGCAAATATTCCAAAATTGCCGGAACCGGATTCGTTTCCGCATCAACCGGCAGCCAAATGGTTGCGGCAAGGCGACTGCCGTCTGACAGTGGAATCCATACATGATCTATTTTTTTGATTTCTCTTGGAAAATCCGTCTTAATTGTTCTGTGGTCTGAATCTGCTACGTTAAAAACCATAAATGTTTCAACCCCTCCAAAAATACTGTCGATGTTCCCAGCGATCATCGATAGAAGCCAGGAGTAACCCCAATTGTTTAACCACGTCCATATTCGTACGTAATCAAGTGTTTTTTCTCCGGAACGACAACATCGATGATACTTCTCCTAATAAAATACATGGTTTGTTTTGCCGCTTCTTCTTTTGTATAGCTTTTCCTGAGGTTAAGCAAATTCATCATCATGCCAGTCCAAATGACCATCGTTAAATCAGCGATGTATTCAAGGTCTGCTTCTTTAATAAATCCTTCGTCAGTTGTCTTATGAATGAATAATGCGCTTCTTTTTGCAATATCGTGATGCGTAATAATGGATTGTACCTCGTCTGATAAGTCAATCAGCTCATTTGCATAAACCTCATAATACATCTTCATCATTTCTTCAGGAATCACACCGAGATTTTCAATGTACAAAAGATAGTAAACCTCTGGAAGTTCAAAAGAATGACGGCAAAAACATTCCCACACGTACAACCATTTTTCAACGGTATTATTGCCTTTTTCCATGTAATTGGGCAAATCGTGTACATATGCAGTGGTATAACGCATCGCCGCAAAAAACTTCAAATGAGACAGGTCCCGAAAATAATTATAAGCAGTTGAACTCGTATACCCAGCCCGATCAGCAATTTCTCTTATTTTAATATTATTCAGGCCCTTTTCCTCCATTAATTCCGATGCCGCATCCAGAAAATATCGCCACATTCGGGCTGTCTGAATCTTTTTCCTTTCGTTTGCCATCACTAATTTTCCCTCCCAGCTTCCGTTTACATAGGCACCGACATATGATCAGGACATACTCAGGCAAGTCGCTTTTTCGTTTTGCGTTCAACTGTCCCTAGTGCCAAATCGGCAATAATTGCGATAAGCGTAGCTGGAATGGCTCCAGCATAAATTTTGACATCAGATTGCAAACTAATCCCTGAAACAATCTCCTTACCAAGTCCACCAGCTCCAATATAAGGGCCAATAGTTGCTACCGAAATCGCGATAACTGCAGCCAGACGCAATCCCGCCATCAAGTAAGGAATAGATAAGGGGAATTGTATCTTAGCCAGCAGCTGCAACGGCGTCATACCAATACCTACTCCGGATTCAATGACGCTATCATCCACTTCCCTGATACCAACATACGTATTTTTAACGATTGGTAAAAGAGAATAGAGAAACAGTCCTATGACAATGGTTTTGAACCCAAACCCAAGATAAAGCATCAGAATCGCCAGCATGGCAAGGCTCGGTATCAACTGTAAAACGTTCGTAATTGAAATGATAATCGGAGCTAATCGTTCAAACCGTGCCGCTAGTATGCCAAGAGGAACACCGACAACAAGGGAAAGCCCGATACCATAAACAACCATCAGAATATGTTCCAGTGTTAGCATCAGTAATTCATTGTAATTCTCAGCCATATATGTGACTAATTCAGTGATAAAAGTCATCAGCATCACCTTTCCCCATTAATCAAGCATTCCTTTTTCCTGCAGAAATTCTTTAGCCACTTCCTTTATTTCACGTTTTTCAATATCCACTTCATAAATCATATCCGTCATTTCTTTTGTACTAACCGTATCAACGAGTGACTTAAGAACATCATTAATCTTATCATGCTCGTCTACAACGTCATTCGCCGCTACAAGGGATGCTTCATAGGGCGGGAAGAAATTCTTGGTATCTTCTAACACCTTCAGATCATATTCCTTTAATTGCGGATCAACTGTATAAACGGTAACGACATCCAATTCCCCATTGTCGATCCCTTCGTACATAAGCGCAACATCCATACCACGTGCATCGCCAAACTCATAACCATATGTTTTTTTGAAGCCGCTGTAGCCGTCGTTGTCACGTTCAATCCAAGCGTTGTCTGTTCCAAGTGTCAAAGAATCAGCGTATTCGCCTAGTTCAGTTAACGTGTTCACATCATTTTTCTCTAAAAATTTACGCTTTGCAGCAATGCTATAGTTGTTGACGTAACCTAACGGGTCATACCATTTAATGTCATATTCTTTACCAAAGAACTTCTGTGCCTGCTTCAGCGTTTTGTCCGGATCAGTCGAATATTCAACGTCGTCAAAGTAGTTATTGTACACTTCACCGGAAAACAAACTGGCAAAATCAAACTCGTCACGTTCGAATCCCGCAAAAATCTGCGGACTCGCCGGTAAATCTTCAACAATTTCGATTTCATGATCCGTTCTGTCTTCCACAAGCAGCTTTAAAAGTCGGACATTAATTTTCGAGTCAGTATTTTTAGCAGAAGCAGCTGTGAACACTTTACCACCATCGGCCGAAGTCTTATCACCACAGCCGGCTACAATGGCCAGCAGCAATACCAATCCAACGAGAAATAGTTTTCTGAATGTCATCATTATTCTCTCCTTATATGTTTTTAGGAATAAGCAAATACTTTTTCAATCCTACCTAGTGCAAGATCAAGTAAAATCGCTATAATAATCGCTAGAAATGTTCCCGTGAAAATCATAAATGTATCGTTATAGCCGATACCTGCCAAGATAAGGTCACCCAATCCACCAGCACCGATTAATGCCGCCAGGGTCGTCCAGCTGATAATATACACGGATGTAACCCGAACACCCGACATAACATAAGGCAGTGCAACAGGCAATTCAACTTTAAACAAACGCTCAAATGTCCCGAAACCCATCCCTTTGGCAGCCTCGATGATTTCCGGGTCAACCGAATTCATACCAGCATAGGTGTTTCGAAGCAGCGGCAATAACGAATAGAGGAACAAGGCAACGACTGCCGGAACAAAGCCAATACCAAGTAATGGAATGACGATTGCCAATAAAGCAATAGTCGGTATCGTCTGGAAAACATTTGCGATATTAAAGATGATGGTTTTGATTGGTTCGTTTTTCACTTTCGTCATATAAATCGCTAGCGGTACCGAAAATAAAACCGATAGTACAATAACCGTCAACGCAATAATGATATGCTCATTCATATACGCCAAAATGGACGAATAATCTTCGCTCAAGTAAGTAATATATTCCTGAAAGAGTGTCAATTACTGATCACCACGTTCGGTTTCAGACATCCATGAAGTAACTTATACGGGTCAAGGGTTCCCACCAGTTGACCGTCTGAGGCAATAACCGGTGTTGTCGTATAGACACCGTTCAATTGTTTGATAACTTGTTCGGTTTCAGTCCCGTTTTTGATTGTTTGGGTGTCCGTATCAAGCAGGTCAGACAATTTTTCATCCTTATTAGCTAAAGCATGATATAGATTAATAGAACCGTGATAAATACCTCCTTCTGTTTCAACAGGGATGTCAGTAACTTTGTGGGCAGTCATTTGCTCAATGGCGTCGGCAGTCGAACAATCTTTCTGAATGGAAACAAATGACCTTGATATAAAATTATCCAAAGAAGGCAATTTCATTTCCTCTGCCAAACGTTTTTCGCCGATAAAATCTTTCACAAAGTCGTCCGCTGGATTAGCGATAATTTCCTTTGGCGAACCTTTTTGAACGATTTGGCCATCTTTCATTAAGATAATTTGATCGGCTATTTTGAGTGCCTCATCCATATCATGTGTAACAAATATAATGGTTTTATTAATTTCGGTTTGGAGGCGAAGTAGTTCATCCTGCAGTTGTTCCCTGCTAATAGGGTCCAATGCACTGAATGGCTCGTCCATCAAAATAATGGATGGCTCTGCAGCAAGTGCACGAATAACACCAATACGCTGCTGCTGACCGCCACTGAGTTCGGATGGGTAGCGATTCATGTAGGTCTGGGGATCAAGGTTAACGAGTTCCAATAATTCTACGACACGTTCCTCAATTCTTTCTTTCGGCCATTTGAGTAATTTTGGTACCGCGGCCACATTATTGTAAATAGTCATGTGCGGAAACAACCCTATGTTTTGAATAACAAATCCCATTTGCCGGCGTAATTCAATCGGATTGACATCTTTGATATTCGTTCCGTCGAGCATAATCTCCCCATCTGTATAATCCACAAGTCGATTGAGAAGCTTCATTGTCGTTGTCTTCCCGCAGCCACTTGGGCCTATCAATACGTTAATTTTTCCGTCCTCAAACGCCAAATCAATGTTCTTTAAAGCTTGAAAACCATCTTCATAAACTTTCTCGATATTTTTAAGTTCAATCAAGTGAATCCCCCTTATTAAGTCTTTGGCATACGAAAAATGACATTCCACCTGTTTCAGACAGCCTTCATTAAAATTTTAATCTCTTTCATTGCAAAGCAATCTGTTAAACAGCATTCAAAACATCAAATTATCTAACTCACAAGGTAGTTTCGTGGATGTGACTCCCTGCATGCCGATGTTTTTTCTAGCCAGCTCAGAATACATCGTTCATATCGTGAACATGTTTTTTTAAAGAACATGTTCATATAAATCAGCCTAATAAAACCACGAAAATCTGTCAAGGTGACATCCGTGGTAGAAACGCCTCCATCCCTTGCACGACAGAGGGTCTAATGAAATTAAAAAAATTTAAACTGTCTAAAAATATGGGACGCGGGGACGGGTTCATCGTCTTAGTTAGTAGGATGCTGAACAAAGAGCCTGCGTTCCTGCCCAGATGGACAAAAACGCAGCATTGTTTAAATGGGCTATTAATATAATCGCCTATCAAACAGAAAAAATGTCATGCAAAAACTGCACATGACACTTTTTCTTTTCCAAATACGATTGTAATAGTGAAATACCTTGGGAAAGGTCAGATTTTATTCGACACAAACCGACAAAATTCGGGTGGTGACAGCGTATAATGCAAAATAAGTCAAGCACCGTTTTTATTTAAAAATGGGTAACTTTAACTTAGC
>NZ_JBHUNA010000035.1:0-907 GCF_042685205.1 Lentibacillus juripiscarius
GTATGCCTTAATAGGGCACGTGCGGTTTGATGAGGGGGTAGCCTTGAGAAAGGTTACCCTACTCTATTTGCGTTGGTGATGGGCTGTAGGGAACGTTGATAGATGGGGGGATCGTTGATAGGGCTGAAATCGCTGATAGAATCTACTTTTTGGCAGGAGTCTTACCTCGATGGTATGGAGCACATTGTTTGAACGTTGTTGTCGAGGAATGTGGCGCCCATTGGGAAGGGAATCATCCCGTTTGGAGCGATTATCAACCGGTAGCGGACGGAAATCGACCGGAATAGCACAAATATCAACCGGAGCGGCAAGAATATCAACCGTTTGGGTCCACATATCGACCGGTCAGAGGTGTTTATCAACCGTTCGATGGCGAGAATCGACCGGAATAGCATAAAAATCAACCGGTTAGTGCCGGGTATCAACCAAATCGGCAGGAGACATCAACTGGAACGCCTATTTGCAGTGCATATTAATCGGGGTCATTTCAACATATGGATTACCCTATGCGGTTTCGAAACAGTGTACATAAATTCAAGTGCCCTTAATACTGATAAAAACGATAGCTACAGGCTTACACACGGCCGTACAAGCAAACATTCTCTCATTCATCCAATATTCTGATATACTGAAGATTAAAAGAGGGGGACTTGGGTGGGTACAAGTGCGACATCTGCTTAAGCTTCCTTTGGTCGCTTTCGCAGTGTCTTCTTTGCCGCGGGCGGCTGATCAGCCTCCTCAGGTTAACGCCTTCCGTTCCAATCTTCTAAAGTGGAGTACGAATGATTAAGTGTATTTTCAGTTATAAGTTCGTATATTAAGCAAAAAAAGTATTTATGAACCTGAATTATTCATACTTCCAAACTAAGTCCTTTTAACTTTAAAACAGGATGTTCTTTTGGCCTTC
>NZ_JBHUNA010000036.1:0-991 GCF_042685205.1 Lentibacillus juripiscarius
ACTCCAATCCTTTAAAAGTTAGTTCAGTGTAGTAATCTACACTAGGTGCGACTGCCCGTCGCACAAAAAAACCAGTATCTCTATTGATACTGGCTTAAGGCAATATTTAAACTCACTCTCACGAATCAATCATAATCATATCCTCGCCGATTTTACGGATGGAGCTCCACCTTATTTTCGTTTCGGCTCCTTCTTTCTTCAGACCGAACCATTTGTAACTTGGGATGATAAACGACTCAATCTGACCCGTTTTTTCATCAATTTCAAGATCTGTCTGACCTAAAACGCCAAGTCTCGCTCCCTCATTGACGTCAATTATTTCTTTTCCACTGATATCTTTATAACGCATTCGATCCGCCTCCAAAGGAATTCGTTACTAAAGTATATTCCAGCGGCACAAAAGTATGCTGCAGCAGTTTAGGAAGCTGGTGCAATCAATGCGGTGGATGGTGACTGCTCGAAAATTAACTCAATGACGTGCCGGATTTTTTCATGATTGACGGCATCAATCTCCTCAATCATCTCATCCATTGAGCGGTGGCGATTTAGTAACAGCTCATTTCGGCCATTCCGGCTCATTCGGCTGCTGGTGCTTTCCAGGCTTAGCATCAGATTACCTTTCAGCTGTTCCTTGCTGTTATTCAATTCCTTATCTGTTAGTCCGTCTGACACCAAGTCATCGATTGTTTTATGAATGATATCTTTCAACTGTGGCAGCTGATCTTTTCCGGTGCCGGCATAGATGGTCAGAAGTCCACTGTCCAGAAATGAAGCATGGTAAGAAAAGACAGAATAGGCAAGGCCCTGTTTTTCCCGTACTTCCTGAAAAAGCCGTGAGCTCATACTACCGCCCAAAACATTATTCATAATGATCAGGCTATGCATATGTTCATCATCCACAGGCAGTCCATTATAACCAAGACCACTAGCGTTGCATAAAAATTTCAAGTAAAAGTCAAGCAATTAACATTGTGTCAAGATTATGAATGAT
>NZ_JBHUNA010000037.1:0-11468 GCF_042685205.1 Lentibacillus juripiscarius
ATTTATTTGATGAAAATGTAATTTGGCGAAACCGCTTGGGCGACAAACAATTGCACTTTTCTACTAAGTTTCAATGAATAATTCAGGTGGAAAATTCTCCAGAAGATATGAGCGACACCAAGCTACAGGATCAGGAAGATAGTTCTAATAATGATGGAGAATCATTGAAGTCCAGTAATAGTAATAGTGAAATGACTAGGGGAAAAAAGGGAGAATATCTCAGGAAACTGAATGAAATGGAAGAAGCAGATAAATACGCTGAGGCTAAAACAACAACCTTAGATATGGAGAAACAGGAGGAGGAAAGGTATAAAAAATGGGATGAGGCATTGAATGAAATCTATGGCGTGTTGAAAGAAGAGCTTAGTAAAGAAGAGATGGATAAATTAAGAGAAGAACAACGAAACTGGATCAAACACAGAGATGAGGCTGCTAAAGAATCATCACTAAAATATAAAGGTGGTTCGTATGAATCATTGGAATATGTGGCTACGCAAGCAAGTCTAACAAAAGAAAGATGCTATAAATTAGTTGCACACTATATGAAGTGATCTTTCAACACTAACGAGTCATTGTTCTCCATTTGAAGTCATTCACCCAGCAACTTGCAGGTGACGATTTTCTCAACAGATAATTTTCAAATAAGTACTTATGTCACCTCACAAATAAACCCCCGGCGACTTCCCGGGGGTTTTCGTTTGGCGACAGCTGTCCCGCCTAAAAGATTAAGTGTGCAAACAGTGCAATAATCGGCAGTGTGATCAGCGTCCGCAGCAAGAATATGATGGCCAGATCCTTAAAGGACACCGGTACTTTGGAGCCGAGCAGCAGCCCGCCGACTTCCGACATATAGATAAGCTGGGTCACTGACAGCGCCGCAATAATGAATCTCGTAATTTCCGCTTCGATTGATGCCCCAATGATTGCTGGCAAAAACATATCGGCAAATCCAATTAGCACTGTCTCGGATGCTTCCTGGGCGAATGGAACCTGCAACAGTTCCAAAAGCGGAATGAACGGCATGCCAAGCCAGCTGAATACCGGCGTATACTCGGCAAAAATGAGTGCGACTAGCCCGAATGCCATAACAATCGGTGCAACACCCATCCACATGTCGAGGATGTTCTGCCCGCCCTCTTTAAAAAATTTATACACGCTTGTTTCGCCCTTTGCCCTATCCAGTGCTTTTCGATAGCCAAAGGTGAAACTATTGTCACCCTCGGGAATGTCTTCTTCAATTCCATCCGCTGCCTCGGAGACGTATGAGTTTGCTTTACGCGACAGCGGCGGGATCCGCGGCATAATCAATGCTGCAATAAATCCGGCAGCAAGTACGGTCAGGTAGAACGGGATGAACATGTGACTGAGCCCCACTTCACTGACGACAACCAATGTAAATGTGATGGAGACAACGGAAAACGTCGTACCGATAACGGCAGCTTCCCGTTTTGTGTAATAACCTTCTTGATACTGCTTGCTTGTCATTAGCACCCCGATCGTCCCGTCCCCAATCCATGAGGCAAGGGAATCAATCGACGAACGGCCGGGCAGTTTGAACAATGGCCGCATGATTTTCGTCATCAGTGTACCGAACAAATCCAGAAGCCCATAATTCATCAATAAAGGAAGGAAAAGCCCCGCAAACAGAAACACGGCAAACAATACATGCAAAAGGTCGCCCAGAAGCATCTCCCCAGTTGCCCCGCCGTGAATGGCTTCCGGTCCAATTTTGAAAAATACCATGACAGCAAATACTGCAGCAAGAACCCGCGTTACCACCCAAAAAGTGCTCGTATAGAACAGCTGCTGAAAAAAAGGTGTCCGCTGGAAGGCATCCGGCCCTTTCACCTTGGCGATCACCGTCATCACTGCCGTCACGATAATGATCACCATCATAATCGCCGACAGCTGTCCGGCAAGCAGTGTCTCAATCCAGCCAGCCATCACCGCAATTGGAATGGTCATTCCGTCATCGGTGCTAACCGGTGTCATAAATAGAAAAATACCAAGCAGCGACGGGACAAGGAATTTTAAATGATCGGCCAGACGGTATGATTGTTTCTCCATAATTCTCCCCCTAGAAAAGCGTTTTCCTTTTTCAAGTATAAAGGACTTTGCCACTCCTGACTAGCATGTTCCCGCCAAATTTACCTCCAACAAAGAAATACGAGGCATCGACTTGTTGAACAACCTCTAAAAGTGTCCATTTCTGCATAATGAACATCCCTCCTTCATAGAATCATAGTGTTCCAGAAGAATTTTTTTATTTCATTTGGTTTTTTATGTTTAATCTGATAAGAAACCGGGAAAATAGGTTAGGGATCATCTAAAAAAACAAAAACAATAACATACAATTTTATAGGAAGGGGGCTTCACCATGAGTGATTTTTTAAAGAAAGGGTTTCTCCTTGGGCTTGGTGCAGCACTGACCGGTAAGGAAAAACTGGAACAAAAGCTGCAGGAGCTTGTTGATAAAGGAGAATTGTCACAGGACCAGGCAAGAAGTGTCTTAAAGAATTTCACGGAAAAAGGCGAATGGAAAACAGAAGAATGGAACGCCAAGCGGGAAGAGCAAATGCGGGAGCTGGCTAATGACCTTGGACTAGCTACCAAAGAAGATATTAGCAAAATGGAAGCCCGTATAGCCGAACTGGAAACAAAAAGGGAAGATGAACGATAAATCGTGATAGGTGGCTCGTATTAAAAAGAAATATTGATTGTCTGTAAATTTTGTATTTTTTTAATTCCGTATTGATTCCCACCGTCATTAACGATAGAATGATAATAAGGGTTCATTAACGGTTACATTATTATAGGGGGAATGTAGCGTTATGGAGAGTTTGCTGAAGGTGCGGGAGAATACAGAAAAGCAGCTGGGCCGGAGACTGCAGGAGAAAGAGCTTGTCTTCTTGCGGTGGGTTTATGATCGTTACCACGAAGAAAAGCAAAAGAAGAAAGTCAATGTATAAGTGCAGCGGGGAATAGCACAGGGAAGTCTTGGATCACATCCAAGGCTTTTTAAATGGTTGAAAATAGGCTGTCAATGTTATACTGATGCCACAGCATTGGAAAAGGAGTGGCAGCGATGGCGGTGACGAACGATACAATCATGCAAAAGATGCAGAAGGAACTCACGCAGGCAAAACAGCTTTCGACCGATGAGACGGCCATGAAAAAACACATTGCAACTATTCAACTCTTATGCGAACTGCTGCTGGAAGAAGAGTCTACACCCACACCCGCAGTCAGCAGTGACATCACAGAGGCAGAAATGAAAGCAATGACCGGGAAACAGACACACAGCAAACCGCTCGATACAGCCGGAAAAATAATGGAACAAGACGGAGCAAATGGAGACTCGATTTTTGACTTCTAACATACACGGAAACAGGAGAGGAGTATACATATGAAGTTATTTCTGGTACTGGGGGCCATCAACGGTTTTCTGGCAGTTGCCCTTGGCGCATTCGGGGCACACGGGCTGGAAGGGAAAGTTTCTGAAAAAGCGCTCGGCACATGGGAAAAGGCTGTAAACTACCAGATGTTCCACACGATGGCGCTGATTGCCGTTGGGCTACTTCTGGCGAAAGTGCAGGGCAGTGGCCTTATGTGGGCAGGCTGGATGTTTTTCGTCGGGATCATTCTTTTTTCTGGGACACTTTATATTTATTCGGTAAGCGGAATAAAAACGTTTGCCATGATTACCCCGATTGGCGGTGTCGCTTTTTTGATCGGCTGGGTGCTGCTAGGCTATGCCGTTGTGAAGTATTTATAACAATAGCTTGGTAAGAAATAACCACACATTTTCCCTCTTGCATAAGGAAAACGAGGCGTTCGCTGCAGACGGCGAACGCCTCGTTTTTTCTCAGTCGTTAGCCTACCATAAACAGCAGAATAGTAGACAACACCAGGATCATGCCGGCTTTGATGAATTGTTTGATGCCGGCTATTGTGTTGTTCGTACTGGCATAAATGACGCCTTCACAGAATATGCTGAAGGCAATCATATATAAGCTGCATACCATGAGGATGGCATACCCTTGAATGATTGCCAGAATTCCCGTCACCACAGCAAGTCCGAGGGTTATGTGTTCCATACGTATGTATTTGTCATACAGATTCCGCAAACAAACCACTTCCCCTCGTACGAATGGTGCGTTTGGCCGCCGGGTGAAAATCAGGTGAGCCGTTCAAACTGATATATACAAATCAGGAGCCGAGGCGTTGGAGCGGAGCACCCTGGCATTTATCTGGCATGGCACTTCTGCCGGTTGCTCCGATAGACGCCTGCTCTCCTGGTGACGTTTGACGATTTAGGGGCGGCAGACTACCGCGGCGGGTACTGCGTCATCTGCCCCTCATCGCCATAAGGGTACTGATAATTTAATTCTTCGTTAAATGTAATGTAATCGAGGTAAATCATCAGCAGCAAATAACGTTTGCCTGTTTGCGGATCGCTGATAATGATATGATCTCTTCCAGCTGCCTCAATTACCCCTTTAAAGACCTTCGCGTTCCATTGATCGTTATTTTCGAATGTCATATAGACGGTCGCGACTTTTCCTTCATTCAGGCGCAGAATGTTTTCAATATAGGACTGTTCCTCAGGGAGCATCGTCTGCTGATTCGGTGTCTGTTGATTCGGTATCTGCTGCTGGTTTTGCGGAACTTGTCTTGGGTCATATGCTGGGTAGTAAGCGGGGGATGCTGGCGGATAGTAGTACGGGTATGCCTGATAAGGGTTTGTGTAGTAGTTTTCACTCATGAGAAAAACCTCCTGTTGTTAATATACTTTCGGGCATTCAGAGAATTCATTCTGTTTTGGCTTCCCGATTATATATATGTACAGAAGCTGT
Organism: Lentibacillus juripiscarius; assembly: GCF_042685205.1. NCBI lineage: Bacteria > Bacillati > Bacillota > Bacilli > Caryophanales > Bacillaceae > Lentibacillus > Lentibacillus juripiscarius. The sequence goes on from NZ_JBHUNA010000037.1 coordinate 4,857, forward strand.
AAATGATGACAGATGACCAGAGGCAAATGTCCGTTATTTTGTGACAATTTGGGCGGGAATGTTGATTATGAAGACGCGGATTAAGTCGGATAGCGTCGTGTTTTTGGGAAGGCATGCTGGAAATGAAACCCCGCTGTTGAATGAGAAATGCCTTTTATCTTAGTCTGGAATTAATTAAACTCGATAACTATTTATTGAAAAACGATAAATTTTGTTTTACAATCAAGTTGAAAATAATAATTAACCGAGGTGCTTTTATGAAACGAGGATCAACACTCTTTTTAAAGATAGCTGTTATTCTTATTGGAATCCCAATTCTTGCTCTGTGTATATTTGTGGTGCCTGAGATAGCGGATTATGCTAAAGAATTATATCCGGATCTGGCTTATTTGCCATATTACGTTTTGATAATTATGTATGGAGCGGCAATACCTTTTTATTTTGCTCTGTTTCAGGCTTTAAAACTTTTAAGTTATATTGACAAGAACGAAGCTTTCTCTACAGTTTCCGTAGGAGCTTTAAAAAATATCAAATACTGCGCAATGACAATCAGCATTCTTTATGTGACAGGTATGCCATTTTTGTATCTTATGGGGGAGATGGACGACGCCCCAGGTATTATATTACTCGGAATGGTCATTATTTTTGCTTCAATGGTGATTGCCGTCTTTGCTGCTGTTCTCCAAAGACTTTTACAAGAAGCTATTAATATAAAATCAGAAAATGATTTAACGGTCTGAGGTGAAAACAATGGCGATTATAATTAATATTGATGTGATGCTGGCTAAAAGGAAAATGAGCGTAACGGAACTTTCCGAGCGGGTTGGAATCACGATGGCTAATCTTTCTATATTGAAAAATGGAAAGGCAAAAGCAATCAGGTTTTCAACTTTAGAGGCGATTTGTAAGGCCTTAGAATGTCAGCCTGGAGATATTTTAGAATACCGAAGTGATGAAGACAGCCGCGATATATAAAGGTGGGCGATTTAAAAGGAAAGATTGTTATTTGAAAAGGCTGTTGTGTTTGACGCAAAATATATAAACTGCGACACAACTGTTTGAATATTTTACTCCAATTTTATCGGAAACAAATGCTGGCTCCCTGCTTCGGAAAAATACTCCTTTCACCATTCCGGGTACTACCGCGACATCTGCTCAAGCTTCCTTTGGTCGCATTCGCAGTGTCTTCTTTACCGCGGGCACGGCTACAGTCTCCTCGCGGGAAAGCGAAAAAGCAGCCGAAAAGTCCGGGAGAGAGCTTCTCAAGGCCAAAAGTCCGCCCGAAAGCAGCCGAAAAGTCCGAGAGAAGGCTTCTCAAGGCCAAAAGCCACCCAAAAGCGGGCCGAAAAGTCCGAGAGAAGGCTTCTCAAGGCCAAAAGCCACCCAAAAGCGGGCCGAAAAGTCCGAGAGAAGGCTTCTCAAGGCCAAAAGCCTGCCCAAAAGCAGCCGAAAAGTCCGAGAGAGCTCTTCAACCTGCGAGGAGTGCGGCTCCGATGAACGACGAGCACCAAGTGTATTCCCGGAGCGGGGCGGGAGTCATAGCAAACTGCAACTAGTTTGCACTGTGTCGCAGTATAGATCAACTACGAGGCTAAAAAGCACCTTAACTTACAAAAAGCCCCAAAGGAAAAAATGAGAGTTCTTTTCCGTTGCTTCAATGTATCAAAATTATATAGGGGGAGTTACCCGTGAATTTAACCATTCAGAAGGATTCTCAGAAAAAAACAGTAGAGGCAAAGGTTATGAGAGCAATAAAACAACTCATTCGGTTTGGTTGGGAGCAGGCCCTATCATGTTTGTTTCCTGTCGTTATTTTTGCCTCTTTGGCCTTAACACAGATCGTACCGCTTCCCTTCTTGCCAAGGTATGACTGGCTGCTTATTATCTTCCTTCTGATGCAGTGGGGCATGGTACGTTCTGGGCTGGAAACACGGGATGAACTAAAGGTGATCACCTTGTTCCACTTGATTGGACTTACTCTTGAAATATTCAAGGTACATATGGGTTCTTGGTCTTACCCAGAGGAAGGATATTTCAAAGTTTTTGGAGTGCCTTTGTATAGCGGATTCATGTACGCCAGTGTAGCCAGTTACCTTTGCCAGGCGTGGAGGAGGTTGAAGGTTGACCTGGTTAAGTGGCCACCGTTTTTGGTAGTAGTACCTCTTGCAGCTGCGATTTATTTAAATTTTTTCACTCACCATTATTGGATTGATGTCCGCTGGTGGTTATCCGGACTTGTCATTATCGTCTTTTGCAGGTCTTGGGTGACATACGAGGTTGATGGAACGCGTTACCGTATGCCACTCGCACTTTCTTTTGTACTCATCGGATTTTTTATATGGATAGCCGAAAATATCGCAACGTTCTTTGGAGCGTGGGAATATCCAAACCAAACCGATGCATGGAGTCTCGTTCATCTGGGTAAGGTGAGTTCATGGCTTCTATTAGTAATTGTTAGCTTTCTTATCGTAGCGACGTTAAAGCAGGTGAAGGGGAAAACCACTAGGGTAGATACTGTTCAGTTTAATAACTGTAAGAACCCTCTTTAAAAAAGTCGCATAGTAAGGAATAAGTAGTTCACTTACGGTCGAGAAAATATAAAAACACATTACGTTTAGTGTACTAAATCACATTGTATTTAGTACGCTATTAATTTTTTACTGTTAACGGGCGCTAATCTTGTATAAGGGAATAACGCCCTGATTTTTTCCGTTGGAATTAGAAAAGTTGAACGGCCTCCCTTTAAACGTGGTATAATAAATAAAGGATGGTGATTAGCTATGTTTGACAGGAAAGAATTACACCGGTTGGTGGACGAACTGCCAGAAGAAAAATTACCCCGAATGGGTGACTTTTTCCGTCATTTATTTGATGAAGAAGAATTGGAATTGAACGATGAGACAAAAAAGCAAGTAGACGAAGCCCGTGAGCGCGTCAAAAACGGGGAATATGTTACACTGGATGAATTATTAGAGGAAACTCGGGATGTATGAGCTAAGGGTAGATAAGCAAGCGGCCAAGTATCTTAAAAAGTTGGATAAACCAAATCAAAAGCGATTAATGGGCGCCTTGACGGAATTAGACATGGCGTCCATTCTGACATAAGGGCGATTTAATCGGTGCGAAGAGGGAGTGACAATGCAGTGGATGAAAATAAGGGATACAGAAGATTTAAGATTATATTTCACTCATTTATATTAATCGCCGTTGCCATTGGAGTAATCATTGCCTCTTTTACGGGCTGGAGTGAAATGGACCGAGCATTGCTGTACCTAATATTAGGGATTGTAATTGCTGCTGAAAGTATATTTGGATTATATAAGAATTTAAGGCACAGATCGGCACAATAAGGTATTCAATCATTGGGCGCGCTTCTGGAATAAAACTCGCGTCCTTTCTTGGCTCAACGTGCCATATTGTTGAATAAAGTTTTTTGGAGGTGTTTGAATTTAAGAAAAAGATAATCAAAGCTATTATAGGGCTGATATGCAGCATTGTTATTTGCGTTTCTGGGGCGTCTGAAATATTGACTACGAACACAATATCAGGAGTATCGTTTGTCCCTACAATACTTGCGCTAGGTGGTTTTATTAGCATTATTGGGTTTATCATTGAGCTAAAAAAGATAAAAGTTACTCATACAAACGAGTGTAGCAATTAAACGAGTGTTTTTCCGAATCTGGCGCAAATTAGGTATAAGTAATTTTAAAAAGAGGTAGGTTACTGATGCTTTTAGGACGTTTGTTAATGTCTCTTATACCAGGGATTGTTACATTATTGATTACGTGGTGGTTCAAGAGAATGAACTCTTCCTTATTTGTACGAATAGTTCGCGGCAAGTGAACTATTTATAGTAAGGAATCCGACTTTTTTCTTTAATTAACGCATCCGTTAGTTTACAACTTCATTAGAATTCCGATTTAACATTCGAAAGTAAAAAAGTACGGCAGTTATCGTGCAAACCCCACCACTTAAGACCCAAATGTAAAATAGGATTTGCCCTCCTGGAGTAGGGGAGTTGAAGCTAAAATAGCTTAGGAGAAATAATCCTCCACCTAGAAATGAGAGATAATACGTAAACAATCTATGCTGTCTTCTCAGGAAGTGGTATCCAGTAAGAATGAACAAATATAAACTGCTTATTATCATAATGACTGGAAAAGTGGGCTGAAATTTCGCAGCGTATATAAAATGGTCAAGTTGTAAAATTTGGTTACTGCTTTGAATTTCACCATATAACAATTGAGAAAATGGTGTTGAATACTTCCATTCCCAAGGGTCATTTAAAATTGCACTACCTTCGTACCAAGCCGCAACAGTGGAGAATAACAACAATATAGATGCAACGCCTGCCTGTGGTAAAAACCGAAACACTTTCAACACCCCTTAACCTTGTAAAAATCCATCCGAATTAATGAGTATAACTGGAGGCAAAGAACCATCATATTTTTGAAATAAAGATGGAAGCCAAAAGAAAGAGACCTAGAGGAGCTTCCCCTAAGCCTGTTTTTGTGTTTTATTATGTTGCTCCACACATCTCCGTTTACACGTGCAAATAATCGTCCATGTCGTCTTTGGCGAGATGGTTTCCGACATAAAATGCACCAAATTCACCGTACTTGGCACTCACTTCGTCAAAGCGCATTTCATAGACAAGTTTTTTCAGCTGGATCGCGTCGTGTGCAAATAAGGTCACACCCCACTCCCAGTCGTCGAAGCCGAAAGAGCCGGTAATGACCTGCTTCACTTCGCCAGCATATTTACGGCCGGTTTTAGAGTGTTCATACAACTGTCTTGCCCGTTCTTTGAAAGGAAGTGAGTACCAATTCTCATCTCCCTGCCGCCGTTTGTCCATCGGGTAGAAACACATATGCTCCCATTTTGGCAAAATTGGATAGAGCCGCTCTCTTGTTTTTGGGTCATCTGCGGAACTATTGCCACTGTATTGGGAAAGCTCGACGACAGAAACATAGGAATAAGCCGGCTGCAGGAATTCAGCCAGTTTAGATTTGTTCAATTCGGTTTCGAGGTCAGTCAGCTCGTTCATCGTTGGACGCAAGATCATAAGCATCAGGTCTGCCTTCTGACCGACGACTTTATACAGCACGTTGCTGCCGTTTTCTTCCTTTTCCACATCTTCCCACTTTGTCAGCAGGTTCTTAAACTCCTGAATCGCTTCATCGCGCTCTTCCTTGGAAGCTAATTTCCACGATGTCCAGTCGATTGTGCGCATATCATGCAGGCAATACCAGCCATCCACTGTTTTAACTGCTTCTGCTGCTGTCATAAACGATCACTCCTCCAATTGCAAATAGATAGTTTTCCGGTCTGGTCGGGGCGGAACAATAGACAACCTTTAAGTCCCGCAGCTTGTTTCGTACATGTTTTAACTATATCATATTTAGGGTACGATAAGCATGAAATCAGATTCATGTCACCGTTCTGTCAGAAAAAGCGATGGCAAAAACGTGAAAGCTGTTTTCATATGAACACGATTGAATTATGCTATAGATAGATACTTGTATAGGAGGCGCTCGCCATGAGCAATCTTTTTGATACTATAGAAGCGAACTTGAAGCAAGCAGATAAACGTATTGTTTTCCCTGAAGGATATGACGGGCGGATTCTGGCTGCCGCAGACCGCCTTAGCAATGCCGGAATTCTGACACCGATTCTTTTGGGAAATGCGCATGACATAAAGCAGAAAGCGGATGAAGCTGGTGCTAATATATCCCAGTGCGAACTGCTTAACCCGAACGACGCCGCAGATTTCGATGAAATGGTTGAAGTATTCGTCGACCGCCGCAAAGGCAAAGTGACCGCTGACGAAGCAAAAATTATCCTCCGTGACGAAAATTATTTCGGCACCATGCTCGTACATATGGGCAAGGCGGACGGACTCGTCAGTGGAGCGGCACACTCAACCGCAGATACGGTCAGACCGGCATTGCAGATCATCAAAACGAAAGAAGGCATCAAAAAAACATCCGGCGTGTTTATCATGGTTCGCGGCGATGAGAAATACGTGTTTGCCGACTGCGCCATCAACATGAGTCCCGACAGTCAGGACTTGGCGGAAATTGCGGTTGAAAGCGCCAATACCGCTAAACTGTTTGACGTAGACCCGCGCATCGCCATGCTCAGTTTTTCCACCAAAGGATCCGCCCAGTCGGAGGAAACCGAAAAAGTGGTCGGGGCGCTGAATCTAGCCAAGGAGAAAAGCGCTTCCCTCGTAATCGACGGCGAATTCCAGTTCGACGCAGCTTTCGTCCCGGACGTCGCCGCCAAAAAAGCACCCGACTCCGTGCTGCAGGGCGACGCTAATGTCTTTATTTTCCCAAGCTTGGAAGCGGGCAACATCGGTTACAAAATTGCCCAGCGTCTCGGCGGCTTCGAGGCAGTCGGCCCAATTCTGCAAGGACTGAACAAACCGGTAAATGACCTGTCGCGCGGATGTAGCGCCGAAGATGTCTACAACCTGGCACTGATCACCGCTATGCAGGCATAAAGATTTGGCAAGAGCGTACAGCTGGGACTGTGCGTTTTTTGTGCGACGGGCAGTCGCACCTAGTGTAGATTACTACACTGAACTAACTTTTAAAGGATTGGAGT
>NZ_JBHUNA010000038.1:0-138747 GCF_042685205.1 Lentibacillus juripiscarius
ATTTATTTGATGAAAATGTAATTTGGCGAAACCGCTTGGGCGACAAACAATTGCACTTTTCTACTAAGTTTCAATGAATAATTCAGGTTTATGGATGACCTTATAAGAAATACTTCGGCACTCGCTATAAAACAAGGCGAATGCCGATTTTTTTTGGGCAATTTACCTATTGGTTTTTTTGTATATCCATGGTAAAATGCTTAAAACACATATTTCCGATAAAGATAATATGAATTAATTCGGAGTAGGGGTGAAGAGGTATGTACCTGGACATTGATAACGTCAGCAAGTCTTTTCAGCGCCATGGAGAACAGCCGCTCACGGCGCTTGAAAATATTAATCTTTCCATTGAAGAGGGGGAATTCGTATCCTTACTTGGCCCATCCGGCTGCGGTAAGTCAACATTGTTGTCCATGATTGCCGGACTGTCTCACCCATCTTCCGGCACCGCCAAGCTTGCCAATCAGGAAATAACGGAGCCGGGGCCGGACAAAAGCATGGTTTTCCAGGAACCGGCTTTATTTCCATGGATGTCGGTAAAAGAAAATGTCACGTTTCCATTGCGCAAAAGTATGAACAAACAGGATAGAGAAAACGCTGCCCGCCTATACCTGAAAATGGTCCACCTCAGCCAGTTTGCCGGAAATTACCCGCACGAACTCTCCGGCGGCATGCAGCAGCGGGTTGCCATTGCAAGGGCACTGGCCATGGATTCCAAACTGCTCCTGATGGATGAACCGTTCGGGGCATTGGATGAACAGACACGCCATGTACTGCAGGAGGAAGTAGACAAAATCTGGCTGGACACCAGAAAAACGATCGTATTTGTCACCCACAGCATCCGCGAAGCTATTAAACTATCGGACCGCGTGATCATTATGAGTGCCCGGCCAGGAACCATCATCTCTGATTTTAATGTGGACTTGAACAGACCAAGGCAGCAAAAAGATATGGCACTTCTTGAGGAAGAAGTTATGGCCATGTTGAAAACAGAAATCGACAACGTCATGAAAGAGGAGTTGCAGCATGCCGGTAATCATTAAACGCACGTTATTTTTTATGGCACTTATTTTGATTTGGGAGGCAGTTTTCCAGCTCGATTTTTGGCCCGATTCCATGATACCAAGTCCATTTACTGTCGCAACAACTATTTATGCGGGGTTCGCGGACATGACGCTTGTCTATGATATTTTGGCCAGTTTCCGGCACCTTCTCATCGGGCTTTCCATTTCACTTGTAATTGGCACACTGCTTGGTGTGCTGCTCGCCAAGGTAAAAATAGCTGATGAAACGCTCGGCACGATGATTTTGGCCTTGCAAAGTGTGCCGAGCATTGTCTGGGTACCATTGGCAATTATCTGGTTTGGGTTCACTGAAGCATCCATCATCTTTGTTGTTATCATCGGTGGGACATTTGTCATGACAATGAACATGCGCATTGGCATTAAAAACGTTGCCCCGATTTATCTGAAAGCAGCAAGAACGATGGGCTCGAAAGGTATGGATCTTTTTATGAAGGTAATCGTTCCTGCCTCCATTCCGCATGCGGTTACCGGTGTTCGGCTGGCGTGGGCCTTCAGCTGGCGGGCATTAATGGCGGGGGAAATGCTTAGCACAGGCCCGGGACTCGGCTACACGCTCAGTTATGCATCTGATTTTAATAATATGAGTCTTGTGATCGGGATCATCATCATCATCGGCGTTATCGGCTCTATCGTCGACCAGCTTATCTTCCAGCGCATGGAAAATAAAGTGCTGAAACGTTGGGGCATGGAAGAGGCAGCGTAACACCAGCATCCGCCCCGCTTTTAAGGGGAATTATCAGCAGCCGATTCATTGAAATCAATCGACCAGCAAAGGCAGGATTCATCGTTTCCATTTCAAAACATCAGAAAGGGGATTTTTAAGTTGAAAAAACTTGTGGGAATTTTTATGATTGGAGCTCTTCTTATCCTGGGAGCCTGCGGTGGCAGCAGTGAAACATCAGGCGATGGCGAAAAAGAAACAGTCACCATCGGCCACTTTCCAAACTTGAATCACGCACCAGCAATGGTAGCCAAGCAAAAAGAAATGTATGAAGACCACCTAGGTGACAATGTCAACGTAGAGTATCAAACGTTTCCGGACGGTTCTACATTTATGAAAGCACTGGCATCCGGTGACATCGAAGGCGGATTAGTCGGGCCAGGGCCTGCCATGAACAGCTTCATTTCCGGTGTAGACGTTCAGATAATCGGCGCATCATCAACCGGCGGGACCGTTATCGTATCCCGTGACGGAAGCGGTATCAAGTCATGGGAAGACATTAAAGGGAAAACATTCATCTCACCGCGCGTCGGATGCACGCATGATGTACAGTTTGAGACATACATGAAAGATAAAGGAATCACCTCAGATCGGATTGGCGGATCTATGAAGCATGTGACCGGCGAACCTGCGCGTTATAAGTCCATGTTCGAAAAAGGAGATGTGGATGTTGCGACAGCACCCGAACCATGGGCGTCCGTTATGGAAGCAAAAGTGGATGCCAACGTCGTCATCCCGACCAGTGAAGTATCCTTTGGTGAAACATTGCCAGCTGCCGTATTCGTAACATCATCTGACATGGCCGAAAACAACAGTGAGCAAATCCAAAAACTAATCGACGCCCACAAAGAAGCTGTCAAGTATGTTAATAATAATCCAGATGAAGCAATCGACATCACCATCAATGGCATTGCCGACATCACCGGCCAGGAACTCGAAAAAAGTGTCATGGAAAACGCCTGGAAACGCACCAACTTCACCTATAAAGTAAACGAAGAAGTCATCCAGGAATTTGGCAACTCTTCCTATGATCTGCAATTCCTGAAAGAAAAACCCGACTTCACCGGATTCGTCAACAAAACCTTTATTCAATAGGGACATGGTGACAGTACATTGTCCCACCAAGAAATATAAATCAAGGCGCCGGTACCGCAAAAAAGCTGTTGATCCAAAAAAGGGTTAGCAGCTTTTTTCTTTATTCTTTTCTCAATCTTTGTGCCCTATTACATAAAATCCCCCGTTACGAACAATCTAATGTTGAAAAAATAAAGGAGGTACTTTGATGAGCAATCAGTTTGAAGACTACGTACAAAATGTAATATCTGCTTGGCCAATCGTGCAAAAAGAAGGTGCCATGCTAACCATTGAAAAATATGGCTACCCCCAGGAGGCTACAGAAAGTCTTTTGATTTGGTATAATAATGGACCGTGGAAACGAACAACGGTATTCCGTGACGCGTACACACACAACTGGCCTTCCCCACATCCGGATTTTCTCGCAAACACTATTGATTATAAATTACCGGAAGAGGCTTATTCAAAAATTGCACGTTATGACGGAAGTGGGTATGCTTTCCGTACAAGAGGAGAGCTAACCGTAAACTGCGATAAGGAAGAAAATAACATTTTATCTTTCAACATCATCCATGATATTGCTACTGGGAAACGATCGGTCGATGAGGCAAAATTGTTTTACACGAACACATGGGATAACTACTATCTCCACAATATACCGTCACCTTATATGGAAAAATTGCTATTTACACCACAAGGGTATACGGCAGATCCTGACGTTCCAACAACACAGGTTGTACCCGGATATCTAAAGGGGAAAAATTTTTAGTAGCATGCAACGGTAATCGTTGGGATTTCATATAAAAATAAAACAATGGAAGAGGGTTTTTTAACCCTCTTCCACACTTTTTCCATTCATCCGAGCTTTTCAAACACTTGCTGGACGTCTTTATCGCCGCGTCCAGAGAGGTTTACAATGATTGCTTCATCTTTGGGCAGTTCTTTTGCCAGTTTCATTGCTTGTGCCACTGCGTGTGAACTTTCCAGCGCTGGGATGATGCCTTCTGTTCGGGACAGTTCCCGGAAGGCTTCTAGTGCTTCCTCACCGGAAACGGTCACATACTCAGCCCGGCCGCTCGTCTTCAAATGGCTGTGTTCCGGTCCGACACCAGGATAGTCTAAACCGGCCGCGACGGAATAAGTTGGCTTCGGTTCGCCATTCTCATCAAGCAGCGTGATGCATTTAAACCCGTGGATCACAGCAGGTTCCCCTTCCGTGATGGTCGGTGCCTCCGCCGGTTCCGCACCGATAAGCCGTACATCCTCTTCGTCAATATAATGTGCAAACGCGCCAATCGCATTGCTTCCGCCGCCGACACAGGCAACAACGGCAGCTGGAAGTTTTCCTTCTGTTTCCAGTATCTGCCGTTTGGACTCCTCACTGATGACCGACTGGAAATACTTTACCATACTTGGATATGGATGCGGACCGACTGCAGATCCCAGAAGATAAAATGTGTTCTCATGGTTCGCCACAAGATCCCCGAGCGCCTCATCGACGGCATCTTTCAGGCGGCCCTGCCCTTTTTCAACCGGGATTACTTCCGCGCCAAGCAGTTCCATCCTGAAAACATTCAGTGCCTGCCGTTCCGTGTCCAGTTTGCCCATATAAACCGTGCATGGCATACCGAACATCGCCGCGGCCGTTGCCGTTGCAACCCCATGCTGACCTGCACCGGTTTCAGCAATAATCCGGCTGGCGCCCATCCGCTTCGCCAAAAGGATCTGGCCAATCACGTTATTAATCTTATGTGCACCCGTATGGTTCAGATCTTCCCGTTTCAAATAAATCTTTGCCCCGCCGATTTTTTCCGTCAGGTTGCCTGCAAACGTAAGCGGATTTTCACGGCCGACATACGCATCCATATAGTACCTGAACTCTGCTTCAAATTCCGGATCATCGCGGTATCGTTCAAATGCATCGGCAACTTCCGATAAAACGTTTTTTAAATCATCCGGGACGTAGCTGCCCCCGAATTCACCGAAATAACCTGTTTCTGCTAGTACCTCTTTGCTCGTCATAACTCAACTCAACTCCTCTAAACTAATCTCGGCATTCCAATTTTACAAAATACTTGTAAACTATTGTATCATGCTGCCTAGATTTTGCAACGTTATTTATGACAGTACCATCCAATCGAGCTAAACGTTTCAATTCGAGCGAGATCCATCCCAAATCGAGCGATGCGCCACTCAATTCGAGCGAGATCCGCCCCAAATCGAGCAACGCACCACCAAACTACTCCCCGTCCGGCTTTATCTCTCCGTCCGACAAATAATTCAATACGGAACTGATGAACACTTTCCCGATATTCAGCATGGCACGCTCATCCGCATTGAACATCGGATGGTGATGCGGGTAGACGGCACCAATATCTGGATTTTGTCCGCCTGCAATAAAGTAAACGCCAGGGATTTCTTCCTGATAATAAGCGTAATCTTCACTGCCCATCATCGGTGCCATTTCATGAACATTGTCTGCTCCAACAACCAGCCTGGCCATTTTTTCAATCCGCCCCGCTTCTTCCGGATCATTATACATCGACGGGCAGTCGCGGATGTAATCGATATTTACACCAGCCCCGACTGCTTCACATGTTGATTTGGCAATCTGTTTCAGTGCATTCTCAACCATATCCCGCACTTCCGCATCATACGTACGGACCGTTCCTCTAATCACGGCTTTATCGGGAATGACGTTATTCGCCCCTCCACTCTGAAAAGAACCGACCGTGACAGCTGCTGCCTGCTGCGGGCTGACGCGGCGGCTGACAATCTGTTGCAGGTTCACAACAAGCTGGCTTGCTGTCACGAGTGGATCAACAGTTGTATGCGGCGATGATCCATGACCGCCCTGGCCCAATACTTCAATTTCAAAATCATCCTGCGCCGATGAAGCATATCCTTCACGGACGCTTACTGTTCCGAACGGCTCATCTGCCATCACATGCGCACCATAAATCATATCCACACCGTCAAGACAGCCATCATCAATCATAAATTTCGCGCCGCCTGGTGTTATTTCTTCAGCAAACTGATGAACAAACACAATCGTTCCCGGAATTTCGTCACGTACACTGCTCAACACCTTTGCCACACCTAACAGTCCTGCCGTATGCAGGTCGTGGCCGCATGCATGCATAACCCCAGGTACCTGAGATTTATAATCGACATCCTTCTCATCCTGGATCGGCAGGGCGTCAAAATCAGCCCGCAGTGCAATTGTTTTGCCGGGTTTACCGCCTTTCAGCGTGCCAACAACCCCTCTGCCGCCGACACCAGTACGGACGTCAATGCCCAGCCCTTTCAGGAATTCGGCAATTTTTTCCGGTGTCCGTTCTTCGTGATGTGATAACTCAGGATGCATATGCAGGTCACGTCGAAAATCAACCATCTCCGGGTATTGCTCTTCCAATTTTGCAAATAAACTTTCTATCATTGCTTGTTCCTCCTCTAAAGTTCGCAACTACCGTTCATTCCTGTCCATTATATCAGGAAACCCAAAGAAACATGTGTGCAATGGTCACAAAAATTGCCCCAATCGCATACTGAATCACAATCAATGGCCAGATCCACTTGAACCATTTCACCCAGGATATGCGCGCCATGGCCAGTCCTGCCAGTAGCAAACCACTTGTCGGAGCGATAATATTGGAAATGCCATCCCCCATTTGATAAGCGAGGACTGCCGTTTGCCGGCTGACACCAAGCAAGTCAGCGAGCGGGGTCATGATTGGCATACTTAATGCTGCCTGTCCGCTGCCGGATGTCACAATAAAGTTTAACAAGGACTGTGTAGCGTACATGCCAATGGCTGCAAACTGGGCTGGCATACCGGAAACAAAATCAGTAATACCATACAAAATCGTGTCAATAACGCTGGCATTTTGCAAAATGACAAGAGCACCATATGCAAAACCAACAACTAGCGCCCCAACAACTAGCTCCTCGCAGCCTTTCACGAATTTTTCCGCGATCTCATTGACTCTCATGCGATTGACAACGCCGATGACCACTCCCATAACAAGAAACAATGCGGCAATCTCCGTCATATACCAGCCATGCTGAATAATGCCATACCCCAGGACAACCAGCGTCATAACCAATACAGCAAGTGTAGCCCAGTGCCGTTTTGTTAGTGTTTGCTGATTGATTCCATCTGTGTCAAGATTCCGCATTTGGTCTTCTTTATAGACAACACTTTTGGACGGATCAGCTTTAATTTTCCGTGCATACAGCATCACATAGACAATGCTGACCACTATGAAAACAATCCCAAAGACAATTCTTGGACCCATTCCCGAAAACAGTGGTAAACCTGCTATCCCTTGAGCGACCCCTATCGTAAATGGATTGGCAAAAGCAGTCGTGAAACCTGCCGAAACCCCAACAAGTACGCTCGCTGTTCCCACAATCGAGTCAAAACCAAGCTTCATCGCAATTGGAATCATAATCAAAATAAAGGGCAATGCCTCTTCAAACATCGCGAAGCTGGCACCGGAAACACCAAAAAAGAGCATAACAACCGGAATCAGATAGATCTCTTTCCCCATAACTTTCGAGGAAATACTGCCAAGTGCCGCTTCAATTGTGTTGGTTGCCTTGAAAATACCAAATGAACCACCAACAATAAAAATAAAGAATATAATAGCTGCAGCGTCCACCATTCCCTGATGAACAGCCTGAAAAATTTCCATAAACCCTGCAGGAATTGCCTCCACTGGATGATAACTTCCATCAACGACAACCGTTTGACCATCATCATTCGTTGTCCGGTCATATTCACCGCCTGGAATGAAATACGTGCTGACGGCTATCAGAACCATTAGCGTAAACAAAATGACAAATGGGTGCGGTGCTGTAAATAGCCTCTTACGCTTAATTTTCTCCATGCCTGTTCCCCCTAAAGATTAGTAAACTGTTATATTTGCATCAGACAAACACATTACTAGCACTATTTATTGCCTTGCTAAAAGGCTCTCGTTGCACTTATGCACTTTCTTAACTGCCAAAAAAAACACCCCCTGAAATTAGGGAGTGCACGGATTTTCTAAGCGGGAGGGGAATTGACAGCTGCCAGATTTCGGAACGGGTGGAAAAACATTCCCGAAATACAAAAAAACAATGACAGGAAAATAACCAATCATTGTTTCACCAACTATCGTTATCCTCCATCGATCAGTAGTTCTCCATGCACTCATAGCATGACAGTACACCCCTTTTTCAGAAATGCACCAGCGATGATAAGCCCGACACTCATCATGCTTCGGCAAACAATCCTTTCCGCAGCGATCACCGTTGTCATCCTCGCACTGCCTACTCATATTGCCTGCACCTCTACCTCACCGAACTGAGGTTGCCTATGTAATTATATCGTTTACTATACGATAGATTTGCTGATGATGCAAGGGTTTTTTTAAAGAAGTCTTTCATTCTCTATGGTTAGCGTAGCAAAGATAACAATCTTTTTAGAAGACAGCCTTAAGAAAGATGTGAACTTTATCATTCTAGTTGTGAACTTTAGCGGGATCTATTGTGAACTTTATCATTTCGCGCGTGAACTTTAGCAAACTTACTGTGAACTTTAGCATCCTGCAGCTAACAGCATAAATGCGGCACCCCTCCGACAAAAAATGAGCGGCAGTTGATTAAACCACCGCTCATTTATTAAATTCACTTACCAGGATTCCGAAATTGTTTTCGGAGCCAGGAAGTTCAAGAGGTAATCCGGTCCGCCGGCTTTGGCGTCAGTACCGGACATTTTGAATCCGCCAAACGGCTGATAGCCAACAATGGAGCCTGTGCAGCCGCGGTTGAAGTAGAGGTTACCCACTTCAAACTCATGACGGGCACGGTTCAAGTGTGCACGGTTGTTGGAAATAACCGCACCAGTCAGGGCATACTCGGTATTATTGGCGATATCCAACAGTTCGTCAAAGTCTTTTGCTTTAGCAAAGCCGACAACCGGGCCAAAGATCTCTTCCTGCATGATACGTGCTTCCGGATCAAGGTCTTTGATCATGGTCGGATAGATAAAGTAGCCTTTGGAATCGTCGGTTTCCCCGCCAAAGACGAGTTCGCCTTCCTGTTTGCCTACTTCGATATAGTCTTTGATTTTATCAAACTGTTTCTGGTTGACGACGGCACCCATGTAGATGTCTTCTTCGCCAGGGTTGCCTACTGTAATGCCTTTTGCTTCTTCAACGGCTTTTTCAAGCACTTCATCATAAACATCCTGATGAATGATGGCACGGGAGCATGCAGAGCATTTCTGACCCTGGAACCCGAATGCAGAATCAACAATTGATTTTGCCGCTAAATCAAGGTCAGCATCTTTATCAACAATAATCGTATCCTTGCCGCCCATTTCTGCGACAACGCGTTTCAGATGTGTCTGGCCTTCGTGTACTTCTGAAGCACGCTTATAAATGCGTGTGCCAGTTGCACGTGAGCCGGTGAAGTTAATGAAATGCGTATCTTTATGATCAACTAGATAGTCACCAATATCTTCCGGATTGCCTGGCAGGAAGTTGACAACGCCACTTGGCAGGCCAGCTTCTTCCAGAATTTCAACCAGTTTGTAAGCAATAACCGGTGTATTTTCGGATGGTTTCATCAGTACCGGGTTACCGGCAACAACCGGTCCTACCGTTGTTCCGCATACAATCGCAAACGCGAAGTTCCATGGCGGAATAACGACACCGGGACCAAGCGGCTGGTAAAAGAATGTGTTATTCTCACCTGGACGGTCATTGATTTCACGGCCTTGTCCAAGACGTAGCATCTGACGGCCATAATATTCCAGGAAGTCTATGCCTTCTGCTGTATCCGCATCAGACTGATCCCATGGCTTGTTCGCTTCATAAGACATCCAAGCAGAGATTTCATGCTTGCGGCGGCGCGCAATGGCAGCGGCCTTGAACAGCACTTCCGCACGTTCTTCAGCAGTCCATTTCTTCCACTCTTTAAACGCATTTTTAGCAGCATCCATAGCTTTTTCGACATGCTCTTTTGTCGCCATTGATGCCCTTCCGATAACCTGTTCTTTATTCGCAGGGTTGACGGAAATCAGCTTATCATCGGTATAAACTTTCTCACCGCCGATAACCAGCGGATAATCTTTGCCTAGTTCACTCTCTACTTTTTTGAGAGCGGCTTCATAATCGGCGCGGTTTTGCTCATTGCTGAAATCAGTAAATGGTTCATGCTTGTATGGCAATACCACATGAATACCCCCTTCTCCTATTTCGATTAGTACGTCGATTCATTAATAGTTTACTATATTTCTATTTGAAAACGCAACCAGAACAGTTTATGATCTTATCCGAAAAAAGCAGCGGTTTGCCCGACATGGCGGCCGCTGCTTTTTTCGATACCACGAACGTTATTCATGCTTCTCACTATGAACTGTTTCCTCATGAAAAATTTCCACGTCCGTATGATCATGAGTATCACAATAATAGACAACTGATTTCAGTTTGTGGGATATGTCACAAGTCCGCGTTCGCTGTATAAGATTTTTCCAGTACGTGTATTCATGGGACCCCGCATCGACCGTTTCGACATGTGTACTGTACTCTACCCAGTTGTGCGCCTCACTGTTTTCCTTCGCTGCTGCTGTACTGAACCCGGGATGAAGGCAGACCAGCATGATCACAGTCATTTGTATGCTAAGCCATCGCATTGTCATCACCACTCTATAGTTTAAACTCCATGCTTAGGTTGGCTTATTGGCGCCAAAATATACCATCACCTTCAAATCAAAAAAAGAGCCACATCACCGTGTGACATGACTCTTCTCAACTTTCACTTATTCCGTTACCATTTTCAGTTCAACCGGGATGAATTCATCGATGTATTCCCCGCCGGCAACGCTCGCTGCTGCTTCAATTGCTTTTTCGCCAATCACTTCCGGCTGCTGGGCAATCGTAGCATCCATAGTACCTTCTTTTACAGCGGCACGGGCGTCATCCGTGGCATCAAAGCCGACAACGATGACATCTTCCAGCATGCCGTTGGATTGGAGTGCTTCTACTGCTCCAAGTGCCATTTCATCGTTGTGAGCAAATACAGCATCCATGTCATCCGAACCCTGAATGATATTTTCCATGACAGTCAGTCCTTCAGAACGGTTAAAGTTTGCTGTCTGTTGGGCAACAACTTCCAGACCATCAATGGAATCCACGATATTATGGAAGCCTTCCCCTCTTTCTCTTGTCGCAGATGCACCGGGTACACCCTGGAGCTCAACCAATTTTCCACTTTCTTCTAACTGTTCAGCGATAAACTCGCCAGCCATTTCCCCGCCGGACACGTTATCAGACGCAATGTGAGTGGCCACTTCTCCGCCGGCTGCACTGCGGTCAACTGTAATGACCGGCACATCTTGTTCGTTCGCTGATTCAATCGCGGTTGCAACAGCCTCGGAATCAACAGGGTTCACCAGTAATACATCAACATTTTGCTGCAGCAGGTCCTCAATATCGCTCAGCTGTGTGGACGCATCATCCTGTGCATCGGTTACCACTATATCATAGCCAGCCTCGTCTGCAGCGGCCTCCGCACCTTCACGCAAGGTAACGAAAAACGGATTGTTCAGTGTAGAAATGGACAGGCCAATTTTAATCGAATCATCTGATTCCCCATCTGAACTTTCTCCACTGTCTTCCGATGAACCCGGACTGTCTGTGGAACAAGCCCCTAATACCAATACCAAAACTGCCAGTAATCCCAAACCTTTCAGCCATTTAGCCATCTTTAACTCCTCCTTCAAATAGTTTAATTTGATTTTCTATCCATCAACACTGCAAGCAGTATGACGCCGCCTTTCACAATCTGCTGATAGAACGACGAGACATTCAACAGGTTCAGCCCGTTATCGATAACACCGATGATCAGTGCTCCGACGAGGGTTCCGAAGATGCGTCCGCGTCCCCCCATCAGACTCGTTCCGCCAATAACGACTGCTGCAATGGCATCAAGCTCAAACATTTGGCCGGCAGTAGGCTGTGCTGAGTTCAGCCGGCTCGTTAAAATGATTCCCGCCAGCACCGAGAGCATTCCGGTCAGCGAGTACACCCATATTTTCACCCGGTCCGCTTTAATACCGGACAATATCGATGCTTCCTCATTGCCGCCGACCGCGTACACTTGCCGGCCGAAGACGGTTTTTGTTAAAATGAAATAGAGTACTAGAAATACACCAAGCATCAAAATGACCGGAAATGGAATGCCGAATACATAGCCGCCGCCAATCATTTCAAACACAAAACTATCGGACAGTCCCGTTATCGGCATGCCATCCGTATAAACAAGCGTCGCACCACGGTAAATGGTCATCGTCGCCAGTGTCGCAATAAACGGCGCTACTTTCCCTTTCGTAATGATCAGCCCGTTGACAGCACCTAAGCCAAGGCCAATCAGCAGTCCGAGGAAAACACCCAGAACCGGATCCATGCCGCTTGCCAGCATGCCCGCTGTCAGTGCACTTCCGAGCGCCAGGAGTGAACCGACAGACAAGTCAATGCCCGCCGTTAAAATAACAAACGTCATTCCAAATGCAATCAGCGCATTAACCGATATTTGCCGCAATAAATTAAGGATATTATCAATTGTAAAAAAGTCCTCACTCAGTACACTTAGAAAAAGAACCATGACGATGAGCCCAATTAACGGCCCCAGTTTAGAAAAATCCTGAAAAAGTTTCGCTTTCATTGTTATTCACCCCCTGCTGCTGCAGCCATAATCTTTTCCTGGTCTGCTTCTTCTCTGTTCAGTATTCCCGCAACGGTTCCTTCGTGGATGACCATAATCTGGTCACTCACACCCAAAATCTCGGGCAGTTCCGAGGAAACCATAATAATGGCCACACCACTTTCCGTCAGTTCATTCATGATTGAATAAATTTCTTTTTTAGCGCCGACATCCACCCCACGGGTAGGCTCGTCCAATATGAGCAGTTTTGGACGGATCCCGAGCCACTTGGCGATGACTACTTTTTGCTGGTTACCGCCGCTTAACGATTTTGTTTCCTGACCTGAGCCGGTCGCCTTCACACCCAGCCGATCCATCAGCTCCTGCACCAGCTGCTGCTCCCTTTTGGAGGCGATGACACCATTACTGGAAACTGATTTCAAATTTGTTAAAGCAATGTTATCGCGGATAGAGAATTCCGTTAATAACCCCTTGGATTTCCGGTCCTCCGTAATGAAGCCAATTCCCGCCTTGATTGCGTCGGACGGATGCCTGATTGTCAGTTCCTCTCCATTAAGACGCACACTTCCACGCTGTTTTTTCGCATAGCCGAAAATCGTTTCCATGATTTCCGATCTGCCGGCGCCCATCAATCCAGCCACACCGAGAATTTCTCCTTCCCGGACCGAAAAGTGTATATCGTGAAACTGCCCTTTCCTTGCCAGATCGTTCACTTCAAAAATAACGTCACCGGCTGTATGCTTCCGCTCCGGAAAACGTTCGCCAAGTTCCCGCCCAACCATCATTTTCACAATCGATTCAAAATCAAGGCTATCAATCGATTCCGTCCCGATATATTGGCCATCACGCAAAACCGTAATCCGGTCGCAGATTTGAAAAATTTCTTCCATCCGGTGGGAAATATAAATAATAGCAACACCCTGGCTCTTCAGGGACTCCACCACCTCAAACAGATTTTCAATTTCACGATCTGTTAGTGCAGCAGTCGGCTCGTCCATCACGATAAGCTCGGCATTCGTGGATATCGCTCTGGCAATTTCAATCATCTGCTGTTTTCCAACAGATAAATCACCGGCTACTTCATCCGGGTCAATGTTGGAAACACCCAGTTTTCTCAAATAGTCCGTGCATTGTTTCTTCATTTCCTTCTTGTTCAGAATGCCTGACTTGCCGTACGTGATATCTTTCCCGAGAAACATGTTTTCTGCAACCGTCAGATGCGGGATTATATTCAATTCCTGGTGGATAACCATGATCCCCTCTTGTTCCGCTTCTTTCGGATGGGAAAAATGCACCTCTTTTCCGTTCAGCTTGACCGTGCCGCCATCTCGTTTATGAATGCCGGTCAGTATTTTGATCAGTGTAGATTTACCGGCCCCATTTTCGCCGACTAATGCGTGCACCTCTCCCTGCTCAATCGAAAGGTCCACCTTTTTCAAGACTTGGTTGCCGGAAAAAGCCTTCGTAATCCCCTGCATATCAATAAATGGTGTTTCCGCCATGATTGCACCTCCATTCATTTAAAAAATGACACCCGAATGCACAATCGCATTAGCGTATGGACTTGCCTCACCGGTTCGAATGACTGCCTTGGCATCGTTTGCAGACCGTTTCAAATCTTTGTGTCCGATATAGCGGATTGGTACATCGTGAAAATATGCGGTTAATTTGTTGTGCACTGGGGAATTGGATAGTTTCACTTCCTCGGCCAGCGTCAGTTCTTCCACAGCCATATGTTCAGAAATGGTCATCAAAACTTCTAAAAAACTAGGCGTTCCAAGTTTTAATGACAAATCAATACAAGGCGTATGTTCCGGGATGGGCAGCCCGCAATCAGCGATCATAATGGTATCGGTGTGTCCCATTCTGGCCAGCACCGAAGCGATATCACGGTTTAATGGCCCTGTTTTCTTCATTCTGATGTCTTCCTTTCCTGTAAAAATGCTTCGACTGCTTGTTTTTCCGGCATGCCGCCTTGTGCACCAACTTTTGTTACTGACAGAGCCGCTGCCGCGTTGGCCGTCCGAATCGCTTCATCCGGTGCCGTTCCCCGGGCAAGTTCTGCTGCCAGCGCGCCGTTAAATGTATCGCCGGCACCTGTTGTATCCATTACAGACATATCATAGCCAGCCACATGCCGCTCCCGGCCGTTTTCAGTAAAACTGGCACCACTGGCACCTCGGGTAATAATCAATTTTTCCCGGATTGTTTCATAGAGCGGATCTTCTGCAAATGCGGCGGCCTCCAGTTCATTCGGTGTCAGCCATGCACAGCCTTTTAGCACACTCTCCGGCAGCTTTTGGTATGGCGCCGGATTGAGGATGACCGGAACACCGATTTCCGCAGCGGCTTCTACCACAGCCACAATCGTTTCCATCGGCACTTCCAGCTGCAGGAGCACAATGTCACTGCCAGCAATCAAGTCACGGTGACGCTTCACCAGCTCTGGCGTTACAAGGTTATTAGCCCCTGGTGCAACAATGATTCGATTATCCTGGTCAGACAGGATGATCGTTGCCGTTCCTGTAGACGTCTCTGCTATCGTATCGATTCCTTCCGTTCGAATCTGCTCGTTTTTCATATTAGCAAGAAGTGTTTGACCAAACACATCATCCCCAACCGCCCCGATAAAATGGACATTGGCACCCATTCGGGCTGCGGCAGTCGCCTGGTTAGCCCCTTTTCCACCAGGGTTTGCAAAAAATTCATTCCCCATAACGGTTTCGCCCTGCTGTGGGACTTTGTCTGTTGTAACGGTTAAATCCATATTCATGCTGCCAACAATGCACACACTCGGCTCAGCATTCATCCAATCAGTCCTTTCGCCTTGTCGATTGCCGTTCCACCAGTTGAACCGGACATTCCTCGGTTATCATTGCCGGTGCCTCATTTTCGATTTGGGTGATGACCATATCGGCAGCCCTTGCCCCAATATCATAAATCGGCTGTGCCATCGTCGTCAGTGCTGGTGTAACCTTTTTACCAATAGAAATGCCGTCAAAACCAATCACCGACAAATCATCCGGCACCTTCCTGCCTAGTGCAGCCGCGGCATGCAGTACACCTACACCCATCAGATCATTGCCGGCAAAAATACCATCCACCTCAGGACAATCGCGCAATAGATTCATAGCCGCTTCCCGTGCCGTGTCAAAATTGTACGCACCCGAAGCCACATAACTGCTGTTAAACCAGTCCTCGTGCATAACCTCATCAAGGTAGCCGCGCAATCGGAAAACCGCATTATCCGCGTGTTCTGGTCCGCAAATATGGGCAATCCGTGTGCAGCCGACCGATTTCAAGTGCTGCACCGCCTGCCTGCTTCCACTGCGGTTATTTACCGTGACAGAGGATATGGAACGGCCAGTGATACGGTCCAAAGCAATCATCGGCACTGTAATTTTCTTCAATTGCTCTTCGGAAATCGAGCTTGAGACAATGACAAACCCATCAGCCGACTTTTGCTGCAATGCGTTCAAATAAGCACTTTCTTTATTGGGGTCATTGTCCGTATTGCAGAGGACAAACGAGTAATCACGCTGGTTTGCAACATCTTCCACCGCCCGGGCCAGCTCCGGAAAAAACGGGTTCGTAATATCCGGAACAAACAGCGCGATCATTTTGGAACGCCCTTTAAAAAGGCTCCGGGCCACATCGTTCGGTACATAATCCAATTGTTCAATCGCTTCTGTTACCCGTTGTTTTGTCTCCGCATTCACATAACCATTTCCATTAATAACCCTGGAGACCGTTGCAGTCGAAACACTAGCAAGCTTTGCCACATCACGGATTGTCGCCATCGTATAGCCCTCTTCGTCTTGTTTTTTTATGTTTATTGTAATGAAATATATCTTCTTGTGTAACGGGTTACACAGCAAGGTAAAAAAATTATTATAGGGGGATGCCTGTAACCCGTTACATATATAGTAAAACGGTTCCACCCACCTGTCAATTATGAAATTGCTGCAGATTTTTCCACTGGACAATCTGCAGCCAATGCTACTACATAAGAACGGCGGCTGATGTCCACGCTACAACTGGGTGAATGAATATGCGAATGAAGTTAACCGTCCTTTGCCTCGCCCTCTTTCTGCCGGGATTTTTGGCAGGTTGTGCAGGCATTGAAACGCAAATGACTAAACAGCTGAACATCCAGCACACCGATTACCACAGCGAAAATACTTCCGAGAACCAATCCAAAAAGCGTCCGGAATTTTTGGCTGCGGACAAAGAAGATAAAGGTCAGACAAATTCGAGCAGCACGAACAACATCAGACGGCAAACGCCCAAGGAAAATATCAAACGTACGGACATCAGGGGAATTTACCTGAACCGCAATGCTATTAAAAGTGATGCCATTGACGATTATATTGATCTTGTTCAATCGACTGATCTAAATGCCTTTGTTATGGATGTAAAAGATGACAACGGTAAACTGACCTATGATTCAAACGTGCCGATTGCCGAGGAAATCAAGGCAGACGGCAATCCGTCAGTCGATGATATGAAAGCACTGCTCGACCGTCTGGAAAAGGAAGGGATTTACACCATCGCACGAATTGTCGTTTTCAAAGATCCATTTCTGGCTGAACAAAAAGAAGAATTTGCGATCAAGCGTAAAAATGGTGGTGTCTGGCAGGATGAGCAGGGAATCAAGTGGATTGACCCGTACAAAAAAGATGTCTGGGATTACATGGTTTCCATTTCCGAGGAAGTGGCATCATACGGATTTGACGAAATTCAATACGACTATATCCGCTTTCCAGCCAATGCAAAAACGGCAGACCAGAACATAACCTTTGATAATCAAGAAAACATGGCCAAAGATGAAAACGTGTTGTCTTTTCTGCAGTATGCGAATAAACGCCTTGAGGATTATTCCGTCCAAGTTTCCGCTGATGTGTTCGGATTGGTAACAACAGCCAAAGATGACATGGGAATAGGACAATTGTGGGAGCGGATCGCACCAAATGTCGACTTTATCTCCCCAATGACTTACCCGTCACACTATGGACCCGGCTCGTACGGTATCGAAAATCCAGATGATCATCCGTACGACATCATGAAACAAGCCATCCAGGATGCAAAAAGACGAAATGAAAAACTTGAGGAAAAAGGCATTAATACAGCATTCATCCGCCCGTGGATACAAGATTTCGACTTTGGACGCAAATACGAAAAACGAGATATCCAAAACCAGATTAAAGCACTGGAAGAACTCGGGATACGGCAGTACCTCGTCTGGAATGCAAGAAGCAAGTATACGAAAAACGCTTATGAATGATGGGCTGATTGAGCGGGGATGCGGGCGGTATTTCCCCACCATATAAGGGCTGTGCTTTGCTCGGGCGGGGACATGCTCGGGGTCTATCCACCCGTTTGTGGTGGATATCGACCTGTTTAGCCGAAGTATCAACCGGTTCGGCAGAGGTATCAACTCGAAAATTAAAGATATCAATCCGAACCGGGAGACAAAAAGCCGGTTCCTCCCTTCTGCCTAACATGCACCAAAAGAGAGTTCCCCGGCTCTGCACCAATAAAATAGCACTTCAACACACTTATAACGCCTTGACCATGCCTCCATCCACAAGCAGCGACTGCCCTGTCATATAGGTGTTCGCTGCTGAGCAAAGGAACACAGCCAGTTTTGCAAATTCCTCAGGCTCCCCATACCGCCCAATTGGGATTTGCTCTTCGATGGAGGCCTTCAAGTCCTTTACCTCCATGTTAAGTGCATCCGCCTTCATATTATCAAGTGATTGCACTCGGTCCGTCGAAATCCTTCCCGGTCCTATCGTGTTGATTAAAATGTTGTCACCGGCCAGTTCCTGCGACAGGCTTTTCGACAATCCGGTTATCCCTGCCCTGAATGTATTGGACAGGATCAAATTATCAATCGGCTGTTTAATGGAAGACGAGGCAAAATTGATTATATGGCCGCCTCCTCCCTTTCGCATATGCGGCAAAACCTCTCGGATAGCCCGGATAAAACTAAGCAAGTTAAGTTCAAAGGCATGCTGCCAAGCCTGATCGTCAACGTCATCAAACGCCCCTGCCGGTGGACCACCCGTATTATTCACTAAAACATCAATCCCATCGTTCGTCCAGGCAGCATCCGCAACAAGCTGTTTGATCGAATCATAGTTCGTCATATCACAACGCCCATACGATACTTGCTTGTTTCCGGTTTCTGCTATAATCGCTTCCGCCGTCTGTTCCAACGCCTTTTCGTCCCGGCTTGCCAAATACACCCGCGCACCTTCTCTTGCAAACTGGGCCGCAGTTGCTTTCCCCAGTCCTTTACTGGAAGCTAATACCAACACCGATTTGTTATTGAGTCCGAGATCCATTAAATCATCTCCTTATTGATTTCCTTTAAGTTGTTTTTACTCTAGCATAAATTGGCAGTTGATAAGATTCCAGTAATCCGAAATACTGAAAACTCGCACCCCGACAAATTCCGACTTTATTTGACATAGATTGCCCGGGAAATAATTGTTGTTAAATCATTGGCTCAGAAACAGAAAATTTAAAATTTATATATCCCCCTTGAAATTATGCGGACAAGTGGCTATAATAAATATCGGAATCGACGGGGCATTAGCTCAGTTGGGAGAGCGCTTCGCTGGCAGCGAAGAGGTCATCGGTTCGAGCCCGATATGCTCCATACCAAAAATTTAACTCCTGTACGCATTAATGAAATGTTGTACAGTACGCTAAAACGTCTCTTTTCATAAGAGGCGTTTTATTTGTGACGTCAGAAAGTATAGATTATCGATGACCTTACTTGGCACTTACTAGGACGAGGGTGGGCCTATAGTTTTTCTAACAGGTCTGGATAAACGAGTAAACAGCCTTTTTATAACAAGAAACTTTTTTGCCATGTTATCGTAATAAGCATAGGAGGCGATAAAATGAAAAACTATATTATTTTCATAGCAAGCTTTCTACTCTTTTTCTTCATTACCCAATGGGCACTCGGTGTCTTGTATACTATGGTATATACCCCAAATATATCAGAAGCTTGGAATAGGAGCGGTGACCTATCGCAAGGAATTGTTATAGCTAAAGGTTCTTCTAATCTCATTACACTTTTAACTGCTGGTGTAGCGGCAACAGCAGCTTATTTCATTCCCAGGGCGTTCAAGCGTTTTTCTAAGTGACAGTTACGTGGCGAGGAGAAGGGTATAACGCCTTTTTCTTTGTGGATCCATACATGCTGCAAAAGGATAGGCGGTCGACGTATTTTTACTTGTTCCTAATTTCGTGTCTAATGTTACCGTTCATGTTTGGCTCAAACGGATATTTTGATTTCAAAATACAATTTCATTATAATGACGGTCAGTTGAATATTTTATTGCAATATAAGAAAACGTTGGTCGATTTATAAAAGAAGACTTAGGGAAAGCCAGGATTTTCAACAGGAGGATGTACATATGATGACTACAGACATACAACAATTCCGCCAGGCGGATCACGATATTGACTCGATTTACGTAAAGCGCTGGTCGCCTCGGTCATTCTTAGAAAAAGAAGTACCTGAGGACGTGCTTTTAAGAGTATTTGAAGCGGCTCGGTGGGCACCGTCTGCTATGAATATCCAGCCGTGGCGGTTCATTATTGCACGCACGCAAGAAGATAAGGAAAAATTTCATTCTTTTATAATGGATGGAAATCGGAAATGGTGTGAAAAAGCACCCGTGCTAGCACTGCTTATTTCCGATAAGCAAAGTAATACGCACGCTTTTGACACCGGTGCAGCCTGGGGCTATTTGTCCCTGCAGGCGGCAAAAGAAGGCTTAATCACTCATGGCATGGGTGGATTTTATAAAGACAAAGCGCGCGAACTGTTAAACATCCCGGATGAATTTGATATCCAGGCACTTGTGGCAATTGGTTACCAAGGGGAGAAAGAAGCCCTAGACGAACAACTGCAGGCACGCGAAAAGCCATCCGACCGCCGACCAGTGCAGGAATCGGTGATGGAAGGAACATTTGTTTAATAAAGGTGTCTTTCGCATCACACACTTGTGATACGGACTCCGCACTTCAGCCCTAAACAGACCGGTATCGTTGCCGGTCTGTTTTGTTTTCGCGGGTATTCCGATACAATATACGCCCACCCCTACAATCGAATTTCCCCTTTAAATTTGTGTGATTTCCAGCACAAATCTATTCAGTGTAGTTGTGCTATAATCGTTTCACCAAAGTTTTGCAATCATGGCCCGGAGGATCTTATGAATAAATGGTTTTATTTTAATTTTCTGTTGCTTGTACTTGGCGTTTGGAATATTATCGAACGCGTTCAGCTCCCGTTTTTCCCTGTGCATATTGCATTCGGGGCGCTTGGGCTGTTCTTTTTCCTGTTTAACTGGACACGGCATGCGGTGTTCTCCACTATGCGCAACACATCGAATAAACAGACGAAAATAAGATTGGCCAATATCTCCAAAAAAATTGTCCCATATCATCGTTGGATTGGAACGACGGCGCTTATTTTAATCAGCATCCACGCATCGCTCGTCATCCGTCTGTTCGGACTGGACCTGACAAACGAGAAACTGACAAGCGGGCTCTTGGCCGGCACTGTGCTGACGGCGATGGTTGCCAGTGGCTGGCTGCGGCTGCTCTGGCCGTCTGTCAAAAAAAGGATGACCCATATATGGCTCGGAATTTCATTGTTTCTTTTGGTTGCAGTTCATTTGATTTTGTGAATTTTCGATGCAGGGGTCCACGCAAAAAATCCAGCCGATCTGCTGTCAGCTGGATTTTTCACCCTTAGGATTAGATTTCTTCCGGCCAGTGTAGCTGATGGTCTTCTACACTCGTAATCTCGTTCTGTTCATTGACAAAAACGACCCGTGGCTTTAGATTGGCTATTTCCTCTTCGGTCATGAGACCCTGGCTGAGTATGATAACCAGGTCGCCCGGGGAAAATAGATTGGCTGGAGGGCCGTTTAGACAAATTTGCTTCGATCCCTCCGGCGCAGGAATGGCATATGTTTTCCACCTGGCCGCATTTTTTAGATTGGTAATCTGCACCATCTCGTATGGCTTAATATCCGCCTCCTTCATTAATTTCGCATCAATTGTCACACTGCCAACGTAGTCAAGATCAGCCTCTGTGACAGTAGCTCTATGGATTTTCCCCTTGCACATCAGGCGCTGCATGCATGGTTCCTCCTCTATAATTTTGATTGATATCTACCATGGTATGATGTAGATCCGAGAATAATACAGTTGTCGAAAATGAAAGTTCTTATCAAGGGTGACTAGGACAGGCTCTACGTCCAGAATTCTTCTTGCCAGGAAACATTGATACAAAAAACTAATCCAGTTTCATACTGCGAACATACCCTCTGACATTATCCTCCACTATTTTGCCCAATTGGAAAATTGCGCTTTCATTACCATTCATACTTATAATCTGAACACCGATTGGCATTTCATTTTCATCTGTGCCAGCCGGAATGGTTAAGGATGGAAGTCCCCAGACATTTGCATACGCAACATATGGCATGTATTGCAGAAATGTTTTACGGATTGAAAAGATCTCCTGATATACTTTTCCATGTGTTGGCGCTCCTGTATGATAAACCGGAAAAATTAATAAACGATTTTTAAGATAATCGGCCAGCCTATCATCACCTTGTTCCACAATATTTTCTATTTCTCTTGTTCTGCTTGCCGATGGTTTGAATAGTTTCGCTCCGATAAGTGCCCATGACAGAAACGGATGAATTTGTGTTTTTTTGGTCAGCTTTTCTTTAGCATAGGCAGCTAATACGTTTAGCCGATCATTATTAAATACTAGCTTTTCCATTTCCCTTCCACCATCCATCGACATGATCTCCTGCCATAATCGCGCACTACTTCCAAAATATGGTGGAATGGAGCGATTTACTGAAAAAGAGGTACGTAAAAATTGTTCCATTCTATCAAGCATGTCTTTTGTTTTTTTGGATAAAGGAACATTCGTGTCTTCAGATAAAATCTCAATGTTGACATCATCGAGTGATTGTTCAGCAGGAGGTGTATCAGCAATAATCCCATACAACAGTTCCATATCACGGACTGATTTCCCCATCGGTCCCATTCCCGACATTCTTTCTTGCAGCGCATGACTATTTGAGGGAAAATGCCCGTCAGCTGATACTTGGAATTTGCCTGGTTTAAACCCAACAACACCGTTAAAATGGCTT
This sequence comes from Lentibacillus juripiscarius, assembly GCF_042685205.1. Classification (NCBI taxonomy): domain Bacteria; kingdom Bacillati; phylum Bacillota; class Bacilli; order Caryophanales; family Bacillaceae; genus Lentibacillus; species Lentibacillus juripiscarius. The sequence continues at coordinate 22,797 of NZ_JBHUNA010000038.1, forward strand.
GGAAAACGAATGGAGCCCCCAATATCGGAACCAATTCCGGCGGCTGCTCCCCCCGCTCCGAGCAATGCACCTTCTCCGCCGCTGGAACCGCCCGGAGTTCTTGTCACGTCCCACGGATTATTCGTTCTGCCATATAATTTATTATCCGTTTCCTGGCAAAAACATAACATTGGTGTGTTTGTTTTTCCTAAAATAATAGCACCAGCACTTTTTAATTTCTTAATAACCTTGGCGTCTTCTCTAGCTATTAAATGCTTCCTGCTTACTAATCCGCCAGTCATTTTCATGTTTGCAACCTGGAACGCTTCCTTCACACTAATTGGAACACCGAATAATGGTCCTTTATCCGCCTTCTCCGTTTGGTTGTCCTTTTCCAAGGCCTCGCTTATAGCTGCATCGTATCGATCTTCAACAATAGCATTAATGAGGGGATTTATTTTTTTGGCATGTTCAATAAAGGTGCTAACCACTTCAAAACTAGTGATTTTCTCACTTTTAATAGCATTCGCAATAGAAATAGCATCCATATTTAGTATGGTTTCCTGCGAGAAGTTGGGCTTGAAATTTTTTACGTTCTCACTCATTTGTTCACAACCACCTTTCAGAGACAATGGCAAAGAATGTGGGAGCGGGCTCCTTGTCTTATTTATTGCACCCGTTTAAAGGATCCTGTCCCCATATCCCACTAGAATCCTAGATAATAGCTGGTACTGAGCCAGGTTGGCCATTGGAGGTGGTAGGATTCTTGGAGCATCTTTTCTGTTTCGCAGAACGCGCCTTCAATCCAGCCCTGTTTTCCGGAGTAGGCATCCCCAACAATATGGATGGCTTCATGCGGCAGTGGATGACGCATAAATGGCATGACTGCTTCCATGGCAACGCCTGTCCGCCAGTTGTGATAGCCGCCGCCATACGGGGCGCGGGACCAGTCTTTGATGCGTGCGGTATAAGGCTCAGGGACATGGTTTCCATGCACTTCGCTTAATTGGCTTCGTGCCTCGTCGACAACATGTTTCGGTGCTTTTTCACCTGGCAGGGTGTGCGGTTCTTTTACAAGCAGGCCGCGATCCTTTTCAGCAGCTGCCGAATAACTGCTGGCTCCCGTTCTGTCAGGGCTTGCAGCACCGGCTGATTCCTGTTCCCCCTCATACTGGATAAGTGCATTCCAATAGGGGACGGTGCTGAGATCGTTATAGCTCGCCAGCAATAAGGAATGGTTGTTTGATGGGTCTGTCCCAAAGTAATAGCACTGGCTCATTGGTAAATCGGTGGATGCCTTGCCTTCCTCAATGCCGTGGTCCTCTTTCCACCATGGGTAGGTGAATCCCATCAGCAATTTAAACGACGGAATGCTGAATACTGTATCGATATTCTGATTCAACATGGGCGCTGCATCCGATTGAAAGAAATAACTGTTCCGGTCCAAAAGTTCCAGCGAACGCTTCGGCATGGCCAGAATAATAGAATCGGCATCGACCGTCCAGTACGCTTGTTCTTCTGTGTTATAAAATGTAAGACGATAGCGGCGCGGACTGTCTGTCGCTTTGGTGAACGTCTCCAGCCGATTGCCCGTCCATAGCTGTGCCCCTTGGCTATCCGTAAAATCTTTTGCCAGTGAATAGGCAATCTGATCGTAGCCGCTTGTCATCGTTCGGTACGTTCCTTCTCCGTCACTGCCAATCATATACGATACCGCTACAGCCGCATTCCAGTTCATCGTATTGGAGTAATACCCTTCCGTATCGGCGATAAAAGCATACCCTTCCTGTCCTGCCTGGTCTTTGATCAGGTTCCAGAACCCAATGTCACGAACCTTCATGCCATAGAAAGGGCTGCCTTCCTGATGATATGTCCAGTTGACGTTGATATCGTCCCATTGGCTGGCAGTCAACCTGAACGCATACTCGTAATCGTTCACTTTTTCAATTCTGTCCCCGTAGTTGGCAACAAACCACGGATCGGCCATCAGCACATGGTAGACAATTTTGTGCAGAAGCTGATCAAAACGGAACCCTTTGTCTGTCTCACGAAGGTTATAAGGCACATCCAGCCGTTCCCCTCGCTTTTGAGCATCTATCCAGTCACTGCCTTTAAAATGCTGGCCGCGGAGATAATATGTATATTCGGCTGGATCCCCTGATGGGAAAGGAGTATGATCAAGCTGAAAAATATCTTCTATAAGTGTGGCGGTTATTTGGTGGGACGTATCATAATGCATGCCACCAAGCTCACCAGTTACATTCATATCCGGCAGTTCGATTGACTGCAGCCGTCCGCCAATTCGATCATCTCCTTCAAAAATATGAATGGATTCCGGGGGCTGGCTGTCACCTCCGTATGTACCGGACAGCAGGCGATATCCGGCGTACAGTCCTGAAATTCCACCGCCGATCACCGCCACATCAATTGATAAACCTGCTTCCTTATCGTTTCGGTATGACAATTGCTCCATTTCCATTCTTGAATTCTTCATAACAGCCTCCTTATGATTGTTTTTTGTAAACACGTTCTCAAAACTGCTTTATTCGGAAAACCATCCGGTTGGTTCTGGCTGCAGGTTAATGTTGATTTGTTTTACTTCCTGGAATTCCTCTAGTCCATATTTCCCCAGTCCGCGGCCAATTCCGCTTTGTTTATAGCCGCCCCATGGGAAATCGTTAAAGTTGGTGTGATAAGTATTTACCCACGTGATTCCGGCACGCACTTTTTTAATAACCCTGAGCGCTTTGGCACTGTCCTGAGTGAAAACACTTCCGGCCAGTCCGTAATCTGTATTATTGGCTACCCGGATAGCGTCCTGTTCATCCTTGAATGTCTGGAACACCGCGACTGGGCCGAAAATTTCTTCCTGAACAATGCGCATCGTTTCCGTTGTATCTGTAAAAGCAGTCGGTTCCACAAAGTAGCCGTCTTTTAATGCACCAGTCTGTACGCGATTTCCACCGCAGACAAGGTTCGCTCCTTCTTCTTTGCCTTTAGCGATATAGGACAGCACTTTATTCATATGATCTTCACTGACAAGCGGTCCCATTTCGGATGCTGGATCACTGCCGGGGCCGACGGTGATTTTCTTTGCCCGCTCCGCAAACCGCTCGACAAAGACATCATGTATGCTTTCCTCAACTAAAATACGCGACCCGGACGAACAGACCTGTCCAGCACCGAAATAAATGCCGAACAATGCGTGATCAACGGCGGTATCCAGGTCCGCGTCCTGAAAGACGATATTCGGTGACTTTCCGCCCAGCTCCAGTGAAATTTTTTTCAAGTTGCCGGCCGCGGATTTCATAATGGCCCGTCCTGTTTCCGTTCCGCCTGTAAATGAGATTTTGTCAACATCATGGCTTGTCGCCAGTTCATTCCCGACAACAGCACCATGTCCCAGCAGCAGATTAGCAACTCCGTCCGGAAGCCCTGCCTCATCGAAAATCTCGAACAGCTTTACGGCCGTAACCGGTGTGATTTCGGATGGTTTCAAAATTACGGTATTGCCGGCAGCCAGTGCAGGAGCCATCTTCCAGACACTCATCAGCAGCGGGAAATTCCACGGGACAATCAGGCCGCAGACACCGACTGGCTCATGGACGACCATCGTGTGGGTTGATTCTGGAGCATCGACTGCCTGTCCCTCCGGTGCGCGGATCAGTCCTGCGTAATACCGGAAACAATCGGCTGCTTCGGTTACGTCAAAACTGGCTTCCGTATGTGTTTTGCCGTTGTCGAGCGTTTCCAGCCGCGTCAATTCGTCATGATTCTCGTCCAGTTTGGCAGCAATCCTGTATAAATATTCTGCCCGTTCGGCAGGTGCCATTTCCGGCCATTCTCCATCCTGGAATGCTCTTTTGGCTTGGCTGATGGCCTCCTTGGCATCTTCGGCTGTACCTTCCGCTGCCTCAGCGATCACTTCCCCATTCGCCGGGTTAATGATGTCTCTTTTATTGTCTTTGCTTGGATTTTTCCATTTTCCGTCAATGTACATGGTTAATTGCATCATGCTGTTTGATCCATCTCCCCTCACGTTGTTTGTTTGCATGTCTCGTAAAAGCTTGGGGCATTAGGCTTGAACAGGTCACAACACCAGCTTCATCCATTTAAAATATTGCCCTTTTTCTAATAATAATCAGTTTAGCCGTTCTTTCCAAAATCGTCAAACCGCGATGTGAGCGAATCCGGAAAAAGTTGACAAGCTATTTGTTCATGTTAAGATACTTTACTAAAGGTTCACATGGGTCCGCCTACTGTGAATTAAATTAAAAATCTGAATTACACGAGGAGGCGAGTTTAATAGATTCATAGCATTACGCCACATAGAAACGAATCATGGAGGTTACGAGATGAACACGACAAAACAGAAAACAAATACACCGTCAGACGTGATTGTGCACGAGCTGGTACAAGCCGGTGTGGAAGTTGTTTACGGCATTGTCAGCATTCACAACATGCCGATTTATGATGCAATTGTACGGGAAGGCAGTATACGGCTTATTGCCGCACGTGGTGAAAGCGGTGCGGTTAATATGGCGGACGGCTATGCGCGGGCAACCGGAAAGCTTGGCGTTGTTCTGACAAGTACCGGGGCCGGAGCCGGAAATGCGGCTGGCGCACTGACCGAATCGTGGAACCAGGGTACACCGCTATTACATATTACCGGCGAGGTTGCTTCTGACTATGTCGGAACCGGCAAGCGGTACATTCATGAGTGTAAAGATCAGCTTGCCATGATGGAAGGTGCTTCCAAAAAGGCGCACTTGCTGCAGCAGCCTGAACAGACAACTACACTCATAAAGCAGGCAATCAAGGAAGCGGCCACCCCGCCTTTAGGGCCAATCACCGTTTCCATTCCCACTGATTTGCAGACGTCCATCATTCCGGACAATACGATTCTGGAAGCAAGCAGCCCAACAAAAACAATAGCATTCGAAGACGAAGCCGATACGTTTGACCTGCCTAATACACTTATTCAAAAAATTACACAAGCCAAGCGCCCGGTCATTTGGGCCGGCGGCGGCGTGATTGCTTCCGGAGCTAGTGATGAGCTCAGCCAACTAGTGGAACGATTGCAGCCGGCCGTGATCACCAGTGAATCGGGCAAAGGCGCCATCCCGGAAAATCACCCGCTCTGCATTGGCAATTTCACTACGGAGGCAGAAGTAGAAGCCCTGTTCCGGCAATCTGACTTGCTGATAAGCATTGGCACTCATTTCCGTGGGGAAGAAACGAATGATTGGACATTGCCGCTGCCTGATGAGCACATTGGGATCAACGCGGAACCGGACGCTCTCAACCTTAACTATACTGTGTCTTATGGACTTGCTGGCGACGCAAAAGATATTCTGCAGCAGCTCAACCGGAAGCTGGAGGAACAGCCTATCGCACCGGATCAAGCGTATGTGGAAGAAGTAAAAACCGTTCGCAGCAATGTGCGCGCAGCACTACAGGATGCAGTCGCCCCGTACGACCAATTTGCTGATGGAATGCGCCGTCTGATGCCGGATGACGCAATCCTCGTACGCGACGTAACGATGCCCGCCTACATATGGGGGAACAAACTGATCGAAACATATAAGCCACGGACATCCATTTTTGCTTCCGGCGGCGGGATCGGTCAGGGGCTGCCAACAGCAATCGGCGCTCAGATAGCCGATGAAGACCGTACTGTCGTACTGATTGCTGGAGACGGCGGATTCATGGTCAATGCCGGAGAACTGGCTACAGCCGCCCAGGAGAATCTCCCACTTATCATCGTTTTATTTGATGATGGCGGCTATGGTATTTTACGCTACCTGCAAACTGCCGCTTATGGAAGAACCAAAGCGGTAGATCTGAACTATCCTGATTATGCGAAGTTATGTGAATCAATGGGCTTCACAGCGGAAAGGGTCGAATCCGCCGACACCTTTGTCCAGGCCTTTGACAACGCCATCAAACAAAGGAAGCCAGCCATGATCATTGTCGACATGGAAGCAGTCGGTCCAACGAATCAACCATACAAAGAATCAGAAGCATACATCAACTCCTTCTGCCCAGGCAACTGAGCGGGACATGGGGACAGGCTTACTTGTCCCCCGTGTCCTTTCTTTTTTGTCCACTCACCTCTTTAATACATCTTCTTTACTTTGCTTATTCTCCAGCAATGTGTTCATCTGTAATACAAACTCAAAACAGCTACACACAGAACGATGCTTTCAATGCTAGCTGGGACGATGAACCCTGCGCCCCATCGTTTTTTGACAATTTTTGTTGTTTTGGTTTATAGTTAAGGGATAAAAACGGTTTTTTGCTGGGGTGAGGAGATGCTTAACGAGGAACCTTATTACATAACGGAGTCGAAGCGGCTGTGCAGGGAAAACGGGATGGATCCCTATGTCATGTCGCGTCCGGAAACATTTTTAACCGAACAGGAGTTGCTGGATAAACGGGAATCATACAGTGAGATTTTATCGGTTGTCAGTTTTTTCTCCAATAAACTGCTGGCTTCATTGAAAGGGACACCTATTTTAGTCGTCATTTCCGATGTGGATGGTTTTCTTTTAGACATTGATGGGGACGAAACGATAAAAGCGACCACCGATCAGTTCGGAATTATACTAGGCAGTCAGTTCACCCAGAAAGATACAGGCACCAATGTTGTCAGCCTGACCTTGCAGGAGAAGCGTCCGATAAGTCTGATTGGCAAGGATCATTACCATAAAATGCTCGAGGATATCGCCTGCTATGGTGCATCCTTTCAGTATACAGACGAAGATGATCTGCTTGGCAGCGTGTCAATTATGATGCCAATCCAGTACCAGAATCCGCTGTTTTTGACGATGCTGTCCCAGATGGTTGACTCGATCGAGCGGGAATTGCTGCTCCGAAAGCAAAACCGAAAGCTTAACATTATGAATCAGATTATGCTGAAACGGACGAGCAATGGCATTGTCATCACCGACGAATACGGCATCACGACCGAATTAAATGACTATGCCCAAAAGATTTCACATAATGGCAGAGCGTCTGTCATCGGCAAAAATATTTGCACATCCGAATTGACAGGTACCTATTTTCAAAGAGTTATAGAAAACGAGGCGGTTTTCGAGAATGAACTTCTCCAGTTCACTAATCAGAAAGGAGAGCGTGTTGTGTGCCTGTTCGATGCACAGCCAATCTACGAAAATGGCAAAATGATTGGCGCGTTTGGACAGTTTCGTGATATTTCCGAACGCCATCTGCTGCAAGAGAAATATAACTACCTTGCTTACCATGACGACCTGACAGACATACCGAACAGACGGTACATCAAGAAAGAAATTGAATCCCACATCCAATCAATTGAAATGGGAACCAGCGGAAAACTGGCGATTCTATTTCTGGACCTGGACCGTTTTAAAATTATCAACGACAATTTCGGCCATTCCAATGGGGATGAACTTTTAAAAGAAGTAAGCAAGCGGCTGATCGGATGTCTTGGAGAGCGTGATATCCTGGCGAGAATGGGCGGAGACGAATTTATTTTTCTATTGCAGGATTTCGACTCTAATCACTATGTCGAGGAAAAAGCGAAAGGGATTCTCAAGCAATTCCATGAGCCGTTTCAGGTTGCCGGAAATGAACTGCATATGACCGCAAGCCTTGGCATTGCCATTTATCCGGACTATCCCGTTTCCCCGGAACAGTTTATGGTGTATGCGGATAATGCCATGTACCAAGCAAAGTCGCAAGGCAAAAATCGTTATGTTTTCAACACCTCGTCTCATTTGGATTCGGTGTCCTCTACTCACGTAAAACACTGTCGATGAAACAGCTGGAATAAACCGAGACTTGGTGACAGGCTCCTTGTCCCGGTGGTGCAAAAACAAATGGGACAGTAAGCCTGTCCCCATGTTCCACTCAGCATTCTAGGCTGAGTGGTGGTGTTTGCTGGCGAGCTGCTGAAACATTGGGAGTGTGCTGATGTCCATGTTGCCGCCGCTCACGATGATACCGCAGTGTTCGGATTTGATGTTGCTGTTGTGTGCGAACAATGCGGCCAGTGCTGCGGCGCCGGCTCCTTCCAGCAATGTTTTGTTGCGTTCCAGCATGTAAACGGTGGCCGCGGCGATTTCCTCATCGCTGACCGTGACAATGTCGTCAACATAGTTCCTGATCAGCGGTAATGTTCGCTCACCCGGCTTTTTCACCGCAATTCCCTCTGCAATCGTTGATACCTTGTCAAGACGGGTCACTTGCCTGTGACAATAACTTTTATACATGGCTGATGCACCAGCAGCCTGGACGCCAATCACCTTGACGTACGGATTTTTATGTTTGGCAGCGGTCGCAACTCCACTGATTAAGCCACCGCCGCCGACCGGTACTATAATCGTATCAATCCGGTCTTCCTGCTGCAGCATTTCGGTTGCAATCGTCCCTTGGCCTGCCATAACGTCATAATCGTCAAATGGATGAATGTACTCTGCTCCTGTCTGCATTTGCCGTTTCATCGACGCTTCGTACGCTTCCTGAAATGACTCGCCAGTAAGCACAACCTCCGCACCATATGCCCGCGTGGCATTAACTTTAGCCGCGGGTGTTTTTTCTGGCATGAAAATGGTTGCCCGTGCGTTCAGTTTCGCCGCCGCATTTGCCACCCCCTGGGCATGATTACCTGCCGATGCTGCAATTACCCCTCTCCCCAGCTGTTCATCCGATAGCTGCATCAGTTTATAACTGGCGCCCCTGAATTTGAATGCACCAGTTTTCTGCTGATTCTCCATTTTAAAATATACATGTTTTCCCACTAATGCATTGGTTGTTGCTGATTTCATGATTGGTGTGCGGTGGACCACGGTTGCCAGCTGGTCCATTGCCGCATCAGCCACGTCGCTTAGTACGTAATTCCCAACAGATTCACTCTCCTCCATCATGATTGTTATTGTCACCCATCTTCTTTATGATTCTATCGCTTGTTCATACGCGGCAATCTTCGCTTCGTGTTTCAGTGTCAGTCCGATTTCATCCAGCCCGTTCAGTAAGTTTTCCCTATGGTAGTCTGGAATGTCGAATGACACTTCACGTCCATCATCTTGGACAGTTTGTTTCTTCAGATCAACCGTCAGTTCCAGCTCTGACTTCTCCGCCTGCTTCATCCATTGCTGCACCTGCTCTTTGTTCATCGGAACTGGAATGATGCCATTTTTCAGTGCATTATTGTAAAAAATATCAGCAAAACTCGGTGCAATGACGACGCGGAACCCATAGTCCAGGAGAGCCCATGGTGCATGCTCCCTGGACGATCCACAGCCAAAATTCTCCCCGGCCAAAAGAATCGAGCCGTTCTGGTAGGCCGGATTGTTCAGTACAAAATCCTCCTGCATGTTCCCCTCATCATCAAACCGCCAGTTGTAAAACAGAAACTGGCCGAATCCAGTCCGTTCAATTCGTTTCAAAAATTGCTTCGGGATGATCTGGTCCGTATCAACATTGGATCGATTCAGCGGAACCACCTTACCCTGATGCTCCTGAATTGCTTCCATGAAGCCGCCTCCTAACTATAAAGTGAAAGAATGAATTTCATAAATACTTTTTTGCTTAATATACGAACTTATAATTGAAAATACACTTAATCATTCGTAATCTACCTTAGAGAATTGGAACGGAAGGCGGACGACTCCTGCGGGATAAGAGGCCTAGATGAGACCCCGCAAGGCGTTAGCCTGAGGAGGCTCATCAGCCGCCCGCGGCAAAGAAGACACTGCGAAAGCGACCAAAGGAAGCTTAAGCAGATGTCGCACTTGTACCCGGAGTGGTGAAAGCGTCCGCCTGAAGTGGAAATCAAACGCAATAACCTAATTGTTCGTATTTCAAAGGTAGATATTGAATTATGAAATTCACTCAGTGAAACTTTAATCAGTGGGGGCGTTTCCATCCCCCACCTTCACGTATTTGGTTACCCACGGTTAGAGGTGGGCGGATTACAGCCCGTTCATGCGTGATAGACGCCTGCTGCAAATTTCCTTACATCGACAAAATGCCCTTCAATTGCTGCGGCGGCCGCCATTTCCGGGCTGACTAGATGCGTACGTGCGCCATTGCCCTGCCGTCCTTCAAAATTCCGGTTCGATGTCGATGCACACCGGCCGCCCGGCGGAACTATATCATCATTCATCGCGAGACACATGCTGCAGCCAGCTTCACGCCACTCAAATCCGGCGTCCTTAAAAATCGTATCAAGTCCCTCTTTTTCCGCCTGCAGTTTGGTTCCGAACGACCCTGGTACGACAATCGCACGGACTCCGTCGCTCACTGATTGGCCTTCCACTATCCTGGCCGCTTTGCGCAGATCGGTGATGCGAGAGTTGGTGCACGAGCCGATAAACACATGATCAATGGCAATCGACTGGATCGGCTGGTTTTCCTCCAGACCCATATACTCCAGTGCCCGTGCGACCTCATCAGGATTCTCCGACTCGCTGACGCCCGGGGTACTGGCATTAACCGGTACACACATGCCAGGATTCGTGCCCCAGGATACTTGCGGTTCAATTTCTTCCGCTTTAATCGTCACTGTTTCATCGTATGCTGCGCCTTCATCGGTCGCCAGATTCAGCCATTCCGCTGCTTTTGCATCGAATGCTTCCCCTTGTGGCACATTCGGTTTATCCCGCAAAAATTCCACTGTCGTCTCATCCGGGCTGATTAGGCCCGCTCTTGCACCGGCTTCAATCGACATATTGCAGACGGTCATGCGCCCTTCCATCGATAAATTGCGGATCGCTTCCCCTGTATATTCAATGATATGGCCAGTGCCAAAACGCACACCGAATTTAGAAATGATCGCCAGAATCAAGTCTTTGGCCGTTACTCCAGTACCAAGATCGCCTTCCACATGGACATTCAGCGTTTTCGGCCGCTCCTGCCACAATGTCTGGGTTGCCAAAACATGTTCAACTTCACTCGTGCCAATCCCAAAGGCCAGCGCCCCGAAAGCACCGTGCGTGGACGTATGACTGTCACCGCACACAATCGTTTTGCCCGGCTGGGTCAGGCCAAGCTGCGGCCCGATCACATGAACGATTCCCTGGTCAGGATGAAACATATCCGCCAATGTGATGCCAAAATCCTTACAGTTTTTGCGCAACGTTTCCATTTGTTTTTTGGAAATATCATCTTTGATAACATCTCTGTTTTTCGTTGGAACATTATGGTCCATCGTCGCATAGGTCAAATCTGGGCATCTGACATTGCGGTTACTCAGACGCAGCCCCTCGAAAGCCTGTGGGGACGTCACTTCATGGATTAGATGCAAGTCGATATACATCAGATCCGGCTTCCCTTCTTCCGCGTGGACCATATGATTTCGCCAGATTTTATCAACAATTGTTTTCGGTTTCCCCATCTCTTCACCTCCACCTGCTAAACAAACATGCCACAAATACTGTCTGAGACACTTTTGACCGTCAAATTTTCGACTACAGCATCGGTCACTTGCTGTGTGCCGGTAACCTGACCGCCTTGCGTGTCAAGATCTGCTGTACGATAGCCCTGATCCAGACATTCACGAACCGCCCGCTCGATGGCAGCGGCTTCCGTTTCCATCCCGAACGAGTGACGCAGCATGAGCGCTGCAGAAAGAATGGTCCCGAGCGGATTCGCCATTCCCTGCCCGGCAATATCCGGAGCAGAACCATGTACTGGTTCATACAGGCCTGTGCCATCCGAGCGTATGCTTGCAGATGGCAGCATACCGAGCGATCCGGTCAGAACGGACGCTTCATCACTCAAAATGTCACCAAACATGTTTTCCGTCACCATGACATCAAACTGGTTCGGGTTGGTAATCAGCTTCATTGCTGCTGCATCTACCAACAGATGTTCCACGGCCACATCCGGGTAGTCCTGTTTCTTTTCTTCGACGATCTCACGCCAGAGCCGGCTTGATTCCAGCACGTTTGCTTTATCAACAGAAGTCAGGTGCCGGCGACGGAGACGGGCACTCTGGAATGCTTTATCAATGATCCGCTCCATCTCTTCCCGCTGATATGCAAGTGTATCGACGACCGCATTCCCATTGTCCCGACGCTCACTTGGCGTGCCAAAATAAAGCCCGCCCGTCAGTTCACGAATGATTAAAATATCACTGCCTTCAATGACACTTTCTTTTAAAGGCGACGCGTGCAACAGGGACGGAAAACCTTTAACCGGACGCAAATTGGCGAACAGTCCCAGTGCTTTGCGAATACCAAGCAGCCCTTTTTCCGGCCGTCTATCAGCAGGCACCCCATCCCACTTGGGGCCACCGACAGCGCCAAGCAAGATGGCATCGGCGTTCCGGCATGCCTTAACGGTTGTATCCGGAAGTGGTGTCCCAAATTTGTCAACCGCGTCCCCGCCGATTGCGTGCTCCTCCATGGTGAACGTGTGGCCGAATTCACCAGCCACTGCTTTTAATACCTGTACAGCTGACTCGACGATTTCTCTACCAATACCATCTCCAGGAAGCAGAATAATGTGCTTATTCATGAACTTCCCCTCCTTTGCGCTGTTGTTTTAAAGATCCAACTGAGATACATCTGATTTTTATGCTAAATATTATTGCTTTTTATTGAAATGAAAACTACTATGCATGCTCTGAGCAGCCGAATACACGTAGACTCCTGCGGGAAGTGCGAGGTAGGCAAGACCCCACAGGGCCTTGCCCGAGGAGGCTTGGCACTCGCCCGCGGAAAGCGAAGTGTATTCGGGCTGCGGACTCATTTACTTAACCGCTTCGGTTTCGTTCGATGGGCTCTTCTGGATAAAATAACGGTTGACCGCGTTCAAAAAGGCGTTGACGGAAGCTTCCAGTACGTCCTGTGCGGTACCCCTTCCATTCATGGTCTGCCCGTTGACGGCAAGCTGCACGTGCGATTCCGCAAGTGCGTCCTTGCCGCGTCCGACGGAATTTAGCTGATAATCAGCCAGGTGCAGGTCTTCCTCGATCAGCGTATCCAACGTCTTATACAGCGCTTCAACACTGCCCTGACCCGTACATGCCGTCTCCACTCTGTCCCCGGCTGGTGTCGTCAGAGAAACGGTCGCCGTCGGAATATTGGCCGTTCCGTACTGGACCTGGAACATTTCCAGCTGATATTTGTTAATGGCGGACGTTTCGGTCTGAATTTCCATCAAAATCGTATACAAATCATCGTCGGTTACTTCCCGCTTATGATCCGTCAATTCTTTAAACATTTCGAAGGCTTCTTTCAGTTTATCTTCAGACAGTTCTACCCCCAGTTCGCTGACACGATCCTTGAACGCATGCCGTCCGGAGTGTTTGCCAAGAAACAGCGTGTTGGCCGTGACTCCCACCATTTCAGGGGTGATAATTTCATAGGTTTCTTTATTTTTCAGGACGCCATCCTGATGAATCCCTGCTTCATGCTGAAAGGCGTTGCGGCCGATGACTGCTTTATTAGCCTGCACATACATGCCGGTCAATTTGGCAATCAGATCACTCGTCCGCTTCGTCTCATCCAGCTTTAAACCGGTGCTGTACGGATAATGATCAGCACGGACTCTTAAGGCGACAGCGACTTCTTCCAGTGACGCGTTGCCGGCCCGTTCCCCAATGCCGTTAATCGTCCCTTCAACCTGAGTCGCACCATTTTCAACAGCAGCGATCGAGTTGGCAACGGCCATGCCCAGGTCGTTATGACAATGGCACGACAGCTCCACTCTATCAATGTTCGGGACCGTTTCACGGATATAGCGGAACATGTCACCATATTCAGCTGGTGTCGTGTAGCCAACCGTATCCGGAAGATTAATAACGGTAGCACCGGCGTCAATCACTTGTTCAATAATCTGGGCTAAAAAGTTCCAGTCTGAACGGGATGCATCTTCTGCCGACCATTCCACTTGCGGAAACTTCTCCCGAGCATAACTGACCATGCTGACGGCGTTGTCGATAACCTGCTCTGGTGTTTTTTTCAATTTATACGTCATGTGAATCGGTGAAGTAGCCAGAAATAGGTGCAACCGCGGTTCTTCCGCATATTTCAGCGCTTCCCACGCTGTATCGATATCTCCCTTAGCAGTACGGGCCAGCCCGGTGACCGATGTGCCCTTAATCGTCTCGGCTATCGCCTTGACTGCTTCAAAGTCACCCTGGGAGGAAGCAGGGAATCCTGCCTCCATCCGGTCCACACCAAGCCGCTCCAGCTGTTTGGCAATTTCCAGTTTTTCCAGCTTATTCAGATTAACGCCAGGTGACTGTTCTCCATCCCTAAGTGTCGTATCGAAAATTTTAATTTGTGACATGTGCCTTCACATCCTTTTGTTCATTCTTTTCGTCTTTTTGCAGTGGCTGTTTGACAAAAGGCATTAATTCACGAAGCTCCTTTCCGACTTGTTCAATCTGGTGTTTGCTTTCTTTAGCATTAATAGCGTTGTATTGCGGCCGGTTTGCCTGGTTTTCAAGGATCCACCCTTTCGCAAATTCACCGGACTGCACTTCTGCAAGAATTTCCTTCATCCGCTCTTTCGTTTCGTCATTCACAACGCGCGGCCCGGAAACGAAGTCACCCCACTGGGCAGTATCCGAAATCGAGTAGCGTACATTTTCCAGTCCGCCTTCATACATCAAGTCAACAATGAGCTTCATCTCATGCAGGCATTCAAAGTAGGCCACTTCCGGCTGGTATCCGGCATTGGTCAGCGTTTCGAAGCCGGCTTTAACGAGGCTGGTCAGCCCGCCGCACAGAACAGCCTGCTCACCGAACAGATCGGTTTCGGTTTCTTCCTGAAAGCTCGTTTCCAGAACACCAGCCCTAGCTGAACCAATGCCTTGTGCATAAGCAAGTGCCAGTTCCTTCGCATCACCGGTAACATCCTGGTAAACACCATACAGGGACGGAACACCACCGCCATCTTCATATGTGCGCCGTACCAGATGACCTGGTCCTTTTGGTGCGACGAGGAAGACATCTACATCGCTCGGCGGGACAATCTGGGAAAAATGAACGTTAAAGCCATGCGCAAATGCAATAGCATTACCGGCATCCAGATTCGGCTTGATGCTTTCTTCGTAAACGGCTGTCTGATGCTCATCAGGCAATAGAACCATGACAACGTCGGCCTGTTTAACAGCGTCAGCTACTGGAAGTACCTGGAACCCATCTGCTTCAGCTTTTTGCTGGGATTTGCCCGGTCTCAAGCCGACAACGACATCATAGCCGCTCTCCCTTAGGTTCAATGCGTGTGCATGCCCTTGTGATCCATAACCAACAACCGCCACTTTCTTCGCCTGTAATACCTCTTTTTGAATATCCTTTTCGTACAATACTTTTGACATAATCCTCATCCTCCTTTAATTTTTAGCTTTAACCAATGAATGATTTTAAAGTTTTCATACAAGGTGTGTGTTTAAATCGGTGACGTCCTGGGGCTGCTGTCCCCTCAGGAATGCTGTTACACCGGTGCGTGCCAGTTCTTTGATGCCATATGGTCTTAACAGGGCAATCAGTGCCTCGACTTTATCTGGTTTGCCGGTAACCTGCACTGTCAGGCTATCCTTGCTGACATCGATCAGCGACGCCCGGAATGGGGTGATGACGCCCTGTATTTCCGCCCGCACCTGGCCGCTGCCGCCAACCTTGATCAGGGCCAGTTCTCTCGCCACCATCGCCTTGTCGGTAATGTCTTTTACTTTCAAAACATCAATTTGCTTATTCAGCTGCTTGGTAAGCTGTTCTAATTTTTGACCGTCAGCGACGTGCACAACAAACGTCATCTTGGAAATCCCTTCACGCTCCGACTTGCCGACCGAAATACTGTCGATATTGAACTGGCGTTTATGGAGCATACCGGTTATCCGGTTGAGCACCCCGCTGTGGTCCTGAACATCAGCCGTGATTACACGTTTCATCTTGTCACCCCTATCATTTCATGAATGCCTTTGCCTGGAGCGATCATCGGATAAACACATTCCATCTGGACTACTCGGCAATCAACAACAACAGGACCATCATGGGCAAACGCCTGTGTGAGCACATCCGGCAGATCGGCTTCGTGCTCTGCTTGCATGCCTCGAATGCCGTAACATTCCGCCAATTTTACAAAATCAGGGTTTTCAGAAAAAATAGACTCTGAATACCGCTCCTCGAAAAAGCTTTCCTGCCATTGCCGAACCATGCCAAGGGATTGATTATTGACGATGATCACTTTAACGGGCAACTTCCGTTCTTTAATGACCGATAATTCCTGACTGGTCATTTGGAAACCGCCGTCCCCGACAACAGCAACAACCAGTTCATCCGGTGCGGCAATTTGTGCGCCGACTGCGGCCGGAAAACCGAAGCCCATTGTGCCAAGACCACCTGATGTCACCCAGCGATTCGGTTTATCGAACGGATAATACTGGGCGGCCCACATTTGGTGCTGGCCGACGTCTGTTGTTACAATTGCCTTCCCGTCTGACTCCCGGTAAATTTCTTTCATCAGCCATTGCGGCGAGATCCGCTCTTCTGCATGATCATACCAGAGAGGATATTCCCGCTGGCTCTTCGTTAATGTTTCCAGCCATGCTTCATGTTTTTGGGCTTCCATGTTTTTGGCGAGCAGTGCCTTCACTGCTTCATAGGCATCGGCAACGACCGGGATTTCCGTTTCCACGTTTTTGCCAATTTCCGCTGGGTCAATATCGATATGAGCGACTTTCGCATTCGGGGCAAAATGCTTCAGATTGCCGGTGAGCCGGTCGTCAAACCGTGCCCCGATATTGATAAGCAAGTCGCAGTCGTATATGGCCATGTTGGCGGTGTAATTCCCATGCATGCCTGCCATTCCAAGCGACAACTCATGCGTTCCAGGAAAACTTCCGAGACCATGCAGCGTATTGGCTACCGGCACCCGGTGTTTTTCGGCAAACTCTTTCAGTTCATCGGCCGCTTCACTGAACACAACACCCGCCCCCGCCAGAATCAGCGGTTTTTTCGCTCGGCCCAACGCATCTGCCAGTTTGGTAATCTGCAGCGGGTTCGGCTTCCGGTTCGGCTGATAGCCAGGCAAATGGCAATCTGCATTTTCATCTACACTACGGGTGGTAACTTGCTGGGAAATGTCTTTCGGAATGTCTACTACCACCGGCCCCGGACGCCCGGTTGATGCGATATGGAATGCCTCACTGACAACCCGCGGCAGCTCCTCCAGATCCCGGACCTGATAATTGTATTTCGTAATCGGTGTGGTGATCCCCAGCACATCCGACTCCTGAAATGCATCCGACCCGATCACATTGGTAGCAACCTGACCGGTAAAGATAACCAGTGGCAACGAATCCATCATTGCATCGGTGATTCCTGTCACCAGGTTGGTCGCCCCCGGTCCGGATGTTGATAGCACCACGCCCGGTTTCCCGGTTACCCGTGCATAGCCTTCAGCCATATGCACGCCACCCTGCTCATGTCTGGTCAGTACATGGGTGAACGGTGTTTCATTCCGGTACAGGGCGTCATAAATCGGCAGCACCGCCCCACCCGGATAACCGAATACGGTATCAACATTAGCCGCCGCTAACGCCTGGATCAGTACATCCGCACCGGTTACCTTTTCTTCCACTTGTTTCATGTCACGCTCAGCCTCTACACTCACTGTGCTCGCCTCCTTTTAAATTTTGGAATAACCGGGCATTTCCTTGTGCCCTGTCAGCGTGCACGATGACCTGACAGATGTTAGAAAACTTGGCTTATCGCGAAGCCTTAGTTGCACTTATGCAGTAAGAACGTATTTATACTTTCTTAACTGCAAAAAAGACCCTTCTCTCCCCAAAAGCTGCATCACATCATTACAGCATCGTTGGGGAGAAAAGAGTCCTCTTTCCACGGTACCACCCAGTTTCATAGCATCCTCACGAATACTACCTTGCCAGCTGACAATTCCGCCAGCTGCTTTTTGATAACAGGTGCAGGCTAGCACCCGGCTCTGCCTAGTAAGAAGTCCCGTTCGACAGAGCACTCGGGGATGATGTCAGAACAACATGCACTTCCGGGCTTCCAGCAACCCCGGCTCTCTGGGAGTGCACGCAGCATGTTCTTTTATTCCCGTCATTGTATTTCGTTTTATTCTTTTTTCAATCGCCAAGTAGGCTGATGGATAATTTGTACGTGATAATTTATATTGCGAACAATCATATAACGCTTTTCGCAAAGAGTCAACAGTATTTTTAAATTTTTTTGATACTTCACATAAGTCGAAAAAGTTGTATGCGCTTACATCGTTTGCGTGGCAAAAGGGTACTGAAATGTTTCAATTTTGTTACAAAATTGAAAAAGGGCAGAACAAGCTGTGCCAGTTAGAGAAGGTGTAGCTTGTTAGCCCCAGTCGATATCGGATCTTGAGCGGTGGGTATAAACCCATTTGAGAGGGGATATCGACCGGTCCAGGGGAAATATCAACCGGACCTAGTGAGATATCAACCGGTCGACGGCGAATATCAACCCGATCTGGTGAGATATCGACCGGACCTGGCGAAATATCGACCGATCGATGGCGAATATCAACCGGTCGGCGCTGGATATCAACCGGTCGCCCCGATTGGCAGCCTATGTGGCAAAAATATGCTAAAAAAATAACTCCAGCGCTCTTTGCTGGAGTTATTTTTCCCTATTTTCTAGTCTTCGCTATCCAAAAAGTCGGTGACGGCACCTTTGGAAGAGCTGGATACGTTATGGGCGTATTTGCCGAGTACGCCTTTTTTATACAAAGGCGGTGCGGTCCATTCTGCTTTTCGCCGGATTAATTCCTCGTCAGAGATAGCAGCGGATATTTCTTTTTTCTCTGAGTCAATCGTCACGCTGTCGCCTTCCTGCAGCAGTGCTACGGGACCACCGGCTTGTGCCTCCGGGGCGATATGACCGACGACCAGCCCGTGTGTCCCGCCGGAAAAGCGTCCATCCGTCAGCAGGGCAACTTTCTCCCCGAGTCCTTTTCCAACAAGCAGACTGGAAACGGACAGCATCTCAGGCATGCCTGGTCCGCCTTTCGGTCCGACGTAACGGATGACTACCACATCGCCTTCCTGTACGTCGTTGTGCCTGATTGCCTCAATCGCTTCCTGTTCGGTGTTAAACACACGTGCCGACCCGGTATGACGCTTTACTTTCACGCCGGAAACTTTGGCAACAGCCCCATCCGGTGCTAGATTACCTTTTAAAACAATAAGCGGTCCATCCGTTCGCTTCGGCTGATCAAACGGAGCGATAATCTCTTGTCCTTCCGTGAGTGATGGAGCCTCCGCCAGATTTTCAGCAATGGTTTTCCCAGTAACGGTCAGGCAGTCCCCATGCAAATACCCTGCCTCATACAAAAGCTTCATAACGGCCTGTACACCGCCAACCCGGTGCAGATCCTGCATGACATATTTTCCGCTTGGCTTCAGGTCGGCCAGGTGTGGTGTTTTTTCCTGGATCCGGTTAAAGTCATCAATCGAGACGTCTGCACCAACGGCATGGGCCATTCCGAGGAGGTGCAGAATCGCATTCGTCGAACCGCCCAGTGCCATCACCACGGTAATGGCGTTCTCAAATGCTTCTTTCGTCATGATATCTTTCGGATAGATGCCCTTTTCCAGGAGCTTGTAGACAGCCTCCCCAGCCGCAGCACAGTCTTCCGTTTTTTCGGCAGATTCGGCTGGGTGTGATGAGCTTCCGGGCAGGCTCATTCCCATCGCTTCCACAGCCGATGCCATCGTATTCGCCGTATACATCCCGCCGCACGCACCTGCACCAGGGCAGGCACGGCATTCGATATTTTTCAGTTCTTCATCGCTGATATCGCCATTGTTGTGCTTGCCGACCCCTTCAAAGACAGACACAATATCAATGTCTTTGCCATTATGTGAGCCGGGCGCAATCGTTCCGCCGTAACTAAAGACAGCCGGCACGTCCGCATTGGCAATTGCAATCATGCAGCCGGGGATATTTTTGTCACACGCGCCAATGGCTACAAATCCATCAAGGTTCTCTGCCCCGACAACCGTCTCAATTGAATCAGCAATTAGGTCACGGCTCGGAAGCGAATAACGCATCCCCTGTGTCCCCATGGAGATGCCATCAGAAACAGTAATCGTATTGAAAATGAGCGGTGTGCCACCTGCTTCCCGGGCACCTTTCTTCGCACTGACAGCAAGGTCGTCAATGTGAATGTTGCACGGCGTCACCTCGCTCCACGTGCTGGCAATACCAATCATCGGCTTTTGAAAATCATCATCCGTAACACCGACCGCCCGCAGCATCGCACGGTTCGGAGCACGCATTGTATCATCGCTGAACACATGACTTTTAATACGCAAATCTTTTTCCATCTTGCAGACCACCTTTCGTTTCGAGTAATTATAGACTTAATTTTCACACCGTTCAATATTTTTGTATTTTAAAGCTGTCACCGGCTAACCGGGGATTTACGTCTAAAATCAGGTCCGGCGCCTCTCCTGAAAACATGCGATCGGTCAGCCAGCTTTCGTATGCTCGTCATCAGCCGAATCTTGCCTGTCTTTTTTCCCCCACCATGTTGCCAAAACAGGTCCGGATATGTTGTGCCAAACACTGAACAAAGCACTCGGGACAGCAGCGGCTGGAGCAAAATGGGCTAATGCCAGCGTTGATCCAAGGCCAGAATTTTGCATGCCCACCTCAATCGAGATTGCTTTCTGATCACGGAAGTCAAACCGGAACAACTTGGCGAGCAGATACCCGACCAGAAGCCCCAGCACATTATGCAGCACAACCACACTGAAAATGAGCAGCCCTGTCGTCAGAATTTCCTCCCGGTTGACCGCAACAACAGCAGATGCTACTGCAACGATTCCAATAACGGACACGAGCGGCAGCACCGCAACGCTTTTTTCCACTTGCCGGCTGAACAATAGCCGGATAACCACCCCGAGGACAACAGGAATCAGGACAATTTGCACAATCGACAGGAACATATCCCCGGCCGATACCGGCAGCCATTTGCTTGCAAACAATAACGTCAGTAACGGCGTAAGGATTGGTGCAACAACGGTCGACACGGCAGTGACCGATACCGACAGTGCCGTATTCCCTTTAGCCAGGAATGTCATGACATTCGATGCCGTTCCCCCGGGACAGCACCCAACCAGGATGACGCCCGCTGCAATCTCTGCGGGAAGCTGAAAAAGAGAGGCTAGTCCAAATGCAAGCAACGGCATAATCGTATACTGCGCCGCCACGGCAGTAAGCACACTTTTCGGCGCACGGATGACTCCCTTAAAATCATCCAGTGTCAGCGTCAGCCCCATTCCAAACATGATGATCCCCAAGAGCAGTGCAATATGCGGGGCAATCCAGGCAAAACTGTCCGGTGACAAAAGACTCAGCACCGAAAACAAAATCACCCAGACCGCAAATGTGTTCCCCGCAACATGGCTCACTTTTTCCAACGTTTTCATACCATCCATCCCCTCCTGCAAAATCTATTATTAAATAATTTCAGATTTTATCATAAGTGCAAAAAATTTGGAAGCATCTGTCGGTAATATTATGTTTATTTTGTGAAAAGTTTCATTTTGGGCTTGCTTTTAAAGAAAATATATTCTAAGATGGAATACAACTTTTTACACAAGGGGATGGGGACATGGAGAAGGAACATGCTATTCAAATAGATCTCTGTTCTACACGCAAAGAAAAACCGCGCGCAGACCAGCTAGAGTTTGGCAGAACGTTTGCCGATCATATGTTTGTTATGGACTACACAGAAACGAAAGGCTGGCATGATGCACGCATTGTTCCGTATGAGCCGATTACGATCGACCCATCAGCAATGGTCTTCCATTACGGCCAATCCGTTTTTGAGGGAATGAAAGCTTATCTTACGCCGGAAGGAAATGCGCAGCTGTTCCGGCCCGAACGCAATTTCAAGCGAATGAATCACTCTAACAGCCGCCTGTGCATTCCACCGATTGACGAGGAATTTGCACTAAAGGCACTTCAACAATTAGTGGGACTGGAAAAGGAATGGATTCCGGAAGCTGAAGGAACTTCTCTGTATATCAGGCCATTTATTATTTCCACCGAAGCTTTTCTCGGTGTTGCGCCATCAAGCCATTATAAATTCATGATTATATTATCGCCGGTTGGTGCCTATTACAAAGAAGGCATCAATCCGATTAAAATCGCTGTTGAAAACGAGTATGTCCGTACCGTGAAAGGCGGAACAGGCGAAGCGAAAACCGGCGGAAACTACGCGGCAAGTCTGAAAGCTCAGGAAACAGCAGAAGAAGGGATTGCCCAGGTGCTCTGGCTGGACGGTGTCGAAAAGAAATATATCGAAGAAGTCGGCAGCATGAACGTATTTTTCAAGATGGGTGGAAAAGTCGTGACGCCCGCCTTAAACGGAAGTATTCTCGAAGGGGTCACCCGAAACTCGGTCATCCAGCTTCTAAAACACTGGGACGTTCCGGTTGAGGAGCGTAAACTTTCCATGGATGAAGTATTCCAGGCGCATCAGGAAGGCAAGCTGGAAGAAGCATTCGGCGCAGGAACCGCGGCTGTTATTTCGCCAATCGGACAACTCGTCTGGGGCGAGCACCATCTTGATATCAACAGCGGCAAAACGGGTGCTATCGCTAAACAGCTGTATGATACCCTGACCGGCATCCAGTATGGCAAAACCATGGATCCATTTGGCTGGGTAGTACCAGTGGAGGAACAAGATAAGCAGACGTTGAAAGCTACCGTGTGAACGGGAAAGTCCCGATTAGAAAAGAGTCGCACGGCGTATATCGAAGACAGCAGAAAAAGGTAAAAAACCCCCCTGGCACGATAGAGATGCCAGGGGTTTTGTTTGGTTGGCTTTCTCGGCGAGGGGGGGGTTCGGCAATCATCTTTTCCGACCTGCCGTCTTGACAAGCAGATACACAATCGGGGTATCGATCAGTGCAATTCCTAGCTTGACCAGATACTGCGTGACGACCATGCCGGCCAGTACTGAAAATGGAACAATTCCCCAGAAAGCGACGGTGATGAACAAAACAGTATCAATAAGCTGGCTCGTCATCGTCGATAAATTGTTGCGAAGCCAAAGCTTTGATTCACCGTGTCTTGCTTTTAGACGGTGGAAAATGCTTACGTCAAGGTTCTGGCTTGCGATATACGAGATCAGACTTGCCGCAATCACCCTGAAACTCCCGCCGAGCACTGTTTCAAATTCCGCTTGTAATGCGAAATCAGAGGCGGCCGGCAGCTGAATTGCTACAAAAATGAACCCAAGTGCAATCACCTGTGTCAGGAAGCCCGCCTGAACCGTCCTCCTTGCAGCGTCCTTGCCATAGACCTCCCCAATAACATCGGTAATCAGATAAGTGACGACATATACAATCACAGCTGCAGGCAGGACGACTCCCCCGATGCTGAACAGCTTCACACCTAAAATATTGGATAATAATAACAATCCCACAAATAATGCGTTCAAATATACAAACATCCAGCCTCTCCCTTTCGTTGCTCTATCACGTTATATTGGACCGGTACTCTGACTATATTGCAGGGATTTGCCGGTCACTTAGAGCAGGAACGAAAGGATTCCAAGCCACCCTCTATTACCGGTTGTCGATTTTTTCCGGGTACAGATCATGATTCATGAGCCGATGCGCGGCCATCTCCTCAAATCGTGTGCCAGGCTTCCCGTAATTGCAAAATGGATCGATGGAGATGCCGCCGCGTGGTGTGAATTTTCCCCACACTTCGATATAACGCGGGTCCATCAAATCTATCAGATCGTTCATGATAATATTCATACAGTCTTCGTGAAAATCACCGTGATTACGGAAACTGAACAGATAGAGTTTCAAAGATTTGCTTTCGACCATTTTGGCATCCGGGATATAGCTGATATAAACAGTACCAAAGTCCGGCTGATTCGTTTTCGGGCAAAGTGTCGTAAATTCAGGGCAATTGAATTTGACAAAATAATCCCGGTTCGGGTGCTGGTTTTCGAATGTCTCAAGAACTTCCGGCGTGTAATCAAACTGATACGTGGTGCCCTGGTTACCCAACAGGGACAGTTCCCCCAGATTTTCATCGCGTTTTCCTGTCATGGAATAACCTCCTTCCAGTGTAAAGTGCGTGTTCAACCTTTTAAAATAAAAAAACCACGGCCTAAGGCACATGGTTTTCGCATCACAGTCATCTGTCCTTAGTTTTTTAGAGAGGGTTGAAGCTAAGAACCTCTTCCGTCCGATCAAACGGATATGCAATTATCCAGTTCACGGAATCTATCATATATCGGAAAACGACACATGTCAATGCACGCGAAAATAATAGCTAGGTGAATCTGTTAGCCACCCCGGCCCGGATATACCGTTTAAACTATACACAAGCTGCAAAAAATCATGAGAACCTTAGAAGCCACTCATTTCCAATTTATGGTGGGACAAGGAGCCTGTCTCTATTTTTTTCTGCGCCAAAGGGTGAGGGCGGTTGCGGCTGCTATGGCTGTTCCGGCGATGACGGGGCCTTTTTTCAGCCTATTATCCTCAGTGTACAGGGCATCTTTCATAATCAGGTTCATATTTTGTGGGCGTTCGGCCAGGCGGCGCATAAAATAGCCGAACCAGTCATCACCAAACGGGATGTACGTGCAGAAATTATATCCGTTCTCTGCCAATTTATCCTGCATATCATTACGAAAACCGTAGAGCATCTGGAATTCAAACTTATCCGTTCCGATGGCATTCTCATCTACAAACGCTTTCAATTCATTGATAATATGGTGGTCATGGGTCGCAATGGATGTAAACGTGTTGCCCAGCAGGCGCTGTTTGGCCAGTTTAATAAAATTACGGTCAATATCCTGCTTATCCGAAAACGCGACCTCTTCACTTTCCTTATACGCCCCTTTAACAAGCCTGATGCGCATATCCTTCAGCCTGCTCAGGTCCTCTTCCGCTCTATAAAGATACGACTGGATTACGGTTCCAACATTGTCATAATGCTCACGCAGCTCGTTCAATACATCCAGCGTCGCCTCATAATGGGAATAGTCTTCCATATCAATATTGACGAAAATAGAATACTGTTTTGCCGTATCAAGAATGTCTTTCATGTTTGCAATGCAGTAATCCTGGTCAATATCCAGTCCCAGCTGGGTCAACTTTACCGATAAGTGGCAATCCAGATTCTGCTTATTAATTGTATCCAGAATAGCAAGAATTTGCTCTTTGGCCTGGTTCGCTTCACCTTTATCGGATACAAATTCCCCAAGATTATCAAGGGTGCAGCTGATGCCTTTCGCATTCTGTTCCTTCACAGCATCGACCACACTCTGAATAGTGGTTCCTGCGACAAATTTGTCAGCACCAAGGACGAATCCCCATTTTTTCGCCTGTGCATTTAAGAATTTACTATTTGATAAACCGATAAAAAAATCCCGTGTCACATTCGTCATGCTGAAAACTCCTTCAGTCCCAATTTTATATGTCTGTTCCGTGCAACCGCATTCATCTTTATTAAAAAAATGGCCGCATACTATAACTGTAATCTATCATTTTTTCACAAATCTATTATACTACAAAAATAGACAAAAATTAATATATTTTTTCAAAAAGTAACTGAGATACGTGAGGCGAGTTGTGTTTGTTGTGGAATCGTTCGTTGAGTAAACAGCAATCCTTCCTGTACTGCGAGGCCGGTACGTGACAGCCTGGTTAAAAACTACCCGACATAATTATGACTGAAGGACACTGCGAAGTTTGCGCTCGTGCTGCGCATTTTTGCTTGAGAGATAATCAACTGTTTCCTGTGTCTCGGTCAAATCAACGCGGAGGCCATCTACCTTTTTTTCCAGCTTATCAAACCGTCCGTCCACTTGATCAAAACGCTCGTCCATTCGTTTTTCCATCCGTTTTTCCATCACTTGCATCTCATTGTTTAACCGTTTTTCCATCGCTTGCATCTCTTCCCTGATAGTACGGGAAAAGTCGTTCAAAGCACCTAAGGTTTGCTGTAATTCTGACTGTTCCATACTTTCCACCTCCCATTTAGATTAACAATGCTTTCTTGTCCAGTTTACATCATTTGAATGAATGGCACCAGTCAAATAATGGAAGTAACAGCAGCTGTATAGGAGTTGAAGAGGAGACAATTAGTGACGGGACGGTGATGTTCTGGTACCATTAAAAAATCAGAAGAAATTTTTGGGAGGAAGTACGATGCCACAGGACTTACGGCTCAGAACACTGGAAAAAGATGACTTGGAATTCTTGCACAAACTGTACAATGACCCAAATGTGATGGATTATTGGTTTGCTGAATCACACTATTCATTCCAGTTGATTAAAAACCGATTTGAAAATAATCTGGAAAGTACAGAACACCGGCAGTTTATTTTATGTTCCAACGGCGAACGGATTGGTTTTGTTGGGTTATTCTCCATCAGTCAGCGGCACAGAAATGCGGAATTTGCTATTATGATTGATCCTGGACAGCAAGGAAATGGCTATGCGGAACCGGCGACCCGGCTTGCCGTTGACTATGCATTTAAAACCTTGAATCTGCATAAATTGTTTCTTCATGCCGATAAAGTCAATGAGAAAGCAATTCATATTTATGAAAAAGTCGGGTTCCAGACAGAAGGCGTGCTGCGCGAACATGTCTATGTAAACGGCGAATACCACGACCTCGTCACCATGAGCATCTTTCAATAGGGACATGGCTCCTTGCCCCAGTCTGGGACAAGGAACCTGTCTCTGCTGACCCTCAGCGATTGTGCCGTTTATTACGTTTGTTATCTAAATTTAGAAACTCTCTATCCTCTGCAAGTTCCATATCCGGATCTGGTTTTTGTTTGGTGAACCGGTTTTTATTGTTCTGTTTGCCTTTATCCTTGTTCCGGTTCTTGTTTTCCTCAGACATATGCTATGGCCTCCTAAACCAAGTAGTACGTTTATAATTCACCTTTACCAGCAATTTTATGACGACCAATCACTGGCATGAATTGTTTCCACAGAATCACGCCACACTAAAAACTAAACCGGGGAGAAGGCAAGAAAAAAGACAGAAAACTGTCAGAACAGCTCCTTGTCCCATATTCCGCGTGAATTATAATTACCACAAAACACCAGATAAACTTATAAAGATCGCCGTAGCCAGGGAGACCCATTATCCCCCTACAGAAATTCTTTCACTTCTGCGAGTGTCGGCAACGCTTGCATGGCGCCTTTTGTGGAAGCGGCCAGCGCACCGGACACGGCACCGAATTTTGCCATCCGGACGGCTTCTTCGAGGGTAAGCTCGTCCAAATCCTTTTCAAATCGACATAAACCGTACAGCATCCCCGATACAAACGCATCACCCGCACCCGTTGTGTCCACTGCTGTCACATTCATCGCCGGTATATGTACAGATTCCCCGCCGACTGCGATATAGCTGCCTTTGGCCCCGAGCGTAACAACCGTAAGCGGTACATCATATACGGCGAGTTCATCCATCCCCTCCGCAAGTGAACTTTTTCCAGTAATGAATGCAAGTTCATCTTCGGATAGTTTCAAAATGTCCATTTCACCAAGCATCGACACAATCGTCGTGCGCGCGTGCTCCTCGGAATCCCAGAGCATCATCCGCAAATTGGGGTCATAAGAGATGAGCATATCATGTTCTTTTGCCCGTTTGACGGCATATTCAGTTGCTTGCTTTGCCGGATTCTGGATTAAGGAAATGGAGCCTATATGCAGGATTTTATGATTTTTTAAATCGGCTTCATCAATATCTGCCGCCTCAAGAAATCGGTCAGCACTCGGATCTATATAAAAATCGAAACTTCGGTCGCCATCTGCTGTATTAGTTACAAACGTCAGCCCTGTCCGATAGTCGCGGGTGAATGCCATCTGGCTTGTCCGGACACCATACGAAGCAAGGGTTTCCTTCATAAATTTTCCAAGTACATCATTACCTACTTTTCCTACAAAGGTCGCGCGCTCCCCAAGCCGTGCCAAGCCTGCAGCAACATTGGCAGGTGCACCGCCGGGACTACGCTGAAAAGTGGTGTTAGCCGGATCAGCCGGAATAAAGTCGACCAAAGCTTCTCCAAGCATTGCAACCCCCTGTTTCATCGTTTTTGCCTCCTTGTGTTATCATGTTGATAATACTAACTTTACCACTTGGCATCACCATAGGCAAAGACACAGAACCAGTCCACAGCCGACTGCCTGTTAAGGAGGAGAAGCAGTGCATACCATCAAAGAAATAGCGGAGATGGCAAATGTATCCAGATCTACTGTTTCCCGCGCGTTAAACAATTCCGGCTACGTCAGCGAGGAAGCGAGAAAAAGAATTGAAGAAGTCGTTGAAAAAACGGGCTATGTGCCGAGTGAACACGCCAAGTCACTTCGCACAAAGAAAACAAAGGTCATTGGTGTTATTGTTCCCACCATTCATACCGAAACATCCGGAAAAATCGTTGCCGGCATAGATAAAGAGCTTGCAAAACATGGCTACCAAATCCTGCTGGCTGCCACCAATCTTGACCAGCAAAAAGAACTCGAATACCTTGACCTGCTGCAAGTGCGCCAGGTTGATGGGATTATCTTGTTGGGAACGAACACCGAACCACAGTTAGCCGAAAAGCTAAACACATTGCCCATTCCCGCTGTCATGATCGGTCAGGAGCTTGAGGGTGTTCCCAGTATTGTAAACGATGATGAAGGTGCGGCAATGGAGATCACATCGTATCTGATTAGCAGGGGCCATACCCGCATCGGATTTATCGGTGTTGATGAAACAGACCGTGCCGTCGGATACATGCGCAAGCAAGGGTACCTCAAAGCCATGGAAAAACATCATCTGCCAGTCGCATCAGAGTGGATGGAGGAAGCCGTCTTTGACATCGACTCCGGACATGACGCCATGGAAAGAATGATGCAGCAAGGCAGGCAGCCAAGTGCTGTTTTTGCTGTGACGGACCGGTTGGCAATAGGCGCAAAAAGCTTTTTGAAAAAAGCCGGATTCATAGTGCCTGCAGATATTGCGGTTGCCGGGATTGGCGCATCCGAAATTGGACAATATTCAGATCCGCCATTAACAACTGTTGATTACCAGAATGAACACGCTGGTGCGCATGCCGCCAAACAAATCCTGCTGCAGACAAATGACACTGAACAGCCATGTGAAAAAATTATGCTCAACTATAGACTGATTAGCCGTGATAGTGTATGATAACTATATGGAATCGATTTCACTCTTCGCCAGAGTGTCTCCATCAGCTGGTAAGAGAATCACAAAAACGAAGAGCTACCCGCTGCTTCATTCAAGCTTTACCGGGCATTTGCAGCAGCCATTTGCATCATCTGCTGGTCAGGCTAGGCAAGGGACATTTATAGGATGAAAAATACTTTTATACGTATGATGGAATCGATTCCAGAGCGAATGCTTCCATACGGGAAGAATCAGATTTATCCTCCCTGGTTAAAAACTAGGGATCCCTTTTTTCTTTTTTGTGGAATCGATTCCGCACACCTAAGATATACAATCATTGTAAAGGAGTGAATGAACTTGGCTGAAAATAAAAAAATTGCCAAAGAGCTTGTTGAAGCCATTGGCGGAATGGAGAATATCCAATCCGTCGCCCACTGCGCCACCCGGCTCCGTTTTATGGTAAACGATAAAGAACAAATCGACCAGGAAGCGGTAGAAAATGTTAATAAAGTGAAAGGTGCTTTTTTCAACTCTGGTCAGTACCAAGTCATCCTTGGTACAGGTACAGTGAATCAAATTTATGACGAAGTGGATAAACTCGGTGTCAACGCAACGGATAAGTCCGAACAGTCCAAGTCGGCAGCCAAAGACAAAAATGCATTGCAGCGTGCCATCCGGACATTGGGCGATGTGTTTGTGCCAATCATCCCGGTCCTTGTTGCCACCGGCTTGTTCATGGGTGTTCGCGGGCTTGTTATGCAAGAGCAAATCTTGGCCTTGTTTGGCATGACACCGGCCGATATCTCAGATAACTTTCTGTTGTTCACGCAGATTTTAACGGATACAGCATTTGTATTTTTACCAGCGCTAGTGGCGTGGTCAACATTCCGAGTATTCGGCGGAACTCCCATTATCGGACTTGTCCTGGGCTTAATGCTCGTCAGTCCGGAACTTCCGAATGCATGGGATGTGGCAACCGAAATAGAGCCCCTGTACTTTTTTGGATTTATTCCTGTTGTTGGTTACCAGGGCGCGGTATTGCCGGCCTTTTTCGCGGGGATTCTCGGCGCCAAACTGGAGCAGTTCATACGTAAACGGGTTCCGGAATCACTCGATCTGATTGTTACACCATTTTTAACGTTATTGGTTATGATTATCGCTGCCTTGTTTGTGATTGGACCTATTTTCCACACGGTCGAGGAATATATTCTGCAAGGAACGCTCGCTGTGTTGAACTTGCCATTTGGCATTGCCGGCTTTTTGATCGGTGGATTGAACCAGATTATTGTGATCACTGGTGTGCATCATATTTTCAACTTAATGGAAATTCAGCTGCTGGAGAACTTCGGCAGCAACCCTTATAACGCTATCATCACGTCATCTGTTGCAGCCCAGGGCGGTGCGGCACTAGCTGTTGGGATGAAGACCAAATCAAACAAACTGAAAGCCTTGGCTCTGCCTTCATCTTTTTCCGCGTTTCTTGGTATTACGGAACCGGCCATTTTCGGGGTGAACCTGCGTTATGTGAAACCGTTTGTCGCCGGGCTGATCGGCGGTGGGGTCGGCGGATTCACCGCATCGATCCTTGGGCTTAAAGGAACTGGCATGGCCATTACAGTTATTCCTGGAACACTTCTATACCTGAACGGCCAGGTCTTGCAATATATTCTCGTAAACATCATTGCGATTGTCACGGCTTTTGTACTGACATGGCTTTTCGGTTTCTCTGACAATGAACGAAAAGAAACGGAAGCGAATGCAGAAAACAGGCCTAGTTAAATGAAATACCCGGCATTCACCGAAAGTGCGTGTCCAAAAAGAAGGATAATTTTCACCGGAATTTTTGAACATCCTTTGAAGGCCGATGGGTGCCGGGTTTTTTTTAGAAAGGATGCATCACGAATGAATCAACCAACAGCCCTTATCCATGAAGCCTGCCGCCATCTGGCTGATCGTCAAGAGCTTGTGGCAGCTGATCCTTACCGCCTTCATTACCATCTGATGGCACCGGTCGGTCTGATCAATGATCCGAACGGGTTTATTTATTTTCAGGGCCGGTATCATTTGTTTTTTCAGTGGAATCCATTTGAAACGAAGCACGGGAAAAAATTCTGGGGGCACTTTATTTCCGAAAATTTGACCCATTGGGAACTTGTGTCGCCGGCATTGGCGCCTGACGAATGGTATGACAAAGACGGGTGCTATTCGGGAAGTGCCGTCGTGAAAGATGATAAGCTTTATATCTTCTATACCGGCAATGTAAAAAATGAGGATGGAGAGCGGGAATCCTATCAGTGTCTTGCTGTGTCTGAAGACGGCCATCACTTTCACAAAGAAGGGCCTGTCATCCACGTACCGGACGGGTATACCGCCCATTTCCGGGATCCAAAAGTATTTTATAAAAATAACAGCTGGCAGATGGTTATCGGTGCCCAGTCAGAAGATCGCGAAGGTGCTGTTGTCCTGTATACATCACCGGACTTAAGGAACTGGACCTTTCAGGGAAAACTCGCTAGTGCAGACAGTTTCGGCGAGGAAGGTCTCGGCTACATGTGGGAATGCCCGGATTTATTTGAACTGGACGGTTCCGATATTCTGATTATTTCCCCACAAGGACTAGAACCGGATGGCTATTATTACAACAATATCTTTCAGGCTGGCTACCTTTCCGGGAAAGTTGACAATAAAGCCCTTTCCTATGAGCACGGGGACTTTACCGAGCTGGACCGGGGATTCGATTTTTATGCGCCCCAGACAACGGAAGCACCCGATGGAAGACGGATTTTAATGGCATGGATGGGCAATGCCGAAATTGGTGGGACAGAACATCCGACCGCCGAATACGGCTGGGTGCACGCCCTTACCATCCCCCGCTCTTTGGAATTCATAGACGGCAGCATACGCCAGCATCCTGTTGAAGAGCTGGAACAGTTACGATTGAGTGGTGTTTCCCATCACCATGTCACTCTGAAAGATGAGGAAAAACAGCTGGAAAATATGCATGGAGATGCTTTCGAATTACAAGTGAGCTTCAGGGAATGGGACGCAGCCAGCTTTCAAATAAGATTCGGCAAAACGACCACATTCACGTATGACGAGGCAACGCGGACATGCACCCTGGAACGAATGCGCTTTGATCAAAAAGGAATGGAAAGCAGGAAGTGTTATTTAGAAACACTGAACCACATCCAGGTGTACAAAGACACCTCATCCGTGGAACTCTTTCTCAACAACGGGGAAGAAACATTCAGCGCCCGAATCTTTGACAGCACACGTGACCCAAACATCACCTTCCACACCAAAGGCCAAATCACCCTCACCGCCTACAAATGGGACATGGGGTCAGGCTTACTGTCCCAGTTCTAGATTTGGTGGATGAGAGGAGCGGGCGTTGGTGAGAATGGAACGGGCTCCTTGGCCCAGGGCGAGACGTGGGAGCAGGCTTCTGTCCCACAATCCCGCCAGTCAAATAGGTTAAAGAAAACAACAAAACACCGGCATTCCGTTTTTTCAGACGGATGCCGGTGTTTTGTTTGAGTCGCTGATACCCCTACTCTATATTCAGCAGCAAACACGCATCACTGCTTATCGTTCCGTGCATTCTCCCCCGATTGCTGATTCTTACGTTTCACTTCTTCAACATCGGTATCGCTGTAAATATTCGTACCATGCCCTCCCGTTGTCCGGGCTATATACGCTTTTGCTTCATTATAAGTCAGTCCGGATCGGCGGCTTTGTTCCTTCATTGCTTCGATATCCGTTCCTGCCGACGTGTACCTGGCATTTGTTTGCTTGTCATTTTTCATTGTGGCACCTCCCTTTTTGTTTTATTTTAGTTTGCACAGAGAGGCTTTTTTTCATGAACGTCGGTCAAAGGACAATTCTCAAAATTGTGCTGCCGCTGCGCCAATTGGTGAACAATAAAATAACTGCACTTCCCGCGCACAAAAATGTGACAATCGATTAATGCAAAACATTAAACTGGATTAGGACCATGGACCGCGTCTCATCCCGTGAAACTTTCATATTGGTTCTGAAGGGGTTACAATGTGTGTGGAAAGGAGTTTGGTTATGACAGTTTTTGCGCAGCTGCCTGAGGGAATCAGGCAATTAGTAAAAGAAAACAGGCAGGATAATCCTGCTTTTAGCGATCTTGTTCGCGGTGGCGGGTATGTGCCGCCCGACAATGAAATGCTGATCGATGCCATTACGGCCCTGAGCATGGGGAAAAATGTTCTTTTGAAAGGGCCGACCGGTTCAGGGAAAACGCGGTTTGCTGAGACGCTTTCCAACTTATTTAATCAGTCGATGTTCAATGTTAATTGCTCGGTTGATCTGGACGCGGAGAGCCTAATGGGATTTAAGACGCTAGCTTACGAAGGCGATAAACAAGTCATCGAATTTGTCCCTGGCCCGGTCACTAACGCCATGAAAAACGGGACCTTTCTTTACATAGATGAAATCAATATGGCCAAACCGGAGACACTTCCGCTCATTAATGGTGTACTGGACTATCGGCGCACCATCACCAACCCGTTCACGGAAGAAATTATCACGGCCAAACATGGTTTCGGCGTCGTAGCGGCAATCAACGAAGGCTATGTCGGCACTGTCCCTTTGAATGAAGCATTGAAAAACCGTTTCGTTGTTATCGACATCCCTTATTTGCAAGGAGAGCAATTGAAGCGGCTGCTCCAAAATGAAAGCCGGCTAAATGACGAGAACACCATTGGTTTATTCGTCCGCCTCTCTGGCGACCTTATCCAGGCCGTGGCACAAGGAAAACTTTCGGAGGATGCCGCTTCTATCCGAGCGCTCCTTGATGCGTGCGACTTAAGTTCCATGGTTCCGCCAAAACGGGCAATCCGCCGCGCCATCGCCGACAAGCTTGATGAGGACCGGGAAAAGACGCTCGTTCACACAATGGCTGAAACACTATTCGGATAGGAGAATCCATATGTATCGTTTTCGCGACACCAGCATTGACACCCGCCTTTTTCTGCAGCTGCAGGATTTGGCCGCTATTTTATCCGGCATTCCTGATTTGACGTTTGATTATGCGTATGGATCGGCCATTGACATGGAAAAACGGCGCATAACAGCAAGTGCCAATTGGGGAATCGGCAGCGAATTGGCAAAAGAAGCTGGGCTCAAAACTGATATACTGCTGCGAACGCGAGGTACACTCCATTATTCCAGCATGCCAGTTATGCAAACGTACATGCAGCAAGCATCCGAATCACAACATCCTAAATTCGCCGGGCAGCTGTTTACGTTATTTGAAAACATCCGCCTGGAGGAACTTGTTAAAAAAGAACGTCCGGGAACTGCTCAGCTTTTCAGCACCCGCCGGGCGTACCTCATCCGCTATTTTACTCAACAGCTGAAAACAAACGTCACACGCGGTTTTGCCCTGGATGAACTGTACTGCTTGATTTGCCTGCTGATTCAGTCCGAGCAGCCGGATCCATCTTTTCCGGGAGCAAATGAGCAGCAATTGAATCAGCTGCTCGCCTTGAAGCCGGCTATTTTTCAGGCTTATGAAGCTCGGAACACTCGTGAAGTCGTCCACGCAGCGGAGTCAGTCGTTTTTCAGCTCGATGAAACCATGGCTGACATGATCAATGACTATTTCATTTTTCCCATTGCCAGGCTTGAAGACTATACATTCGAAACCGCTTTTGATGAACTGACCCGTACCGATCCGCTCGCCAATGACAGCCTGGAGGAAGATGTTAAAGAAGAAAACAGCGAAACATTTGAGCAGGATTTTTCCACCTGGCACAGTGAAAATGAAAACACTGAAAAGCAGCAAAACTTTATGCAGTTCGAGCTGGAAGAGGGAACCCGTTCCAGCCTGATGGGAGAAGGCGCGCGTGAAACGGAAGAAGGCGACCAGGCGATGGCGTCGATTCAGGGATCCTCGGGAAAAAGTGAACAAAACGACTATTCCGACATGGAGGCAATGGAAAAAAGCCAGGACAATCAGGATGAAGCATCCTCCGGCGGCAAATTCGGACGGGAAAACAAATATGCCGTCAGCATCGTTAAACTCGCCGAAGCCCCCTCCGAGGAGGAAGAAAATCGCTACCGGATGTATGCCGAGGAAATCGCCCCATATCAGCGGCGGCTGTCCAAAACCATTGAGAAAGTGCTGGAACATAAACAGACAGCACCTCGCCAGAATTTGGCTGCCGGACGGCTTTCCAAAAAGCTGTTATCTGCAGTGACGGACGAATACCCGCGGCTGTTTTACAAAAAAAATGAGGAATCAAAGGAAATCGATGCCGCATTCACCCTGCTCGTCGACTGTTCCGCATCGATGATGAACAAGATGGAAGAAACCAAAAAAGGCGTCATCTTATTCCATGAGGTGCTTAAGGACTTGAAGATTCCACACACAATTATCGGGTTTTGGGAGGAAGCCACAGAAGTAAAAGACAACTATAAACCCAATTACGCGCATGTCATTCATTCGTTCAGCGACTCCCTCTACCAGCATCATGGCGCCAAAATTATGCAGCTGGAAGCACAGGAAGACAACCGTGACGGATTCAGTATCCGGACCGCAGCAGCAGAACTTGAAGCCCGTAACGAGAAAAACCGTTTCCTGCTTGTATTTTCCGATGGCCAGCCAGCGGCCTCAGACTACACGGATAACGGCATTATCGACACAACCAAAGCCGTGTTTGAAACACGCCGGAAAAACATCGACGTTATCGGCATGTTTTTGGCAGAAGGAGATATCAGCGAACAGGACGACACCCTCATGCGCAATATATATGGGCGCGAACGCATCATGGTCCCAACCGCCACCCAGCTGCCCGAGCACTTCTCCCCCCTGCTCAAAAAACTGCTCCTCCAAACCATCTAAAAAGGGGGGCGGGACGCGGGGAAGGCTCCTTGTCCCGGTTGCGGCGGCAAAGTGCGAGATGAGTGATCGTGCGGAGCGCCCTCTCCCCTGCCCGTCCGGTCATCCGGATAGAGCTCCACCAATCCGGGAAAACGGCTGAACCCTTCGCCCCGCCGCGCCCACACCTTTAGTTTACATTTTCTGGTGGGACAGCAGCGGGACCGTCCCCACGTCCCCCTAAAATCAGGTGTTCAAGTTCTTTTCGTTCGATTTTGTTGAATTCTGGTCCTTTGAGGATAAAAAAGCCAGTACCCAGTGCAATCCAGATGAATAGCGCAATTAGTGATGGTATTCCCATAAATGCTGGTGATACAGGAATGAGCAATAACGCAAGAAAAACAAACCCGATTATTGCCCCCAGTAGGCTGAATGTCTTTTTTACCGGTGCTGCCACAGATGGAAGCGCCCTAAATTGATCAACGAGTGAAGCTTCATTCGACCATTTAAACAACTTAAACGCAACCACACATGTATAAATATAGGCGATGGTGACACCGACAGACGACATATCGACAACCCATGTCAGCACTTGCCGACCGAACCAGGGGGAAATTAAACATACCGCACACGTGAAGAGAATGCCTGCATGAGGGGTTCCATGCTTTGGGTGAAGTTTTGCAAAAACATGAGGTATGATTTGTGCACGGCCCATTGCAAACAGAAGACGGCTGCTCGCCACGAAAAATCCATTAAGCCCGGTACAGACACCCATGGTTAATGCTGTGGCAAGAATGATAAGACCAAAAGTCCCCATAATACCGGTCATCGCATCCCCAGTGCCCCACTGCAAATTGGCCAGGTCCTGCCATGGTGCCGCAAGAGCCGTTGCCGTAATCATAAATATATACACAAGACCTGCACAGATAAGGGACAGAATGATCAGCATAAATCCTTTCTTAGGGGGAAAATTGAATTCCTCCGCTGCCTGGGGAATATTGTCAAAGCCAACAAAAGCCCAGGGCGCAATAGCCACAATCACGATAACGCTTGACCACATCGATACATCCGGCTTAAAAAGAGGATCAAGGTTGCTGAACGACGCGGACGGATGAGAAACTGCACCAATCGTTAAAATGCCAATACCTACAAGCATACAGATGACAAAAATAAACTGCATTCTTCCCGAAATTGTCGTCCCGCGAATATTCAAATAAGCAAACACCACTAAAGCAACACTTGCAATAATTACCTCCGCCAGATAAACATCCCAGCCTGCTAAGCTGTACATATACCCTTGTTCAGCAACGCTAGGCAGAATATATTTAATTAACAGTGACAAAGCGGATGCATTTAACGCAACAATACAAATATAGCCTAATACTAAAAACCATCCAGCTACATACGCGTGATTACGATTAAAACCCAGGAAAGCATAGGCAAATTCACCGCCGGATACCGGAAAATGCTCAATCAGAAAACCGTAGCTGACCGCAATAATCATCATCAGCGCAGCACCAATACCAAACCCAATAATGGCTCCGAGCGGACCGGACCCTTGCATCCATACAGAAGGCTGGACAAAGGCCCCCCAACCAATGGCCGATCCTAATGCAATCGCCCATACCCATTGAGGCTTTAACGTTTTTGCAAGCTGTTTTCTTTCCTTCATGCAAAAGTTCCCTCCAAATTTTTAATTCGACATCCATACTTCAGCCTCAGATCTGCTTCTAACAAGTCTGCAACAAAACTCCTGACGAAAAAGACTTGCTTACGAGATTCTTTTTCCTAACCTGCGACCGCCACCCTTTGATAGCGTTTACAATAACTTGTTTACCAACAAAAGGAAAACTTCACTTTCTTCTTGTTAAAATCTCTCTGCCGGAACATTCCAGCAGAGAGATTGGCTATATAACGCTTATTTCCCCCAAACGTTATAATCAAGGTGTTTATATTTAGCCAGCATGCGAGTTGGCATCTTCAATGCGTCTTTACGGAATGGCGGGGCAAGCTGTGTGCCATCGACGTAAATGTTTAGAACGGTCGGTTTCCGCTGTTTCATGGCATCTTCAATCGCCGGGGCAATGTCTTCCGGTTTGTCAATGCTGTACGCAAGTGCCCCCATCGATCGTGCCACTTCCGCAAATTCCGGCCCCTCAATATTGGAACCAATGTAACGGTCATCATAGTAATCGACCTGGTTTTTCTTTTCGGCAGCCCATGCCTCATTATTGAACACACATGCGATGACAGGGATGTTCTGTTCTACCGCCGTACTAACTTCATGAAGACTCATGCCCCATGCACCATCACCCACAATGGCGAATACTGGTGCATCCGGTTCCGCCAATTGAGCACCAAGCGCAGCTGGATAAGCGAAACCAGTATTACCGAACGTCAGCGCAGCGATATGACGACGAGTTTGCGTAAACTTCAGGTAAGCATTGGCCGTCGACGACACGTTGCCGATATCAGACGAAACAATCGCATTTTCCGGCAATGCTTTCGTCATTTCCAGCAGTGCACGGCGAGGATTGATTGGGTTTCCGTCCACCATGGCCAGATCAACCAGTTCCTGCTCCCAATCTTCTTTGCGCTTAGTGACGGCCTGCATCCGTTTCTCATCTTTTCCAGGCGAAGGAAGCGCCGACTGCAGCTGACGGAAAATTTCATCACTGGCTGCTTTGGCATCCCCAATAATGCCCACCTCAACAGGATGTGTGCGTCCAATCTGACGCGGGTTAATATCCACCTGAATGATGTCGGCATGTTTCGGGAAGTAATCAATGTCATAACATGGCAGTGTTCCGAATTGTGACAGCCTTGTACCGATTGCCAGCACTACATCCGCTTCCTGCAGGGAATACATTGCCGCCTTGGAACCCATATAGCCGATCGGACCAACTGCCAAAGGATGATCCGCCGGGAACGCGTCATTATGCATATAGGCGCATGCTGCTGGCGCTGACAGGTATTCGGCTATTTTCACGACTGAATCTACCCCATCGGCATCAACCGAACCACGGCCAGAAATAATCGCAGGTTTCTTAGCATTTTTCAATAGCTCCACAGCCCGTTCAATGGACTTCGGATCACCGCTTCCCCTTTTATCCGCACGGTATTGGTTCGGCTTTAGAATATAGTCCTCTGTTTCCCCGTAGAACAGATCGCGCGGAATATCAAACAGTACTGGACCACGCTCAGCATAAGCAATCCGGAAAGCCGTCCGCAGGCAATCCGCAACACGATTGGTGTGTGTCACCCGAACCGTCTCCTTGGTAATATCTTCAAAAATGGACACCTGGTTAGCTTCCTGGAATCCATCCATGCCAATAGCCGGTGTACCAGCAGACGGTGAAATAACGACCATCGGGCTGTGCGCCTGATTGGCTGCGGCTACGGATGTTACCATGTTGGTGATACCCGGGCCATTTTGACCAACAATCACTCCGGCCGTTCCAGACACACGCTCCTTCGCATCCGCCATATGTCCGGCCGATTGTTCGTGCCGCACCGGAACAAACCGAATCCCTGCCGTCGGAAATAAATCCAGCATATCCATGAATGCAGAACCGACAATACCGTATACTTCCTTCACATTTTCCGCCACGAGGGTTTCAACAATTGCCTCACTCGGTGTCATTTTCTGCTTTTGCTTGGCTACTACCTGCTGCATTTCTTCTTTTTGTTTTACCATAAATGAATACCTCCTAAAAATTCTATTATTCCTACAAACTGTCACCCATGCACAGCGAATCAGTCTATTATCACTTCTTCTTTCGCAATACTCCTTAATGTTTCCAGAAATAGCTCGGTTGCAGATTTCAGCACATGCTTTTCCCGGTATGTGATATAGAAGTTACGCTTCATCTCCAGGCCACTGACGCGATAAGCTTGCAAGAGACCCAATTCCTTTTCTTTCTGGATGGCATTTTTGGAAATGAAGGAAACCCCTAACCCTGATTCCACGACAGCTTTAATGGCCTCTGTACTTCCCAGTTCCATCACTACATGTAAATCATCTTCTGTCAGCCCCGCTTGCTCCATATAGTAATTGACGACCGCCCGTGTGCCTGACCCCTCCTCTCTAAAAATTATCGGTGTCTGTTGAATTTGTTTCAGCGACAGCTTATTATCCGTCATAAAATAGCCAGGGGGCGCAATCAGAACCAGTTCATCCTGCAAAAATGGCTCCATTCGCAGCTGATCATCCTCAATTGGCGTTTCAATCAATCCAACATCAATCAATTGGTCCTTCACCTGACTTACAACCGAATGAGAGTTGGCAATGCTCACTTGAATTTGTATCAATGGGTATGCCTCTTTAAAACGTTTCAGAAACGCCGGGAGGTAATACTCACCAATTGTCAGACTGCACCCCATGCCCAAATCACCATAGAACTCCCTTTCCAATTGGGTAATTTCTTTATGCGCGTGCTCATTCATCTGCACAATTTCTCTGGCGTATTTCAGTAAAATTTTTGCTGATGGTGTCATCTCTACTTTTTTAGTTGTTCGTTCAAATAACCTTGTATCCAATTCTTCTTCCAACGCCTTGATGTGGGACGTAATCGTTGGCTGTGTGACAAACAGCCTTTTTGCTGCTTCTGAAAAACTATTTTTCTCCGCAACTGTTATAAACGTTTTCAACCGATCATAATTCACATGTATACCCTTCCTATCTATTTAGTTGGCCATTAAGCAGACGGATTATTACATGCTGTGAATCACCGATTGGACCGTTTCTATAATAAAGTTCAGGTCCTCCTCTGTACTGGAAAGCGGTGGTGCAATGATGAGAATGTTATTGCCGCCGGGGACTGTCGCACCGTTTTTGCCGATGATAAGCCCTTTTTGTTTACACTTGCCAACAATTTCGCCCATTTTTTCCTCGGACAATGGAGTTTTGGATTCCTTATCCTCCACCATTTCCATTCCAAGTAAAAATCCGGCTTGGCGAACTTCCCCAACATTTTTGTGATCCGCTAAATCGTGCAGTTCTGATAGTTTTGTTTTTCCAAGCTGTTTAACACGGTCTACAATATTTTCTTCTTCAATAATTCTGATATTTTCCAAAGCCACCGCACAGGCTGCCGGATGACCCCCATAAGTGGAAACGTGCCGGAAGTAGTTGTCATTCCCCTCTTGCTTAAACTCTTT
This sequence comes from Lentibacillus juripiscarius, assembly GCF_042685205.1. NCBI lineage: Bacteria > Bacillati > Bacillota > Bacilli > Caryophanales > Bacillaceae > Lentibacillus > Lentibacillus juripiscarius. The sequence continues at coordinate 63,951 of NZ_JBHUNA010000038.1, forward strand.
ATATATTTCATTTCTTACTGCTGTCGCTCCAAGTGGCAAATATCCGCTGGTCAGCCCCTTTGCCATGGTCACGATATCCGGTTCCACACCGTTGGCATGCTTGAACCCAAACATTTCTCCCGTCCTGCCAAAACCAGCAACAACCTCATCCATAATGAGCAGCACCTGATGCTTCTTGCAGATTTCAACTACACGTTCGATATATTTCATGGAGGGGATAATAACGCCGCCACCCGAAATGAATGGCTCCATAATCACAGCAGCAACGGTTTCTTCCCCTTCCCAAGTAATCTTCTCTTCCAGTTCATCCGCAGCGCTCAAGTCCTTTTCCTCCGGCGTTCCGGCATAGAGCGAACGGTAACTATATGGCGGTGACACATGCAGGAAACCTGGTGCAGGCGGATCATATTTCACCCGGCGGTTCGCTTGCGCCGTCGCACTCATTGCACCTAGCGTTGACCCATGATAGCCCCGGTATCTAGAAATTACCTTATACTTCGTCGGATTCCCTGTCTGTATATGATACTGCCGGGCAATTTTAAAAGCAGTTTCATTCGCTTCTGAACCACTGTTGGAGAAAAATGTCTGGTAATCTGAACCAAGTAGATCACTTATTTTGTTAGCCAGCTGAATGGCTGGTTTATGGTTCATCGTCAGTGGAAAATAGGAGAGCTGTTTCATTTGCTCCGCCGCTGCATCAGCAATTTCCTGTCTTCCATACCCCAGATTCAGACACCACAGACCTGACACACCATCCAGATACTGATTCCCCTCTTCATCCTGAAACCAGGATCCCTTACCTGACTCCGCCACCATTGCTTTGGCATCGGGATCATGCTTGTGCATGGCGTTCCAGAGATGCGAATTCTCTGCAGCTGAAACACGATTCATCTCCGCTTCTGTTTTCATATTCAAATCCTCCTTTTTTCGTATACTTTTCAATATGCATGGAAACAGGTGCCTGCCCTGACAGAACCGATTGGTCCATAACTGAATATACGGCAAAACCTGTTTAGCATCAGTGGGGAAATCGCTTACAGTTCTAGCTAAAATTGTAGTTAAACGATCATGATGCGGGATTTTTAAAATGCATCTAATGGAGGAAAAAAGCAGCATGTCATTGTAACAGTTTTTACTACGGCTGGTCATAAAGTCAATTTTCCATAGGTACAGCCAGTCGAACTTTTCGACATCATGACGTCCGTACCAGTGATGAATGGATTTAATTTTAGTATATGTGAAGTCGGCTAGGATTTCAACAAAATTTTGTTAATTCTGTAATTTGAAAAGACAATGGCGGTTATAAGATTTTTTAATAAATGGCAAGATGGATGTTGGAAGAAGGAATTGGCAGGATGTTCCGGCGGGCTCTCGAAGTGGGTTAAATCCGGATCAGACGGGGGAAGGGCGGAAATTGAGAGCAGGGAGTTTTTCCGTTAGCCCTGCTGTTCTTCCGCATATAGATTTCACCCAAATTTTCGGGATAAATTGATTTTAAAATTGTACATATCACTTCGGTAATAAGCTTTTTCCAGCTCAATGATGGTACCTTCTATATCTTTAATCATGCGTTCTGCGTGTAACACAGGGGAGTTGGCTGGAACTTGTAAATACTTTGCGTCCTCTTCAGTGATAATACTGGTCCCAATCGTCTGACTCGCTTCCGCAAACCAAATGCCAAGTTCTTTTTCCTCAATTTCGTAGAGCGTCGCATTATCTAAATCATACTGGACAAGTGCTTCTCCTATGGAAATTGGATAATAATGACACTCTACACCAATCGGCACATCGTCTGCATAACGCACACGCTTGATAAAATAAGCTTCCTCAAAGCCAGTTTTTTCTTTAATGGAAGGCGAAGGTGTCATTTTGTAATGCGTGATTAATTTTGCACCCGGTTCCATGCCCATCTGTTTAATCGTTTCTGTCGTACTGCTGAGGTTTCCTAGCCATTCATGGATTGGTTTCAGGGAAACAAACGTCCCTGTTCCATGCCGTTTTTCCAATACGCCTTCCCGCACAAGTGCGCTCACAGCCTCCCGCACCGTACTCCGGCTGACATGGTAGGATTCCATAAAACTGCGCTCACTCGGAATCTGACCTGTAAGCTCCCCACTTTCTACCTGTTTCTCAATAATTTGTTTTAATTGAACATGCAGCGGTACAGTACCATCAAAATCTAGCTCCACGATGACAAAACTCCTTAGGGATGCGGGTACAGGCTCCTTGTCCCACTATCTTGGCGGGATAATGGACCTATCCCCATGTCCCGGTTTATTCGATTGCTTCCTTAACTTTGGTAGCGACTTCTTCAGGTACCCATTCGGTCCATAGTGCTTCTTCTTCTTTCAAGAACTTTATCGCGGCTTCATGTGCTGATGCGTCCTCATTTTGCATATAGTCGAGCGCATTATTGGCAATTTCACTGGTTGTTTGATAGTTTTTGAGGAATTCGGTTACCTCTGGCGCTCGTTCGGGCAGGCTTTTGTGGGAGACAATTTCGACGTTCTGCGTTGCAACAGTCGATAATGGTGTATCTTTCTTCTCAAGTAATGGTGTCATATCGTATTTTCCCATCACCCAGTTTGGTTCATAGTTGTATCCGACCCATGGTTCGCCATTTTTATACGCATCGGCCAGCGACGTATTAATGGCTGCTTCTGAACCCGGACGGAAATAGTTAAACTGCTCGTCCAGACCATACTCCTTCATCGTTTCGAATGTCAGCTCACTGACTTCCCATCCCGGGATAGCCCCGATGATACGACCGTTTTCTTTATCACCCGGATCCTGAAATAAATCCTCGTAGTCAGCCAGATCTGGAATATACTTTAAATTCGGTGCCATTGGTTCGATTCCTCTTTCCGGATCGCCTTCAATCACATATGTAGGCACGTACAGGCCCTGATAGTTATCATCAAAGTTGACCGACAGTTTGACGAAATCGCCGCTTTCAATACCATCATTATAAGTTTCTATATTATTTTGCTTCCATATTTCCATATGGACATCAATATCTCCTTCTCGAAGCCCAGTTAATAAGGCAGATGCGGAGCCTTTCCGCTGTTCTGTCTCATAACCATAACCGGCCTCAATGATGGTCCCGGCAATTTCATTATGGAAACGAAGGCTGGCCCAATTCTCATCCGCAAAAATAATTGGTTCTTTTTCATCACCCGATGCCTGACTGTTACATCCGCCAAGCAACATCATAGCAATTAGTAGCAAAATACCGCTAAATAATAGTGTTTTCTTTTTCAAAAAAACTCCTCCTGCTGTTCGTAGTCGATAAGCTGATGACAGGCGGTTTGCGAATGGTTCCGCAAACGCATTATACGCTTTAGCGATTTCCTCCCCTTTCAACTTATACTAATCATAGACCAAACAGAAAAGTCAGACAACCACATCTTCCCGTATCATACCGCCGAAAAGAAGAGGATCCATCAGCTATCAACAGATAACAACAATATACAGCAAAAAATCAGTTAATTCGCAGGACATGGCTATTTCAATGGTGGACGGGAACATGGGATATGGGGATAGGCGCAATCAATGACGCTTTTAGAGTTTCCGGTGATTCATGATAACTGCCTTACTGTCACCCCACCCAGGCTCTTTTTCAGTTCCATTATAACTGCAACACAACACCACAGTGAAGCCAAAAATAACTTTCCACCGAGTTGAAAAAAAGTTATGATAGAGGGACGCAGGGACTGGTCCATTGTCCCAACACGAAACTGTACAACTATGACAAAGGAGCATCCAACGTGATTGAAGTATACACAGATGGCGCATCAACGGGAAATCCGGGACGAAGCGGTGCTGGGGTTTTTATTAAAGCATATGGAGAAACGTACGAGTATTTATTTTCATTAGGCGAGATGTCGAACCATGAAGCTGAGTTCCATGCGGTCTTGAAAGCGATGGAAATTTGTGGAGACCATTTTCAAGGCGAAATTATTTCATTGCGGTCAGACTCCAAACTGGTCGCTGACACCATTGAAAAGGACTACACCAAGAACAATAAATTCCTTCCTTTCCTTCAAAAGTTTCGGGAAGCCGCGAATTATTTCCCACATGTTTTTATTAAATGGATCCCCGAAAAACAAAATACCCGGGCTGACCATTTAGCCAGAAAAGCACTTCGGGAATCGTGACCGGATGGATACCTTCAAACCGAATGGGACGAGGATCCCGTCCCCAGTCCCGTTAATGTGCTCTTTGTCGCTTGGCCAGGTTGTCTGCTGCGCCGGTGCCGAGGAAGATACCACATAGGATAAGGAGGAATCCGGCGATATGGTGAACAGTTATTGTTTCATTGAGGAATACGGCTGCACCGGTGATAGCAAACAGGGTGTTCATGTTGAGGAAAATCGCTGCCTCGGCCGGTCCTGCCTTTTTAATGGCGTAATTATATGTCATATGTCCAAATGCGGTGGCAAATACTGCACTAAATAAAAAGACGGATCCCAGCCGCCAGTCAGCTAGTTTCGTTATTTCCTGTATATTCGCCCCAAATGCCTGGCTCAGCAGGAAAATAAAAACCGATCCCACAACCAGCATATACCCTGTCACCAACCGCGGATCAAAAGTAGGCCGCAATTTACTAATCAGAACAAAACTGAATCCTTGCACAACAACACCCAAAAATACAATCAAATCCCCCGGCGAAACAGCTTTTATACCTCCTGCACCAGCCAGTGTCGTCACTGCTACACCCACAAATCCCAAGATGAAGCCAAGTATGCGCAGCCATCTTACCCGCTGGCGCAGAAAGATAACTGTCATCATGACCGTAACGAGCGGCACCATTCCAAGAATCAGCCCGGCATTGATTCCGGATGTTTTTGTCAACCCAACCGCCACAAACGAATGGTGCAAAATGACATTAAAAATTGCAATGAAGAAGATGGTAAACCATTCATCTTTGCGCGGCAAGCGGAATATCCCCATCGCCAAACAGATGATCAAAACCGCCACACCTGCCGTCATAATCCGAAAAGCCGTTAGAAGAATCGGATCAACAGCCCCCACAAGCACCTTCAATGCGGAAACGTTTAGCCCCCACATCAACATAACCAATAACAGCAGCATATAAATTCGCAGCATACATCCATTCCACCCTTTTTAGACTGAGTATTCCCAACTTTACACCAAAAATCTCCACCTGTCATCACCGGGGCTCGGGGACAGCGATTGTCCCATGCAAATCAATAGGAACTTAGTGGAAAAGACGTTATACTGAACCTAATATAGATGGAAAAGAGGGATCTACATGAGCAGTGGTATGGATGATGTCGCTCAGGGCTGGCTGCAGCATCGGATGGTGCTGGATGAGTTGCTCGCCCAGACAGAAGATGAGTATGTGGACTACAGACCGTGGGACGGCGCCATGTCGCTTGGAGAACTTGCCATTCACATTGTAACGGCGACCGACATGTTCATTAAAGGAATCAAGCAAGGTGAATTCGGGGCTCCGGCTGTTGAAAATAATTATAAGACTATTAACGACGTTCGCACGATTGTCGAACGATACACCGAACAGACAAGAGAGGATATCAAATCCATTTTTGACTTTCAGCTAAAAGGCTACATCCTGTTCAATGGTGTCCGGGCACCAGGTACATACTGGCTCTCAAACGCCATCGATCACGAAATCCATCACAAAGGCCAGCTATTCACCTATGTACGCATGACCGGCGCACAAAACCTGCCATTCTTCATGCGGCAGCCAAACGAAGTATAGGGACACGTGGACAGCGATCGTCCCTTTTTTATGGGACGCAGAGCCTTTCCCCCGCGTTCCAACACGTTATTTCATGGAGGGTTATGGATGTTTGAGTATATGGATGCAATTAGAAAACAGCTTGGGCTCTTGGAGGACAAAAATAAAGAAGAGCTGGAAAAGGTTTCGAAGCTAATTGGTGATGCGATAATGGATGATAAGCTGATTCATGTATTAGGAACCGGTCATTCGCATATGATTGGCTTGGAGCTTTTCATCCGTGCTGGCACCCTGGCCAATGTCAACACCATTCTTGATTCAACGGTTACGACAGCTGATGGCGCCATCCGAAGCAGCAAACTGGAAAGAATCAGCGGGATTGCCGATGTGCTATGGGAAGAACAAGCGATTGAAAACGGCGATCTGGTCATTGTTATATCGAATTCGGGCAGAAACGCACTCCCAATTGAATTTGCTATGCGCGCGAAAAAAGAAGGCCATACTGTCGTCGTTCTCACGTCGCTGGAACAAAGCAAAAAATACCCAAGCAGACACAGCAGTTCCAAAAAATTATACGAATTAGGCGATATTGTACTGGATAATTGCGTCCCTGCCGGTGATGGACTGCTTGAAGTAAACGGAATTCAGACCGGGGCACCTTCCACCATATCGGGTATGGCATTATTACATACCGCCGTTACAGAAGGAATGAAAATAGCTGCCAAAAACGGCGCTAAACTCCCCGTCTATGCCAGCCAAAATATTGACGGCTACAGCAACAGCGAACTATACGAGAAATATCAAGGAAGAATTAAACACATGTAAAACCGAACAGGCCATCGGGACAGGGGGACAGGCTTACTGTCCCGCTAAATTTTGGAAGTCAAGTTCAAACCTGGATAAATTGCCACCCAAGTAAAAGCAGCATGCCACCCTGCCCAAAACAAGCTTTCTTCGTTCTGCCTTTCCAAACCAGGACAATATCTGTCCCCACGTCCCATCTTGACGAATTCACTTAATTTTGATATATTTTAGAAAATTATTGTAAAGTGGCCGCTTCCTGTTGCGGAAATGGGGCGGTGCTTAGACCAGTAATAAAGGTGAAGGGATATTCTGCCGCTATGACTGTTTTTTAGACACAGTTATACCAAGTATCCAAATTACAAATGGGCCACCATTTTACGGAAGCATTACCATTGCAGATAGTTATATCAAGGCAGCAGCACTAGCCCTCCCCATACAGTCAATGTCTCAAAGTGGATGCTGCTGTTCGCACACACTTTTCGCCTGAACGGCATATTTCGTAGTACGTTATTTTTAGCGGGGGAGTGAGCATCCGATGCGAAAAATTTTTGTGAACGGGAATTTTTATACGTTTGATCCGACTAAGCCACGCGCGGAGGCTGTTGTCGTGGAAAGTGGCCGTTTTATTGATATGGGAGCGGCCGATAATATGCTCCTGCATTGGAAAAATCCGGATGCGGAAACGGTGGATCTGGATGGGAAGACTGTTACGCCAGGGCTGATTGACAGTCATCTGCACTTATCAGCAATTGCGCACAATTTCCTCAATCTCGATCTGACTGGTCTCACGTCTAAACGAGAGATACTGGAAAAAATACGCAATCACGCGAGAACGCTGCAGAAAGGAGAATGGCTGGTTGGTGAAGGCTGGGACGAGAATCTTTTCACGGATAGTGGCATTCCCGATATAAGCGAATTGGACCACGTTTGCCCGCACAACCCGCTGTTCATGCCACGCATCTGTCATCACGCATTTTTGGTCAACAGTAAAGCTTTGGAATTAGCTGGCTATCATCCGGAAATGTCCACCCCTGAAGGCGGGAGAATTGAGCTGGATGATGCCACCGGAAAACCGACTGGGCTGCTGCTGGAGTCAGCATCAGAGCTGATCACCCGTCACATTCCGGAACGTACATATGACGAGCTGAAAGATGCACTCGGCCAAGCGATTTCCTATGCGATGGCGAGAGGACTGACCAGTGTGCATTCGAATGACCCGCGTTTTTTAGGCGGACTCAGCCGGACATATAACCTTTATGATGAGCTTTTAAATCATGAACAACTCGGGCTCCGCTGCAATCTTTTGATTGATTATGATTTTCTTGATGACCTGCGAAATGAAGGTATGTATGCGGGTTTTGGCAATGAGACGCTGCAAATCGGTGCCGTGAAATTGTTTGCCGATGGTGCCATGGGACGACGGACGGCCTTGTTGTCCGAACCCTATAGTGATGCCCCGGACGAATATGGGGACGCGGTTTTGGACAAAAAAGCACTGCAGCAGATTGTTCAAAAAGCAAGGACGCTATCCATGCCCGTTGCCGTTCATACTATCGGTGATCAAGCGCTGGAAAACGTGCTGGACGTCCTCGACCAGTTCCCCTCAGTTGCGTACCGGGATCGGCTCATTCATGTTCAAGTGCTGCGGGAGGAACTTATTAAGCGGCTTGCTGCCCCGGACCGAATCGCTGATATTCAGCCGCGTTTTGTGGCCAGTGATTTCCCATGGGTACAGGATAGGCTTGGCCAGACACGGGCCGGACGTTCCTACGCATGGAAAACGCTCATGAATTCCGGTGTCATTTGTGCCGGCGGGTCAGATTGCCCGGTAGAGCCTATCGATCCGCTGTTTGGCATTCATGCTGCCGTTACAAGAAAGGCACCCGGACAATCCCATGCAGGCTGGAATCCGGACGAACGGCTTTCTGTTAACGAGGCTTTCCGCCTGTTCACGGAACTGGGAGCCTACCCAACCAATGAAGAAAAAATAAAAGGAACCATTTCACGAGGAAAACTGGCCGATATGACCGTTTATTCACAAAACCCATTCACCCTCAAACTCCCGGATCAGCTCACCGAAACCGAAATTGACATGACCATCATCGGCGGCAGCATAAAACATCAGCGATAAGCCGGAAACGAGGCAGAATGAGACGCGGGGACAGGCTCCTTCTCCCACACAAGAAGGGATTTTTATACATTGACATAAGTATCTGTTCCAGCAACAATGTGGAGGCACCAAATAGCCTCCACTTTTTTCTATGATGGAATGACGCTGACAGTCTTTCCCCTTCCGATAAACTGCATAGCAAGGATAGATATCTCAAAACTTCAGCCAACATTTTTTCCATCAGCAAAAGTAAGGCACCCCTTATGTCTTATCATCATTTGCTCTCCGGTGAATATTTTCTAAAAGTGCGTTTTATTAAATCACGTAAGTTACTTGCGTCCACCAGCATGAAACTGTAAACTCATCATAGAATTTCACGTTTGATTCACAGACAATCATATAGACTTACTGCTCGCACAGGTTTAATTTTTATCACGCCGGGAATCATCGGGCTATACAACAACGGTTTGTCGTCCAGCGATAAGCCGTTTTAATGATGTACATTAAGAAAGACGAGGAGCTGAAAATGATGACGAGACTATTGAAAGACATCCTTATGATTGTCGCGGGCACACTGTTATACGCCCTGGCACTCACCTTTTTGGCCATTCCGAACAACCTGGCCGATGGCGGTTTACCGGGATTGTCCATTATTCTGCACTATGCATTTGGCTGGTCACCGGGCATCGTGAACTTTATTTTAGCATCGATTATTTTACTGATTGGCTATCGTGTCCTGCCAAGGCGAACCATATTTTTGACGGCTATCACGGCTCCGCTTATTTCCTTTTTTATTTACATTACGGAAGGCAGGGCTGAGTCATTGGGCGATCCACTCGTGTCTGCTATTTTTGCTGGATTTTTCATTGGCATTGGTGCCGGGCTGATTTTCCGCACCGGCAGTTCCATGGGCGGAACGAGCGTCATCGCCAGAATGTTCAACCATAACCTCGGCTGGGATTTGACACGAACGAATTTTGTCCTTGACGCAGCCGTAGTGTCATCCGGACTGTTCATCATCGGTCCGCTCCATACGATGTATACGATTGTTTCCTTGTTTGTCGGAAAAAAAGCGACCGACCTTATTATCGAAGGGCTAGACACACGAAAAGCAGTCAGTGTGATCTCTGCCTATGCGCCAGAAATAACCGATGAAGTTGTATTGCAAATGAAAACAAGTGCAACCGTTTTTGAGGGATACGGCGGCTATTTAAAAGAAAACGCCGACATGGCCTATATTATCATTAACAAATATCAAATTATGAAACTCAAACGCATCATCAATTCCGTCGACGACAAAGCCTTCGTCGTCATCCACGACGTCCGCGACGTATTCGGCGGCAGCTTCTCCTGGCCAAAAAAATCCTGATGATCACTTTGGAAGTACAAGTGGGAGAAAGTATAAAATTGACATTGATAAACTGCCGATTCGCTAAAGTTCACAATGGATTCGCCAAAGTTCACAGTAAAAATGATAAAGTTCACAAGCGAATCCGCTAAAGTTCACAAATAAAATGATAAAGTTCACAATTGTCGGCTGAAGTTTTTCCCATTGACGTTTGAATCCCAGTCCAACTTAAAAAAATTTTAGTGGGGCAGTCAACCTGCCCCACTTCACTCTAATGCCCAGTATTTAGATTGGACTTGTTTTGCACGCTGGATGGCATCCATTTGATTCTGGTATAGCGGGCCCTCGTGCAATCCTTGATCAAACGGGTCGTTCACGCCGCTCTGTTTTCCGCTCAACGCTTCTAAAATCTTTATCGTACAAAACGGAACATAAGCTGTGCTGTAACCACCCTCATGACAAGCGACAAGGCGCCCGCTGCAATGTTTTTCCGCCAATGCTTTCACTTTTTCTGTGAGCTGATAAAACCCCTCCGCCGTCATCATCATACGGCCAATCGGGTCGAAGCGGCTCGTGTCCTGCCCCGCCGAAATGAAAATTAGCTCAGGACCAAATTGATCGATAACCGGCACAATCAGTTCCTCAAACGTCTGATTATAGCCCTCGTTTCCAGTCCCGGCTGGCAGTTCAATATTCACGTTAAATCCTTCCCCCTCACCTTCACCGGTATACGTTATCTCCCCGCGATTCCTTGGGAAAATATTTTCCTGGTGCACCGAAATGAACAGAACATCGGGGTCATCGCAAAAAGCACTTTCCGTTCCGTTGCCGTGATGAACGTCCCAATCGATAATAGCAATGCGCTTTAGGCCGTATTGGGCTTTTGCATGCTTGGCAGCGATCGCTACATTATTGAAAAGGCAAAATCCCATCCCCTCATGTTTTTCGGCGTGGTGCCCCGGCGGACGTGTCAGTGCATAGGCGTTTTTTGCCTGGCCTTGCATGACAGAATCCACCGAGCTTATCGCGCATCCAGCAGATGTGAGCGCAATTTCATACGAATCAGGACCGACAATAGCATGTTCTCCCGCATTTCCGCCGCCACGATCACTTAGGGATTTAACTCTGTCCATGTGTTCCCGGCCATGATTCATAGCAACCTCATCATTTGTAGCCGGACGCGGTTCCACTTGCTGCAATTGTTTCATAAATTTTGACCGATCAAGTAAATTTTTCACGCGCCGTTTTGATTCCGGACTTTCCGCGTGCACATCCTCCTGGACCCAGCCTCCGGAATCAATATTCAGAGCACCATTCCCCGTCTGATGCCAAAAACAACTCTCATCCCAAATAAATGCCGTCTGCTTTTCCAACTCCCAACCCCTCCAAAAATACATAATAATTGAATTCAACTTATCAAATATTCAAAATATAGTCAATTGAGACATGGCACAGGCCCACTGTCTTAAGCTCACGGTGTACAGAGAAACGTACGCGCCATACTACGAGAGTATTCAGTTTTCGTTTGTCCCCTTTTGTTCCGGCCCAGCCCTTAAATCGACTACTAAAAAATGGTGGGTATTTCATCACATGCAAGACACACGAACGGTTTACGGTAATGATGGCCTTTGCTTAACCAGTTTTAAATTAAACGTATACATAAAATGCACCAAATGATTGCGCTCTTCCATAATCTTGTACCTCGTATACTGGTAACGAGTGAGCGGGCTTACCAATACCTGGCAGACCACTACGGCCTGAAAGAAGGCTTTGTCTTTGAGATTGATACGGAAGAAAACGGAACACTAAAGCAAATCAAAAACCTCATATCCTTTATTGAAGACAATGATGCTCCAGTGTTATTTGGCGAATCAAACGTTGATCCAAGACCAATGGAGACCGTTTCCGAGGAATCAGGCGTTCCAATTTATGACAAACCGATTTATTCCGATGAAATTGGCGAACAGGGCGAGGAAATAGATACGTACGTGAATTATTTAAACTATAACCTGGAAGTGCTCTATGATGGCCTGACCCGGTAAAAACCAAACGCCTCTTTGCATATTTGTATGCAGAGAGGCGTTTTGCTAGTTCAAGGTGTATGAGTGGACATCCTTTAAACACTTTCTTTGACATCCCTAGGTTCATTCTATTTAATGGAAGGTATCGTATTGAAAACAATTCCTGAGGAGGTAAGCCTATGCCTACGGATACAAACGAGAACGACTTTAAACTTTCCGTTCTCGATTTGGCAACGATATACAATAATGAATCGGTAACGCAAACATTACAGAATTCGACCGAACTTGCTCAATTGGCGGACAAACTCGGATACACCCGTTACTGGTTTGCCGAACATCATAATACGAAACACCAGATAAGTACATCACCTGACTTGCTTGCAGCCCATGCCGCAGCACTGACAGAAAATATCCGCATCGGTTCCGGCGGTGTTATGCTGCCGAATCACAGCCCACTTAAAGTAGTGGAAAACTTCTCTCTATTAGAAGGACTGCACCCGGGCCGGATCGACCTTGGAATGGGCCGTGCGCCGGGAACCGACGGGATGACTGCATTAGCATTGCGCCGCTCCCGTGAGGCAGTCAACAGTGATCAATCCGGTGAGTTGCTGAATGAGCTACTTGCCTATTTTACAGGTGACTTTCCAGATGACCACCCATTTGCAACCATCACCCCGACACCGGATCGCTCTCTAAGACCTGAGCTATTCATGCTCGGATCAAGTGACGGTGGAATGAAAATTGCATCCCAACTTGGACTCGGCTATGCATTTGCCGCGCAAATCAATCCGGATTGGGCGGTTCCTGTTTTGCAAAACTACCGAAAACAGTTCCAACCGTCAGCATTCATGGCCGAGCCGTACAGCATCCTGTCCATAGTCGTCGTATGTTCCGAAACAGATGAAGAAGCGGCTTATTATGCAGGACCGGCCGAACTGCAATGGGTACGTTGGGGCACCGGCCAATTCCATTTTGCCCCGCCGACACTGGAAGAGGCAGCAGCCCATAAGTATACGCAAGAAGAAGAGATGGTACGCCAGCAAAACAAAGGACGTTTTATCATCGGCAGTGCAGATACGGTAAAAGAACAGATTCTACAACTGAAAGAAGATACGCAAATCGATGAGCTGATGGTTTTGGATATGATTTCCGATAAAGAAGCAAGACATAAATCCTTTTCATTACTTGCGGACGCCTTTCAATTGACCAATAACTAACATCCAGCTTGAGGAGGAATCCAGCCATGCAAACAATGAAAGCATTCGTACGAACTGATGCCACTAGCGGTAACGTAGAAATCGCTGACGTCCCGATACCTGCCGTTAATGATGACGAGGTTCTGGTACAAGTGGAGGCATTTGGCGTTGGTATTCATGACAGATATTTTATCCCAAGAAATGTAGACTTCCCCTTCCCAATCGGAATAGAAGGAGCAGGCAAAATTGTTCAATTGGGTAATCAGGTTACTGACTTTGCAGTCGGCGACCGAGTGATTTTTACGACCAGCTTCCAGCCAAAAGGCGGTTCATGGGCGGAATATGCTGCTGCCAATCAGGCGACACTCATTCCCATGCCTGATCATCTCACCTTCCAGCAAGGTGCAGCGGTTCATGTCGCCGGAAAAACAGCACTGGAAAGCATGCGTGCCCTCGACCTCAACAAAGGTGACAGTCTGTTTATCGCCGGCGCATCCGGAGCGGTTGGTACTTTTGTCATCCAGCTGGCAGCAGCCAAAGGCATTCATGTAGCCGGTTCAGCTTCAGCCAGAAATCATGACTACATGACATCCCTTGGCGCGGAAAAAACAGTCGACTACCATGACGCTGACTGGCAAAAGCAAGTCAACGAATGGGCAGATGGCGGCGTCACAGCAGCCTTAGCCATTCAACCAGGCACAGGAAAAGATAGTTTGCCCGTTGTCAAAGATGGTGGCAAGGTCATTACCGTGTCAGGTGATCAACTGGAGGGCGAACGGGGGATTACCGTCCAGCAAATGAGCCACCACCAAGATACCCATAAAGACGTCATCCAGCTTGTACACGACATTGCTGACGAAAAAATCAAGCTTGTTATCGAAAAAGAGTACCCGTTCGAGCAAGGCTTAGAGGCACTCAAGAAAACCGAAACAAGACATGCAAGAGGAAAATTAGTCGTTACAACGCCTTAGCAGGCAGGGATATTGGGGACAGGCGCCTTGTCCCTCTCCCCTATTTTGCCGAGCAATAGATCCCGTATCATGCCTTTTTCAACATTTGGAACCAATGGACCTGTCCCCGCGTCCCAACAAAATGGGAACGGGTTACGACTGCGATTTAATTTCCCTGGGTACCACTTGGAACGAACATCGCCTTTTCCTTTCCAAGCTTGTCGGCTGCCAGTTTCCCCAGCTCGATAACAGTTGGATCTTCTTCATACACATCGTCTCCAACCACCTCACTACGCAAATCAATCATGCAATTTCCCTCCAAAGCTACTATTATATTTACTAGCAGTCTAGCGTAAAATACGAGGTCCGGAAAGGGAAATGGTTTTCTGACCGGCATGCTTGTACAAAGCATACGTCGAATAGTATTATTTTAACGAAGACCAATTTTCCGGTTAAAATAATACCGAGACAAATGTTTAGCTTTAGCCGGCATTACGCCAACAATCGATATATTTGGAGGAAGAAAAATGAGCGAAACTGTTTCATTACGTGCGTTAAAAGCTTTGGTGGAGAAGAAAATGAAGAAGAAGATTCTTGTAAAAGTGATCTGGAATGAGCAGGAAAAATTGACGCTGTTCATAACACCGAATAGGAAGATCCAATCGTTTATTTATGACGAAAAAGAAGGCTATATTTTCTACGATCAGGAAGGAAAGCTCGTGACGCATGACATCCCGCTTATTGTGCCGGAAAATAATTTGGCTGACGGGAAAGTGCTGCTAAACGAGACCGGAAACCGCGGCTTATTACTGAACCAGCAGCCTTTATCCCATGAGGATAGATTATTTTTACAAGAATATTCGTTGTAGTAACATGAACAAAGAGTATTAACTTAAGGAGGAATTAGCTTGCGTTCATTAACAGTTATGGCCTTTCTATTGGTATTCGTTTTAACCGCGTGTACGGATGAATCGGCACCGGAAACAAATCCTGACAAGAAAGGCGATGCAACTATTGTCAAAGCGGATTTAACAAACTTTGAAAAACAATTAATGGACCTGTCCAATTACACGGCATTTGCCTATGACATTAATCTCCATAACCAGAAAGCAAAAGGACTACAAGTAACGGTGGATCACTATGAAAATGGCGAAAAAGTCAACGAGGTCATCAATGTTGAATCTGGATTAAAAGGGGTAAAACCATCTGATCATCTGAGGGTCGTATTTTTGCGGCAAAAGATGAATCAGGGAAAAGAAAAATGGATTGGCTCCATTATAACGGATAATGGCTATGGCAGCTCTGAAAACATCATTGATTCGCCATCCGCCGATTATACGAGCGTCACTTCGGGCGGCATCGGTTCTAAAACGTCATTTAACATAGGTAAGCGGCAGTACGCAGCAACCATTAAACATACAAACAAAACTAGTGTTTCACAACGGACCAATTTGAAAACAAAAGAAGACATCAAAAAAGCAACGAATTATGAACAGGTTTATTTGCTATCGGTAAAATTGAATGAAAAAACACGGGACGATAAAAAAAGTGGGAAATGATAATTCCGCCAAAAGGTGCAGTCACTAATAAACGTACACTCCCGCCAAAGTTCCTACATAGGATAATATCATCACCATTGAAAGGAATGGCAGAAAATGTACAATTATTCTTATTCTTACATGTACCCCTATCCATATAGTGTGAATCAGCCAATGTATCCTGCTGATATGCAGTACGCACGTTGGGTTTACCCGGGGATGGCTAAGCATAGTAGCTATTACCAGCCTGTGTACGGAACATATGACGCAGCTTTTGCCGATTTTGGCGGACAGCCGTATACCGTGAATATTAACCAGGCTTCTAAACAAAACAACACATTCCGTACCGCGATCTGGACTGGTGAACATTTACAGGTGACATTGATGAGCATTCCGATCGGGGGCGACGTCGGGTTAGAAATGCATACGGATGTGGATCAGTTCCTGCGTATTGAAGAGGGGCAGGGCTTTGTCCAGATGGGCGATCGTAAAGACCACCTGTATTACCAGCAGTATGTCTGTGATGATTCTGCCATTATGGTTCCGGCACGAACATGGCATAATATCACCAACACGGGGCATAAGCCGCTCAAATTATATTCTATCTACGCCCCGCCCGAGCATCCATTTGGCACAGTTCACCCAACCCAGAATATCGCTTTTGCCGAAGAACATCATTCATAGCAGGACGGTGTCCCCCTATATTTTGACATTCCCTAAGACGAGACCGTTTTCATATGGTTTTATATGAAAACATTTAGCAAACTTTAACCAAGAGGGTGTGTTTATGTATTATGTAAATGGGCCAGGGCATTACTATCCGCATCATTATCCTCACATGCCATACTGGTCGGATCGTCCGCAATACCCTACTATTGATACATCCCTTCTCCATCAATCAGCAAACGAAACAAAAAAGCTTATGAATGATGCAAACATTATTATTGACAGGCTGGCAGAATCACAACAATTTAGCACGGAGGTCATGAATGCTGCACAAATGTCCGATCACGAAAAAGTTAAAAGCTTAATGCATTCCACAGGTATTGCCTCTGACGTAGAAACCCAGTTCAATCCAGACGGTCTCCGTTTAATTTTTAAATCACAAATTGACGGCAAAGACTGCTGCAAACTAAGGATTGCATTACGCTGGCGATGATGGGGCGCGGGATAGGCGTCTGTACCACGCATTTTTACAATAGCGGGATGTTAAACCTATCCCTATGCCCTGGGCTAAAAATTTACATTGTGTGATGATTAAATAACACTCTTATTGTCCAAGTTCATTCAGGAGCTTATGCGGAAGAATTTCACCAGGATTATTTGGGAAAAATCCAAATTGCATGCTTGAAGATTTAGATGTTTTTGACGTGTACATGACCGTTACGCTTATACAAAACAACCCATACATGATACCATAAGAACGAAAATCTAAATCACATTTGCTATGGAGGTCTCATGCTTACATTTGAAGAAAAACTGACTATTATTGAATCCTTTCCTGAATTAACGCGTAACGACATCTCCCTTGGTCGTGTCAACTTCCACTTTGAAGAAAGTGTCAAAGATAAAAAGGTAGTCGTGTATCGCCTGCACCCAAACGGTAATGGTTTTGTCTATGCTGGAGAAATAGAGAATAGCGATTATGTAACTGATTCAAAAGGAATGGTCAACATACGTGACTTTACCGAAAAAGAGCTTCGTGATGTTATACAACAATCGATTGCGTCTTTATCGGAATCCGAGACTGTTACCGAAACATGGATAAACAATGAAGGCCAGACGCTTAAGTTAATAGAAACGTCTGGCGTGTGGAATATTTATGCAGGCGATGACTTAGATGCTACTCACGCAACATATCATGCAGCAGCTGATTACCTGTATCAAGAAGGTTTCCGGCTTTTATAAGTTACCGGGCTTTTTGAACAACCTTTATAAGAAAGAAACGTGCACCTCAACGATTCGAGGTGCACGTTTTATATAGATTCTGATTCACCAAGCAAGTCTGTTCGAATGATTATTTTCCTGCCTTTGTATGGACGATCGACCTGTCCCCCTGTCCCTATACCACACAGAATTCGTTTAACAGGTGTTTAGTGGTCTGCTTTACTAGTATTGGCAGTGTTTCAAAGGAATACGGTTTATACACGCGCTCCGTCCATTTATGCCCATCTTTTCCATATACGCCCATGTTGATCGATGGCAGGTTAAATTCTTTGATCGTTGCAAAAGGAACATTATAAAGTTTTTCCCATTCCGGCAGATTTTCCAGCAATGGCGTGAGCTGCTCTTCTGTTTCATGGCTGGAAAGAAAACTTCCATCAGCCAGGTAAGGAAAGAATTTTTTCACGGCAAATGTTTCGCCAGTTTCTTCACCGACAGCCTCTATGACGGATTCAACTGATTTTTTGATATGCTGGTCTCTTGTGCTCTCCTCTTTTAAATAGTTATGTGGCAAAAATGGCGGTGCAAAAAACAAGATGACGCGGGCTTTTTTGTTTGGATCCAGTTCCTGCAGTGCGCTGACAATCTCGAAGTTCAGCTCCCGCAATTCACTTGTCTCACTGTCCGCTAACACTTGATTAATGGCGGCACGTGTATCAATTACTTTATCCTCCAGGTATGCTACAAACTCACTGTACGTTGTTACCTCAATCTCCCATGATAAATCACGCGTCGGATAGCCTGTTTTTTCAATAAATGCATGAAACTGTTTCTGCAGGTATTGTTCGGCTTCGCTGCATACGTTTTGCGTTTCCGACAGCAGCTGGTCAAGAGCTTCTTCAGGTGTCGCTTCAAACAAAAAATAATTGAAATAAAGCTGACTGCTCGACGCTGTTTGTACCGTATACTGCTGTTTCGTATCCCGCTGATACAGGCATGTCGGCGGAAGCACGTACTCACCGGGGATTGTTTCGGCCAGTTCATAATTGTTATGGATTCGTTCGGTAATTTTTGCCGCGATAAAGTTTGGATCAATCCCAGCAAGTGTATCTCCGACATGTGCTTCTCTTCCATATATGAAGAAACTTGGCAGTATTTTACCCGCTGTGCCAGTGTACACATATTTGTTTACATCGCCATCGTATAGCGGAGTCGTAAAATCTGTATTAATAGCCACTATATACTCCAGCTGGTGCTTGTGCTGGATGCGCTTCAGTTCAGAAAGCGCGCCTGTAATCCCTTTATGCTCGCTTTCTTCATCACCATTGATAACCAGTAAAATATTTCCGCTCAATTCTTCGGGGTGTTCAGAAAAATAAAGCAGATTCGCAATGTGAACCGCTGCACCACTTTTCATATCGAGTGCCCCGCGGCCGAATAGCCAATCCCCTGATTGTGCCTGCTGTTTAAGTTCCTCATCATATTCATAGGAGCGAAAGAATGCTTCCAATGCATCTGGTGAAAAAGCCTTATCTTTCAGTAACCCAAAATCCTCCACCCCAACGGTATCGATATGGGCCTGATAAATAACCGTTTCTTTCGTTTGAGCGGCTCCTTCCACAAAAGCAAACAGATTTTTTCTTCCAGACGAATCTCCTTTAACATCCTGGATCCATAAATGATTGGCATGCTGCTGAAAATACGGAAAAGTATCCAGCAGTCTTTTAATCTCCTCCACAATAGCTGCCTCACCATCCGTACTATTAATACTGTTGATTCCAACCAAGTGTCTCGTTATCTTTTCTACCTGCTCCTTGGTCGAAAGAGATCGTAGTTGATGATACATAGCTGTTCCCTCCAGTAATTTTTAAATTATGTTTTGTTTTTTGCCAGCCGTCTGTTTATGATTCTTCTTAAAGTAGTCGTCTGTAATCGACTTCACCTGTTTGCTGAGTAGAACGACAGCGATCATATTTGGCAGTGCAATCATCGCTAACAATAAATCCAGGAATTGCCAAATGAACTGCAGGCCGCCAATCGCACCCAGCACAATGGCAGCTAAATAAACCCCGCGCATCACAATGGAAAACCTGTGCCCAAAGAGAAATTCCGCTTGTTTTTCTCCATAATAAATAATGATTAACACCGTTGTAATCACAAAGAAAAATAGAATAACAGATATCAGACTTCCAGCCAGCGAAGAACCAAACAGACTTGCGAAAGCGTTTGGCACCATGTCCGCCGCGTTATCTGGTCCGACTTTTGTCCAGGCGCCGGTGGTAATAATAACCAGTGCTGTCATCGTACAGACAACCATCGTATCGATAATAACTTTTAGAAAAACTCGGCATTTGCCCAACAAATGCCCTAGTTTTTCTTATAAGGTCATCCATTATTTATACTCTGTGACGTTACAAAGATTCCCCAGAACCCCTGCTTTGCTGGATGATTATTTTTTGCTGCGGAGTGTGCAATTGGCGCTGTTCCCATACCTGCCTCATTGGAATACAGCCCGCGCGCAAGCCCCCAGCGAATCGCAGCCGCTACCCCAGCTCCCAGGAATCCACCAGCAGCGGAAATCGGCTGGAATGCATATTCGAAAATCAGCCCGAATGCCCGAGGCACGTCTCCGATATTTACAGCCAAAACACTGATGACGCCAATCATATAAACAATCACCATAAACGGAATTAACTTTTCGGTTACGCGTCCAATCAGCTTGATTCCACCAACGATTACCATCCCAACAAGCAGCATGACAACCAATCCTGTCCAAACCGGCGCTATACCAAATGACCCATTCACCGTTTCTGCCACCGAGTTTGCCTGCACCATTGTACTAGCTACTATCTCCAGCATTAAAGCGAAGGCAAAGAAATAAGCAACCTTCTTCCAGCCCAGTCCCTTTCGAATATAGTACATGGGCCCGCCAACATATTCGCCTTTTCCATTTTTTTCACGGTAATGAATGCCCAGTACAACTTCCGAATACTTCGTGGCCATTCCAATCAGTGCCACAACCCACATCCAGAATATAGCACCCGGACCACCCAAGGCAATGGCTACCGGAACCCCGACAATGTTTGCTGCTCCCATTGTAGATGCCAGTGCACTTGTCGTAGCCTGAAATGGTGATACCGACCCCGGCGCATTACTTTTTGTAAATATTTTTCCAAAGGTTTGGTTAAGTATATGTGGAAGATGCTGAATTTGAAAAAAACCAAGCCTGAATGTCAGGTAAATCCCTCCGCCCAACAATAATAAAATCATTGGCAATCCCCATATAACTTCCGTAATTTCAGCTATAACTTGCGTGAATTTATCCATCATTACCCCCCTCTAACAAGGTCAACTAATTTAGAAATCGCCTTCAATATCGTGTAAAAATAAATAATTCCACATTGCGGATGTTTATCCGTATAATGAAATCATTGATTACTAATTATTTTATGTCATCTCTAATTATCTGTCAATATAGAAAATAAGTAACGTTCAATCGCCTTTTGAATCTCATTCCTGTGCTGGTATGTTAAAATAAAGATTAATTATTTGATAGAAAAGGGGGCTTGTTATGATTCAATCCATTGATCGTGCCATGAAAATCATTTATACACTGTCTTCTGCACCAAATGAACCATGGAATATTACGGACATAGCGGAGCACACAGAATTGCCGGTCAGTACTGTTTACCGGCTGATCGATACATTGGAAGCACACGACCTGATAACACCAATCCCTGATACCAAACAATTTAAATTGGGCTTCACATGGATAGAACTTGGGATGAAATTGTTCGAGAACCTCAGTTCAAAAGAAGTTGCCCGGCCCAGCCTCGAAAAACTGGCAATGGATGTGGAAGAAACAGTCTATCTCAACATACCTGCCAAGCGGGACTCCATTATCATTGACCGGGTAGACAGCCCAAGAAAAGTGAAGGTTATTGACTCGATTGGGGAACGGATTCCTTTTAATATTGGTGCTGCCAACAAAGCTATTCTGGCCAATATGGATAGGCAGAAAGTAATACCAGTATTGAAAGATTTATCTACTGGCGGAAAAGATGTGGAAGAATTAATCAAACAGCTAAACCAGACAAAAGTGGATGGCTATTCCACCAGCTACGGTGAGAAAACAAAAGGCACCATCGCAGTCGCAGCACCAGTTATTGGATTCCAAAACAAACTGCACGGAGCAATCAGCATAGAATTTCTTGAATACGAAACAACAGAAGAGGAAATCCAAACCATGGCCAAAAAAGTAAAACAAACAGCCCATACGATTTCCCAACAACTCGGAGGTGCATAGGGAGTGGGGACCCCGGGCTCCTTGTCCCAGTTTTGTGCGGCTAATGCAGGGTCCCAAGGCTTTCTGTCCCGGTTTTTTGCGACGGGGCATGGAGTTTGCCTAGCCGGGATGCGGGTCTTATGATTGGAGGTCAACACATGATTACGGTTATTTATAATGGAGAAATTTACGCTCCGGAGCCACTTGGAGTAACGTCCATTCTAGTTATCAATCAAACGATTGTTAAGATAGGGGATGCCAATGAGGAAGCTTTGAGGAATTTAGGAATTGAATATGAGGTGGTTGATGCAAACGGGTCGGTCGTCGTTCCGGGATTCATAGATCCTCATGTGCATTTAATTGGTGGTGGCGGAGAAGGCGGATTTGCTACCCGAACACCAGAAATACAGCTCAGTAACATGATCAAATCAGGTATAACGACAGTCGCGGGACTCCTGGGAACAGATGGCACCACCCGTCACATGACGTCCCTGCTGGCAAAAGCACGCGGACTTGAGGAAGAAGGAATGACGACTTTTATCTATACCGGGAACTATGCCGTCCCGACTCCTACAATCACATCAAACGTGAAAGATGACGTCATTTTGATCGATAAAGTTATTGGTGCAGGAGAGATAGCTATATCCGATTCCCGTTCAGGCCAGCCTTCTCTGCATGAATTAGCCAAACTGGTCGCTGAAGCGCGAGTCGGGGGTATGTTAAGCGGAAAAGCAGGTGTAACTCACTTTCACACTGGTCCAGGAAAAGAGTATTTATCGCTATTGCATCAACTGCTCGAAGACTACGAAATTCCGCCATCCCAGCTTTATGCGACCCACATTACCAGAAGCCGGGCACTGCTCGATGATGCTATTGCTTTAGCAAACAAGGGATCGTACGTGGATATGACAGCAGACAGCGAAACAGGCGAATCTATTCGGTATTACAAAGAGAATGGCGGCGACATGAGGAAGCTGACCCTATCCTCTGACGGGAATGGAAGTCTTCCTAAGTTTGATAAAAGCGGGGAGTTAATAGGCTTTGATGTAGCCAGCACCCAAACACTGTATCAGCAAATGACTTCTGCCGTAAACGATGATGGCATGGCTTTAGAGGAAGTCTTGCCGCTTGTGACAACGAATACATCAGATGTATTGCGGCTTACAAAAAAAGGAGGAATCCAGGAATCCAACGATGCCGATATAATAATTTTAGAAAAAGATTCCCTTTCCATTCAGCATGTGTTTGCCAAAGGACATCACATGATGAAAAATAGAGAACTGCTTGTAAAAGGTACATTTGAAAGTTGAATATCTAAGCGGGACGCGGGGACAGGCTTTCTGCCCCGCCGCTCCAACTCATTTCTAAAATTGGCGGAACGATGGACCTGTCCCCCCTGTCCCAACTCAAACCACGGCACAGAGTGATTTGCCGCCGTTCAGCACGCGTATGACTTCCTGTGCAATGAGCATGGCTGTCCGTGATTGCGATTCATCGGTCAGCCCGGCGATGTGCGGAGATAGATGGATAGATTCAATCTGGGACAGCAATGAATCCCTCTGGACAGGCTCCGTTTCGAGCACATCAAGGTAGGCACCAGCAATCTTTCCGGATTGGACAGCTTCAGCCAGATCCTGTTCATGTATGATTCCGCCTCTTGCTGAATTAATTACATAGGCATGAGACTTCATCAATGAAAATTTCTCTTTGTTGATCATGTGCCTGGTCACTTTGGTCAGCGGAACATGGACAGAAACGAAATCCGCTTCCGCAAGCATCTCATCAAGGGTTTCCACCGGTCTAACTCCAGTTTCTGCCAGTATATGATCGAAAGGTGTGACGAACGGATCATAGCCGATTGTTTCCATTCCGAAAGCGTTGGCCCGCTTGGCAACGCGGTGAGCGATTTCCCCCATCCCGATAAGACCGAGTTTTTTCCCATTTAATTCATACCCTGTAAAAAACTTGCGATCCCAGTTACCCCGGCGAACATCGGCATCCGCCTCAGCCAAAGGACGATACGCATCAAGCATTGCCGCCATCACATATTCCGCGACAGATGTCGCATTCGCATGTATCGCGGGAATGACCGGCATATTTCTTTCTTTTGCCGCCTCCAGATCAATGTTATCCAGCCCAACACCAAGACGGCCAATCACCTTGGCGTTTTTCGCTGCATCGAGCAGTTCAGGATCGACTTTTGTTTCATTCCGGACAATAAGCGCATCATAATTCGGCGCCAATTCCAGCAGCTCTTTTCTTTTCCGCCCCAGCTCCATATCATAATCCACGGAATAACCATTGCGCTTAAGCTCTTCCATCCCATCATTCCACATCAACTCCGTCACAAGCACCTTCATTGGACTTCACTCCCTTTTTTATAATAGTTCGCTTACCTATGTACCTATTCCTGACATCCCCGTCACATAAACACTTCTTGCCATTAGGCGCCGCACCTAACTGATTATATGCAAATCATGGCACCGGAATGCTCATGCCAGCCGGGACGCGAGGAACTGTCTCGCTACAACAATAGCTGGATGACGCGTTTTGTCAGGTTGGGGACGATTTCGAAAGAATAGGTCATTTCGGTTCTTTCCAGTTTTTTATGTGCATCCAAGCCATAAGGACCGATATTAATGACAGGAACGTCCAATTCCCGAATACCTTCATAATTAACATAATGTTTTGTTTCCCAGCCAGGATTATTATCAGAAACGGCTTGAATGTCTTCCTCGCCATCACTTATTGCTACAAAACTCATATCGGAAATATGCGGGAAAAAATTTCGTACGACAATCGGGTGTTCATACATAGGTGTCATCTCTTCAATCGCCTGATGCAACGCTCTCATTAATTCTTTTTCTCCCGGTTTTTCGCCTGTCATTTCAACCCTTGGTGAGTATAAAGAAGAATAAAATAGAATAATAGTCGGGCTTTTATCTTCCATCCACTTCCAGGCTTCTTCCACCACTTTGACGGCGAACATACGTGTATCTAATTGTTTATCCTGCAGAAGCGAGTCTTTG
The DNA here is from genome assembly GCF_042685205.1 of Lentibacillus juripiscarius. Classification (NCBI taxonomy): domain Bacteria; kingdom Bacillati; phylum Bacillota; class Bacilli; order Caryophanales; family Bacillaceae; genus Lentibacillus; species Lentibacillus juripiscarius. Next base: position 88,841 of record NZ_JBHUNA010000038.1, read on the forward strand.
AACGCAGCCATATGCGATTGAAAGGATTCACCATTTTCCCTGATCAGCATATCTTCCATCTCTTTGTATATCAGCACTTTCGGTTTCCACGGGATACCCGGATATGTTTCACCACGAATGGTACAGTATTTCTCATATCTGTCCTCCAGTGTTGAAAGGGCATTTTCAAAAGCCAGATAAGCCTGTTTTTTCAATTTGTCCAAAACAGTTTTAGGGGACCAGGAGTAGATAAAAAAGTTATAATATACGAACGTGGACAGAGCAGTCTGGACGGTATAACTCGGTTTTAAATCCGCTTGTTTCAGGGAAACCGGGGGAACGGTCATTTCACCATGGGCTTCATCAGAAAGTTCCGGATTATAACTTATTTGCCTTGTCAATTCACTAGCGATAAAGTTTGGGTCTAACCCTTCAAAAGGGGAACCAACATGTGTTTCCGCCCCTGTAATAAAAAAGGTTGGCAGCAATTTTCCAACGGTTCCTTTATAAATATACCGATTTTCATCATTTTTATTGTCCGGGGAAACAAAGTCTGCATTAATAGCCGCCGTATAGGAAAAGCCATGTTCTTTTTCCCAGCGTTTCAGGATTTCTAAAGCAGACAAAATGCCGTGTGAACTGTCTTCCTCATCACATTCAGCAAGGAATACAATATTTCCATCCAATTCTTCAGGATGTTCAGCAAAGTATTTTAAAAGGTATAAATTGCTGGCAACACCGCTTTTCATATCAAGGACACCGCGGCCGAAAAGCCAATCGCCTGATTCCAAATGAGTCCTGGCCGAAGCAGTAAGTCGATCTTCCTTAAGACTTTCCATTAATTGATCAGGAAAAAATGCCTGATCTTGAAGAGAATTAAAATCACCAACCCCGACTGTATCCAAGTGACCCATCAGAATCACCGCCCGCTTACTTGTTCCCTTCGTCCCCTTAACAAAGGCCAAAACATTGTACCTTTCTAATTCATCAGCCGTTGTCTGAGCCAACACGACATTGGCAGGATTATTTTTAAAATAAGACCAGGAAGAAATCATCGAATAAAGCGATTCAGCAAGGGCTTTTTCCCCGTTCGTGTTCACGATACTTGCAGTTTGCATTAACTGCTTTGTGAAAGCCAGCATATCGTCCCGGCATGCCAACATAAATGCCACCCCCATATTAAAAAATACTTGACAAAAATATAACAATAGTAAGAAAAATAATCAAGCAGCACGCGGTGACAGGTTCCTTGTCCGAGATACAGCACAAGCTTGTTGGAGAGGTTTTTTTGCCGATACTAAAGCCCAGGGCATCAGTTGCAAAATCCCTTCCTGGTTCATCGATTTCCAAAACTTGGTGGGACAGTAAACCTGTCCCCTGTCCCAGAGTTGACGCACATTATAATTTTTGTTATATTTTAAAAAGTTAAAAAGTAATTTACAAGCCGCTTCTACAGACCTACATTCCTCTTCCAAAATAAAAGCTATCATCGAACATGCATAACCCAGCCCCAACAATTTATGGCAGCATCGCCTAATTAGAAAGGAGTATTTTTTATGGGGGAATTATTGGAATCAATTGCAGCATTTCTTTGGGGGCTTCCTCTCATCATTACCATTTTCGTCACCGGTATTTATTTGACGATCAGAAGCAAATTGTTTCAGTTTGTCCATTTGCCGCATATTCTGAAACAAGCATTTACAAACATGTTCAAAAAGAAGGATACCGATGATAACTCCAAAGGGATCATTTCGTCATTTGAGGCAGTGAGTACAGCGGTTGGCGGGTCGGTGGGAGTCGCAAACATTGGGGGTGTGTCCACTGCAATTGCTGTCGGCGGACCTGGCGCCGTGTTCTGGATGTGGGTATGTGCTCTGTTTGGCATGATTATTAAAACGGTTGAAGTAACGCTTTCTGTCCATTATCGGAATACAGACGAAAACGGGGATCCTTATGGCGGGCCGACCTACTACATGGAAAAAGGGCTCGGAGAAGAAAAAAATTTTACCTATTGGATGATACCTGCCATTCTTTTCGGGTTCGGGATTTTTATTACATTCTTTTTCACCCTGCAAAACTACACCATTTCGGAAGCGGTCAGCTCCACTTTTGATATCAGCATGATTCCCATCTCTATAACATTAATGCTGCTGACATATTATGTGATTTATGGCGGAATTAAACATGTTGGCAAAGTCGCATCTAAACTTGTACCGTTTATGGTGCTTTTTTACATTTTGGCTGGTATTTACATTATTGTAAGTAACTTCACACAAATTGATGATGTGCTTGCCGCCATCTTTCAGGGTGCATTTGGAGGAACAGCTGCGGCTGGCGGTTTTACCGGTGCGGCTGTGGCCCAGGCAATTCAAATGGGGATGGCCCGGTCTGTTTACAGTAACGAGGGTGGCTGGGGAACATCACCTATGGTTCACTCAACAGCTAAAGTCAATCATCCGGTTAAACAAGGTGTTTGGGGTGCTTTTGAGGTTTTTATCGACACTATCGTTGTCTGCTCCATCACGGCATTCGTTATCATCATTACTGGACAATGGTCAACAGGCCTATCCGGTGCACAATTGACCCTTTCCGCTTTTGAAGTCGGAGTCGGCGAAATCGGTCGCATTATAATTACGTTAGCCGTTTTCCTGTTCGGTTTAACAACCCTTACAGGCTGGTATGTCTATTATGAAGTTCTGCTTCGTCACTTGTTCCGAAACAAAAGTGCAAAACTGAAAAGTCGTTTCCTGACGCTCTATAACTGGATTTACCCCATCCCGGGCACACTCCTGGTTATCTACGCCGTCATTCAGGGTATGCCAGGTCAGACAGTCTGGTACTTCGCCGATGTTGCATCGGCCATCCCCACCTTTATCAACGTTGTCGTCATTCTGATTTTAAGCAAAAAATTCTTTGCACTACTAAGCGATTACAAAGCAAGATATATGGGAATCGGTGAAATCGACCCAACTATAGACATATTCTATGAAGACAGGGATGCGGGGTTGGGCTCCTTGTCCCAAGCGCCGCAAGACAAGGCACAAGAGGATGACAAAGCTAAGTGATGCTGCCGTGCAGGTTGTACTTCCCGCTGCTTGGGCCAGCCGGAACCCGTACGCACCGTGAAATCTTGTTAAAGAAAGGCTTCAGCTTCCACATAAGCCCGCCCCCTGTCATTTGTAAAAAACTGGTGGGACGAGGGACCTGCCCCCACGTCCCTCATGTCTCGGTTAGGCTTCTTGCAGGATGCTAACGGGGTTGAAGATTTCGTAATGGGTTTGTTCGTTTGGGATGCCCCAGTCGGTTAAGGCGCGGTCGACTGAGTTCATGAATGGGGCTGGTCCGCAGCAATAGAATTCGGCTTTGCTGTCATACTGTACAATGGACTGAAGCCACGCAAGGTCGACAAACCCTTCTTTATGGTAATTTTTCAGTGCCCGGTCCTCCGCGCTTGGGCTGTCATAGCAGACAAACGAGGAAATGTTTGAATGTTTCCGGGCAAGCTGTTCCACACGTTCTTTCATCGCGTGTGACGAACTGCTCTGTGTCGCATGAATAAACGTCACTGGCCGGTTAGGATTTGTTTCGGCAAGCGTCTCCAGCATCCCCATTACCGGTGTTATTCCAATTCCGCCACTCAGCAGAACGAGCGGGGCATCGTTGTTTGTTAGGACAAAATCACCAGCTGGTGCGGAGAATTCCAGCACATCGCCTTCCTTGACTTGGTCATGCAAATAATTGGAAACAATCCCATCCGGATGAAAGCCATCTCCTTTTTCCCGTTTCATACTTATTTTATAATAGTCTTTCCCGGATGGACCGGACAGGCTGTACTGACGCATATGTGTATATGGTTCTCCGGCAATGTCCGCTTTGATTGTCAAATACTGACCGGCCTTATAGTCTGCAATTGGGCCTCCGTCTTTCGGTTTCAGACATAATGACACGACATCAGCGGTTTCCTGAATTTTTTCATCCACTATAAATTCGCGGAACCCGTGCCATCCACCGGCTTTTTGTGCTGTATCCTGGTATTTTCGCTGTTCCAGTTCTATGAATAGATTGGCAATGTGATTATAGGCGGCTTTCCAGGCATCAATTACCTCATCCGTCGCGGAGGATCCCAGCACATCTTGGACCGCCTGGATGAGCACCTCCCCAACGACTGAATATTGCTCAGGCTTGATCCCAAGGGATACGTGCTTTTCCGCAATACGTTCGACCAGCTGCTCCAAATTCTCCAATTGGTCAATGTTTTCACCTGCCGCATACACGGCATAAACCAATGCTTCCTGCTGCAGGCCTCTTTTTTGGTTGGTCTGGTTAAATACATTTCGCAGTTCCGGAACCTCGGTAAACAGCAATTCATAAAAACGTCTCCCAATCGCTGTGCTATGTTCCTTCAAAACTGGTGCACTAGCCTTTACAATGGATAGCTTTTCAGAATCAAGATGCAATTACATTCCCTCCAGTATTGTTGTTTGTCACCAATTCCTAAGATGTTCGCAGGAATTAATTCCATAAACAACATGTTAATAGTATAAACACCTTTGCACCGTGATCTGTATCACACCAGCACGTGACAATTATGTGAAGGGACTTGTGGAGGGGGCGATTGCGGGGATAAGGGATACTTGCTGCTTGGGTTGAGCCTGGTCTCGCATGGTTAAAAGCCAGCCATGAATGCAACTGCATCCGGACGAGTAAAATCGGCGGACAGGTTCAGTGTCCCACAAAAATTTTCCAATGGTGGGAGCGAAGAACCTGTCCCCATGTTCCGCTCTCGTTTTAAAGCTGCTTCCAGCTGACAGGAGAACGGGTCATTATTTTTAAACGCTATCTAAGTATACACCTTAAATACTGTACGGTTTCTTTCCGATTGCGGGTGTTTATTTTGTGGTAAATAGCGCTGATGTAGTTTTTAACCGTCCCTTCGCCGAGGTACAGCTTCCGGGCGATGGTTTTATTCGTATCACCATTGATCATTAGATGAGCGATGTCCAATTCCCGTTTCGTCAAACTCATCCCGCGATTCTCCAGGCGCTTTCCAAGAATTTGTTCTTTATCGAGGGTTAATTCCCTTATATGGGTGACAAGAATTCTCGCTGCCTTCCCCGAAAGTACATACTGCCCGCTGGCGGCATTTCGTATTGACCGGGTCAGGTTGTCCGGATCCAAATCTTTCAGCAAGAACCCGTCCGCCCCGACATTGATTCCGCGTATTATAAGTTCATCATCAGCAAATGATGTCAGCATTACCACCTTGACCGATGGATAAAACTCTTTAATATGGACGGTCGTTTTAATCCCATCCATGCCAGGCATATGAATATCCATCAGAACAACATCCGGTGACTCGTTTTCAAGCGTCTCTATGGCTGATTCACCGCTATCCGCCACTCCAACCACCTGGATGTCCCCTGTTTCCCTAATTAAAGCTTCTACCCCTTCACGAAATAACCGCTGATCATCTACAAGCATCACCTTTATCAAAAAACCATCCTCCATCAGAACCTGAACGATTTATACACCCATCCTAACACAAACCCTGCACAAAAAAGTGCACACCCGGCGTGGGATGTAGGGACAGGTCCATTTTCCCAGTCGTGCGTGATGCTTGTCCAGCCCTAAAACTTTTTCAGCATTCCCTTCGAAAAAGACAGCATTGGCACGCGTTCCTCACTTTTGGGTAAAATTACCTATCTCCTCATTATAGCAGGTACATGAACAATATCGTAACCGTTATAAAGTAATTAAAAACTCACAACAAATACCAAAAAGTAATATATATGGGTTTTTTTGACAAAAGCCGATACCGGGATGCAAGGCCTGCTGCTGGGACATGGGGACAGGCACCTTGTCCCGGCAACAGGGCACTCCCAAGGTAAACGCGTTGCATCGAATGGAGCCAGCCATTGTTTTGGCACGGGCTTCACTTAGTAGGATCCCCCTTCTAGTAGGGCCTCGCTTACTTTTTTCCTATTTCTATTGCGGATTCTATCAAATTATGTGGGACTATGATATAATAGAATTACTTTATTTTTCTGAATGGGAGGGGAAGATATGGCGAATAGGAAGCTGATTATGTCGATGACCGCCAGTGCTGCGGTGGCGTCCGCGTTTGTCGCAGCGGATGATACTGAAGCACAAGCGTACAATGTAAAAAGCGGGGACTCGTTATGGTCAATCGCTCAGCAGTTTGATACAAGTGTTGCTGGCCTAAAATCGCTGAACGGGTTATCCGGAAACATTATTTATCCGAATCAAACATTGCAAACATCCAAATCATCGGAAAATACAAGTACATCCAGCAAACAGACCACGGATTCAGCCAGCAGCCAAACGTCTACATACATCGTAAAGCGCGGCGACACCTTAAGCGGGATAGCCGCAAAACACAATATTGCCTTGACTGATCTGATGAAATGGAACAATCTTGATTCAACGCTGATTTATCCGGGAAACGAATTTGTCGTGGTCAAACAAGACAGCTCCAGTAATGGAAACCAAAATACCGGCGGCACAACAGAAGATACCAGCCAGCCGAACACGAACCCGGCACCGGATAACGATGTAGCAGCGGCAAAAGTCTATACCGTTAAATCCGGTGACACGCTTTCAGCAATTGCGAGCAAGCACAATGTTACCGTAAGCGATTTAAAAAATTGGAACGCCCTGAAATCTGATATAATTCTAATTGGTCAAAAACTGAACATTGGATCGGATGCACCTGCGGACGAGCCAGGATCAGCCAGCAACGGCAGCAGTACCTCGCCCTCCGATATCGATTATGATGTTGATAAATTAATCCGTGTGGCGAAAGATATGAAAGGCGTTGGCTACGCGTGGGCAGGATCATCACCAAGCGGCTTTGACTGCAGCGGATTTATCCATTATGCTTACCGTCAGGCTGGAAAAGACCTTGCACGTCACTCCAGCGCAGGCTACTACAACCGCGCCTATTACGTAAACAAGCCTAAAGTTGGCGACCTCGTCTTCTTTGAAAATACGTATAAACAAGGAATTTCTCATATGGGGATCTACCTCGGCGGCAAGCGCTTCATTCATGCCGGCGCCGATGGAGTGGAAATCTCCAATTTGAACAATTCCTACTGGAGCAAACATTTCGACGGATACAAACGATTCTATTAATTCAAAAACCCCCGACACAATTGCAGGGGGTTTTTTGATTGGGACACGGAGCCTGTTTCCGCGTCCCGGCCTCTTGCTAGGCAGCTTCAAGGTCCATTTCAATTTCGTTGGATTTATTCTGTTTAGCTTTCCGGAAGAACCAGATGGCAAAGACGATGGTTAAGATGATACCGCCAATATGTGACACATCCAGTGAAAGGTTAAAACCAATTTGTGCGTTCAATATATAGACAAACACCATATCGGTAATAAACAATGCCGGAATAAGAGAAATCCAGTACCGCTTCCCTTTAACAAGCAGATACATGGTTGCAATCCAAAGCGCGAGTGATGCAGTCGTCTGGTTGGCCCAAGAGAAATAGCGCCACAGAATATCGAAATCAATTTGCGTTAGAATAAGAGAAATAACGAATAAGGGAACGGCAATGATTAAGCGATTCGTCACTTTCTTTTGATTGAATTTAATATAATCCGCTATAACAGAACGTGCTGCACGGAACGCTGTATCTCCAGACGTAATAGGAAGAACAATAACCCCAAGTACAGCAATTGTTCCGCCGACTGCACCAAGCAGAGTCGTAGCTGCCTCATTGACAACCGCTGAAGGTGTACCAGCATTAATCAGTTCGTTTAGCTGTTCCCCGTGGAAAAGGCTCATGGAAGCAGCAGCCCAGATCATAGCAATAACAGCCTCTGCAATCATCATCCCGTAAAAAATGTACCGCCCTTGGGACTCTTTTTGAACGGTACGAGAAATAATAGGTGTCTGCGTCGCATGGAAACCGGATAAAGCACCACAAGTTATCGTTAAAAATAACATGGGAAAGATTGCTAGTTTACCCGGATGCATATTTTCCAGTGTGAGCTCAGGAATTTCTGAACCATAACCAGAAGTAAACATGGTAATACCGACACCGAGTGTACCGATTAAAAGTGTTGCGCCAAGGATTGGATATATTCTCCCAATGATTTTATCAATAGGCAAAATAGTAGATAATAAGAAATAAAGAAAGATAATACCTATAATAATCCATAACGTTACCTGACCATCAAGTAAAACATGGAGCAAAGAGCCGGACGTTGTCGCAAAAACTGTCCCTACCAAAAGAAGAAGCAACAGTGCAAAGGCATTAACCAAATGCTTGGAAAAATTCCCTAAAAACTTTCCGGCTAGTTCTGGTATATGTGCCCCTTTGTTTCGAATTGAAATCATACCAGTTAAATAGTCGTGAACGCCCCCTGCAAAAATGGACCCCAAAACAATCCAAAGAAATGCAACAGGCCCAAATAATGCTCCCATAATCGGGCCAAATATGGGTCCTGTTCCGGCAATATTCAGTAATTGAATCATAGCGTTATTTTGTTTTTTCATAGGAACAAAATCCACACCGTCCTGATTAGCAATGGAAGGTGTTTTGCGTGAGTCATCTATTCCGAATGTCTTTTCAACAAATTTTCCGTAAATAAAATAGCCAAAAATTAATACAACAATGGATATGAAAAACGTTATCATGTCTCTGTCCCCTTGTTTAATCATGATGTGCAACCGGTTACATAAAGATTATACCACTATTTAACGACAAAAAACAACCATATTTTTATAGGGACGCGGTGACGGCCCACCAAATTTTATAGGTACCCATCAGGCAAAAGGAACGCGGGCTACCCGCGTCCCTACTCAAGTTGTCTACTGATCTGGTCATAAACGTCTTCTGTTCCGATTCCTGTCAAGAGTGACACGCCATCGATAACGGTTGCCTGAATGTGGTCTGGTACAATGGTTGTCGATATAATAAAGTCATAGTCATTCCATTTATGGGTTGTATCATTAATTTTCCCCTGATGAAGTTCCACTTGGTTCATCAGGTCATTTTCCAGCAGCCAATTTTTTACTTTTCCCGTGACGATGGTCGATGTCGCAACGCCCGTACCGCAAACGACCAGCACTTTTTTCATTATTTTCCCCCTCTGATTTTATTAACGTACACTAATCCGCTGAAAGCTAGTACACCAATGATTCCAATGCCGTACCAGTTTAATAGTTTTCCCAGTCCGGCAAATAATCCTGTCGTCCAAACGGCTCCGTCCACAAGTGCGGAAATGCTGGTATAATCCTCCATATCAAAGTCAGCAGCTGCTGCCATGTCTGTAAATAATGGTGTGATCCATGTTGCGATATACAATCCAACACCAATGTAGATCGTTGCTGCTATGACCGTTCGCAGTATATTCCCTCGAAAGACAGGCACCATCAGGCATACGAGAAATGGAATTGTCGCCAAATCACCAAATGGCAACACGGTATTGCCAGGCAACATGACCGCCAAAACCAATGTCACGGGGACCATGACGAGTGAAGCCGATAAAACAGCCGGGTGCCCGACCGATAAGGCGCTGTCCATGCCAATGTATAAATCCCTGTTTGGAAACCGCTTTTTAATCAAGTCACTTCCAGCCTCAGAAATAGGATTCAATCCTTCCATTAGCAGCGCCACCATTTTCGGCATTAATAGCAAAACCGCTCCTGTTTTGATGGCTAATTGCAGCGTATCCGTTACGTTATAACCTGCCAACACACCAATAATAAGACCAAGCAACGTCCCAATAACAGTTGAATCCCCCAAAAATCCAAACCGCTTTTGAATCGTTTCCGGACTAGCCTCAATCCTGTTCATTCCTGGAATGCGATCAAAAACAGCATCAAGCGGTTTTGCCAAAAAATAGGAAGGTGCAGAAGCCGCATGCGGAAAAGTAACCCGTTTAAACCCAAAGTATCCTTCAATATCTGATGCCAGCAAATCTGCTAACAAGAAAATAACGAGAACATGTACCACTATGGTAAACAGCCCTAAAGCAAAATCATTCGTCATCGCAAAAACGAGGGACCCGGTAAACGCACAATGCCAATAGTTCCAAATATCGACGTTTAACGTTTTCGTCAACCCGACTATGAGCAGTAAAAAATTGACCCCAAGCCCAACTGGAATAGCCAAACTTCCTAAGGCAGTCCCATAGGAAATAGCCGCAGCTGCCGGCCAGCCGACATCAATGGTATGCAGATCAAATCCAAAGTGGTCGACCATCGATTTTGCCGCCGGCCCCAAACTGGTGGTCAATAACTCGATAATCAGGTTCAATCCAACAAAACCAATCCCGACAGTCAGGCCCGAATAGAATGCATTTTTGGGCTTTGTTCCCAATAGCAAAGCAAAGATGAAAATAATAATTGGGAGCATGACACTTGCCCCCAAATCGACAAACCACTGTAAAACTTCCAAAGACTACCCCCTCTCAGCATTTTCTTCAACCAACTCCACCAGCCCCTTGCTCGTTTGAACGTTTTTTAATTCCCGGACAAACGAACGGTTCTGCAGGCATCCGAGTATGGTTTGCAGCAGTGTCAGGTGGGCATCCGCATCCTGCAAAGCAAGCATAAAAATAAAGGTAACCTGAATTTCACGGCTGCGATTGCCCATCTCCTGAAACACTACCGGATTCTTTAAAGAAGCAAATGCGAGTTGTGGCTTTAAAACATACGTTCCGTCTGTATGGGGGATGGCCACCCCATATGGAGTCACCGGCAATCCTGTCGGGAATTGCGCTTCACGCTGCAAAATAGCTGTGGTGTGCATGTCTGTCACAGCCCCTTTTTCCGCCATTAGCCCTGACAGGTGCCGCAATGCTTGTTCTTTTGTTTCAACATGAAGGTCTGTGGTCAAAAAATCAGCCGGATCCATCATCGTTGCTCCCCAATCTAACCAAGAAACCTGTGGTAAAGAGACCTCGCTTCCGCTGCATCATTTGTCCCGTGCACAAGCACACGGCCGTCCTTAAATAGAACCAGTCGATTTTTATCCGTTTTAAACTGGAGTAAAAATGCATTCTGTTCTACTTTTCCAAGTTTGGCTAAGTTGGCAGCAGTTACTTCCAGATCTCTTGTTTCTTTTGATGGCGGGCGGATCTGTACTGTATCCCGCCCGCAGAGCACTTCCGTTTTCGTGTGATCGTGATAAGCCAAAAATGGGTACATGGCTTCCGGTCCGCACGACGGACAAGCATCTTTTTTTAGCTTTTCGACGTTAATGGATGAATGGTGATTCGCCCATACATCGAAAGAGATCAGCTCCTGCCGCAAGTGACTCCAGTTTTCAGTAAGGATTTTCAGCGCTTCAGCAGTCTGATGCCCGACCACCAGCTGAACGACCGGACTGATGACCCCGCCCGTGTCACAGGTCAGCCCGCCAATGGGAATGTCACCCAAGAGACAATGCAGGCACGGGGATTTCCCCGGAATGACGGCATAACTCACACCATAACTGGCGACAATCGACCCATAAATCCACGGAATGCCGTATTTTTGAGCCGCGTCATTGATTATCATGCGGATTTCAAAATTATCGGTAGCATCCATGATTAAATCAACGCCAGGGACAAACTGCTCCATTTCAGCCGGCGTGATATCAACAATATGCGCCTCGATTGTCACATCAATGTTAATCGCTTCCAATCGTTCTTTAGCGGAAATGACTTTCGGGATATGGTTTTTGGCATCTTCCTCCGTATACAATTGCTGCCGCTGCAAATTGCTCCACTCCACGTAATCCCTGTCGACAATGGTCATTTTGCCGACACCGGAACGAACAAGCACTTCCGCATTTCCAGTGCCAAGTGCACCGGCACCAATCACCAGGACATGCTTGTTCCCGAGCAGGACCTGCCCCTCTTCCTGAATACCGGAAAATAAAATTTGCCTGGAATAGCGTTCCACCATTAGACACTGATTCCTTCCATTGGACTGCTCGCTGTGGCGTATCGTTTTGTTGGAATGCGCCCTGCTTCATAGCCAAGCCGGCCAGATTCTGCCGCAAGTTTCATCGCCTCAGCCATTTTGACCGGGTTGGATGCAGCAGAAACGGCCGTGTTCAGCAGCACCCCGTCCGCGCCAATTTCCATTGCGGTCACCACATCTTTCGGGGAGCCGATTCCAGCATCGACAATGACAGGAACCGTTAATTGCTCGATGATTAAACTTAAATTAAGCGGATTTATAATTCCCTGCCCGGATCCGATTGGGGAGGCACCCGGCATCACAGCATGTGCACCCAATTCCTCCAGCCTTTGCGCCAGCACTACATCATCGGACGTATACGGGAGCACCGTGTAGCCTTCTTTCACCAATTCCTCTGTCGCTTTTAATGTCTCCACCGGGTCAGGCAGCAATGTTTTATCACAGCCAATCACTTCTACTTTAATCATGTCACAAAGCCCGGAAGCATTAGCCAGCTTGGCGGTGCGCACCGCTTCTTGTGCTGTTTTGGCACCAGCCGTATTTGGCAGCAGACTGTATTTTTCTACATCAAGTTTTTCCAGAAAATTCGGCTGAGAAGGCTCAAAAATATTCATCCGGCGCACCGAAAACGTCAAAACATCTGTTCCAGAGACATTTACCGCTTCTTTTTGTACATCAAAGTCAGGGTACTTCCCTGTCCCCAAAAATAACCGTGAGTTAAATTGCTTTTCACCAACTGTTAACATTCAACCGCCTCCTACAAATTGTACTAATTCAATCTTATCTCCATCGGCCACTTCCTGTTGTGTGTGGTAGTCCTTATCCAGAATGTCGCCGTTATGTTCCACAATCACAACAGATTGGTCGATATTAAAATACCGCTTCACATCTGAAATGGTTTTCACTTTTTCCGGCACTTGAGCGCTATTGCCGTTGACAATGAGTCGCATACGTTCACCTCCTTAATAGATTGGCAGACAGTCACATGCTCCCCGAGCTGGCACACAAGTGGATTGTACATCCAAGTCAAAACACCCTCGCCCGCCAGATGCAAGCCCATCACCACACCGCTTTTTCGTCCCCTACAGCTGCTAATTGACGCCGGTAGCTCCTGACAGCTTCCAATGGGTTCCTCGCCAAAAGCACCCCAGATAGAACCGCAATACCACTGGCGCCGGCTGCCAGGACATCCCGTGTGTTTTCAGGCGTTATACCACCAATTGCAATAACCGGAACCGTTGTACTCTCGGCGACGTCCTGCAGATTTTTCAGTCCTCGAGGTGCCAACCCTGGCTTTGAACCGCTTTCAAAGATGTGTCCATACACCAGATAATCCGCCCCATGATCCGCGGCGTTTATCGCTTCATCTGTAGAATGAACCGAACAGCCTATCCGCAAGTGATCATAATAGTTTTTGACTTTCGGCAGGCCAATGCTTTGATGGGTCAGCTGAACGCCCCGTACTCCTGTGACATGTGCCACCGCAATCCGATTGTTCACAATAATCTTCTCGCTCGGTACGCCTTGGGACAAAAGTCTATCGATGGCTTCCACCATTTCTTTATCCGTCCACGTTTTTTCACGAAGATGGACAAAATCAATATACGGATGTATCTGTTTAAGAATAGAGACCAACTCACCAGCGGACTGCTGCCCAGTCGAAATAATATGGAATTCCCGAATCGCGCATCCCCCCTTTTGGCTTTGGATTGGGTTTGGATCTGGCCCGGCTAATAGTTTTCTGACAATACAAAAAACCACTTTCCATAGACGTCGGAAAGTGGTTTTCACGCTTATTCAACCATGAATGAAACGCTGCTCAACTACTTGCCACTTCCCTACGCCGGCCTTAACCGTCTCAAGTTCAAAGGGTCTCAAAGTCCATCACTTCGATCTCAGCCTTTTTAAAAGGCACCCCTAGTGGAATCTAAGGTTATAAAATTTTGTAAAAACAACATAGCACGAAAATTCAAAACTGTCAACGGGACGTGGAGGGGCCCCGCATCCCTTAACTTTTCTTCTTACCGAAGTACAAGAGCCCCATCAGCAGGCCTAAGAGGCACATGACGGCTGAAATAATGAGAAATGGAATCGGGCCGAATTCAAAGATGAGCGGTACGGACAGCGATGTTACAAGTCCGCCGCCAAGCAGTGGCTCAAAGACTAATTGTTTATAGCCAAAGCTTTCAAACGCGGGCGAATCATTTTTCGGATCAACCACACGCATAAGCAATAGTCCTGTTGCTGTTACACCCATTGATTGCCCGAAGTCCCCCATGGCACGTTCGAACCAATAGGTCGGAATAATACGCGGTGCTAACACAAGCACACCGAATATATTCCAGGTAATTCCCAATGCAGCTAGCAACAGGAATGGAATAATGTGGTTACCGATGACATCAAGCGAAATCGTACCAATTGCCGTCACGACTAATATATCCAGCGCAAATCCCTGGATACGGCTGATCATCGGCCGGTCCAATATATGGTTCTGGTCTAGTTTGCTGAAAATCAGCTGCACAATAATACCGCCTATCATGGCCAAAGGAAACAATGGAATATACGTCATAAATTCCGAGCCTGTCATAGCGCCCCAAGTGACGCTTTCCAGCCAAATCAAAAATTGCAGTATGAGATAGCCGACTAACACAGCAAGTCCAACAAGCGCAAAATGCAGTGACAGCGGTTCAATCGATTCTGTCCTGACCGTCATATTAGCGGCAGGTTCCCTGTTCTGAAATTCCATAATCCCTCGTTTTCGCAGATCAGAGAAACCTTCGACGTTTTTGATTACTTGTGTCTTATTTCTTCTGACACCCCAATTGATCAAAATAATGCCGGCAACGACACCGGATATTAAACCGACTGTCGCCAAGCCAATGGACAGATCATATGCTTCCTCAAAGCCAAGATCCTTGAACGTCTCGCCCATGCCTGCCGCTGTTCCGTGACCACCTTCGAAGGCAATTTCAATTAAGGCTCCGGTCATCGGCGGCAGTCCGAAAAGCGGCGATAAAACAAGAACAGCCAGCAATATCCCTAACACATATTGGCCCCAGCCCATCGTCCAGCCAAATGAAAGCTGTGCACCGGCTAAGCGCCAAATCTTTTTGATGCCGGGGATGGTCGTACCGAGGAATAAGGATGCAAACACAACATTAATCATCAGTCCGGGCAGCGTTCCCCAAACTTCTGTCACTTGCGGAGGGATGAGCCCATTATTTAACAATGAGTCACTACCGGCAAACATTCCTAAAATCTTCCCCAACACTTGAGGACCGACCAATAACGCCAAAAAACCTCCAATAATAGAAGAAGGCAAAAATAGATTCTGCGTCCACTTCACCCTGACGCGAATCCATTTACCAAGCAGTAAAAACAAACCGAGATAAAGCAATGTAAAGCCAATCTGTTCTGCTGACAAAATAAAAACCCCTTTATGATTGCTCATGGTGTTATCGTGTTACAGAGGGATAGGAAAACTAATCACAATTTTATATTATACCACGTTTCTACCAGATATGAAATCGTTTCACTAGATTTCTGGGACATGGGGACAGGCTTACGGTTCCACCAAATTTTGGAATCGAAACATAGGGGCGGGGTCATTTTCCCAGCGGCGCCATCACAGTCAGGACTGGCAGGTTGGGACAGATGCCGGATTGGCCGGGTCCCAGACGCCTCGATCAAGCCGGGACAAGGAGCCCGTCACTGAGCCCGTCCCCGCGTCCCGGTGCGCTGTCAGCTACCTGTTACATGCGGCCGGAGCGGATGATGGTAATGACCATGAGGATGAACATGAGTGTTGCGATGACGGCTCCGATTTCAATGATGGGCAGCTCCCAGATGACGGTGCTCTGGTCGGTGATGGCCGATCCGATAATTAAACCGGCCATCAGGATGCTGAATGCGAGCATAATAATGCTGAACGACAGCCGGTTGCTGATTTTATCAAAACGGTGAAGAAATCGCTCTGCCTGCTTCACATTGATATCAAGCCCAACACGGCCCCGCTGCAAGGTCGACATGACCTCCTTCACATCACGCGGCAGGCCAGTAATAATTTCGAGATTTTCTGCAATTTCACTCATGGAATTGCGCAGTATCCGCCGTGGGCTGTACCGTCGCTTCAGCACCTTGCGCGCATAGGGCTCGGCCGCTCGCATAATGCTGAAGTCCGGGTCCATTCGGCTAATAACCCCTTCCAGCGTCAGAATTGTTTTGCTGAGAATCGCCATTTCAGACGGAATATCAATATAATGGTAGTATGCAACCTGAAAAATTTCGATAATAATTTTTCCAAGACTCATATCCTTCAGCATAACGTTCGCATAACTGTCATGCAGCGCCTCCAAATCGCGCTGGAACGCATTGATATCGGTTTTTTCGCCAATCAGATCCATTTTAGAAAAAATCTTGATCAGGGCCTCCGCATTGCCGTTATGCAGATGGACGATAATGGAGGCAAAATGGTACGTCATCTCATCACTGATCCGTCCAACTTCGCCAAAATCGAGAAACGTAATCGTGTTTTTAGGCAAAATATACACATTGCCAGCGTGCGGATCCGCATGAAAAAAACCTTTATCAAGAATCTGCGCGAACATCGCATCGGCCAGCCGCTTAGCAATCAGGTGCCGGTCATAGCCTTCCGCATCAAGCGTGTCAACATCGGAAACTTTAATCCCGTTCACTTTTTCCATCGTCAGCACTTTTTTGGTCGTATAATCCCAATAGATCGTCGGCACACGTACGAACATCTGCTGCTGAAATTGCTTGGCGATCCGCTCGCCGCTGCGCCCTTCCATCAAGTAATCAAGCTCATTCCTTAATGAAATGGACAACTCATGAATGATGTCTTGCACCCGGTAGCGTTTCGCCCAGACCGTGCGTTCCTCCAGCATTTGCCCGATTTTTTCAAGTATCTCAAGATCCGTTTCCATCACAGGCTTTAAGCCGGGGCGCTGCACCTTGACCACCACTTCCTCCCCGGTAAAAAGCCTGGCCGTATGTACCTGCCCAATCGACGCCGTGGCAATCGGTTCCGGATCGACATGGTCAAACACATTGTCAAGCGAATCCTCAAGCTCTGACTCAATCGTGTTTTGAACATGATCGAACGAAAATACTGACACATGATCCTGCAGCTGCTCCAATTCCGTAATAATCTCCCGCGGAAGCACATCATGCCGTGTACTGGCAATCTGGCCAAGCTTAATGAACGACGGCCCAAGCTCCTGCAGCGTCAAGCGCAGCCGCCTTCCAATGCTCTGCAGATTGACATCAGCATCGCTAGGGACCTTCCCCCTCGACAAATCCCGGTCCGTAATCCCAACGCGAAACAAAAAGTAACCAAACCCATACCGAATAAACGCATTCACAATCTCCTGATACCGCCGCGTATGCCTCAACCTCCGCTCAAACACCCAAATCAGCTCCTCCGGGACACGGGGACAGGCTCACTGTCTTAGCCCCCACACGTGCGGGGACGTGGGGACAGGCTCCTTGTCCCAGTCATAAGTTCGTTACGAATAGTATACTATCTTAGCATAGTAAAAATTACGCTGCCACGCCACGAATTCCCTTTTAGAGGTAGATTCTAAACGGAAATGAATTGAGAAAGTGCCTGTCACCGCCCGAATTTTGTCGAATTTATTGAGTGGTATTGAATGGAATGAGTTCAAGTAAAGTCTGCTCGATCGATTTGGGTCGCGCGCCGCACAGGTTCAGCGACTGCGCTCTCACAAATTAAAGCCACTCCCCCCCTCATCTCAACAACCCAATTTTCTTTAATCCATGCCAAATTCCATCATCATTCACGTCTCTTGTAACTGCACTGGCTGAATCCTTCACAACATCGGGAGCATTGCCCATGGCGACGCTGTTTTCAATCGACTGAAGCATTTCGATATCGTTCAGCCCATCGCCAAATGCATAGACAGCCTCGGGAGAAATCTGCAGATGCTCAAGCAAACGATCGATGCCCGCTGCTTTGGAGCCGCCGGCGGGAATGACATCAACAGAGTAATCGTGCCAGCGGATAAACTCCAGCTGCTCGAATCGGCGCACGTACTCCGCTTCACTTCCATCCTCACAAAACAATAGCGCCTGATATACATCGCCCGTCTTGTAAAACGCCGGGTCATATATCACTTCCTGCTCAATCTTCAGCGAATCAATCGCCGTCTGAATATATGGGTGATGCTCTGTATTCGAATACCAATTATCATGGCTCAGATAAATCAACGGATGAGCCCCAGCCGCAGCATGGCTTTCCAGTTCACCCAGATCAGTTGCATACAGCGGATTTTTGTAAATAACCCGGTTATCATGCACCACATACTGGCCATTAATACTCACATACGTGTCCACATTCAGCTCGTCCAGCAGCGGCCCAAACGTAAACGGTGCCCGCCCTGTCGCAAACGTCACCATATGCCCTGCCAGCTGCAAATCCGCAATCGCCTGTTTCGTGGATACCGGTAGCTTTTTTTCATCATCAAGAAGCGTTCCGTCAATATCAAAGAAGATTAACTTTTGTGTCATATGCAACCTCGCTTTTAAAACTACTATTTTCCTACCATTCTATCACATTTCCCGGAACGCTGGGACAGGCAACTTGTTCCCGCATCCCGGCAGCGGAAAAACTGAACCTGTCCCCACGTCCCAAACAACTATGGCCACCACATAAAAGTGATGGCCATTAAATAGCTTACAAAACAAATCCACCATACACTAGAGTACCTAATATCACAAAAGCTGGATGGACTTTGAAACGTTCCATTAATAAATAACTGGCAACTATAAGAAACGCTGATTGCCATATCCCGATTCCTTCATATGATTCCGCAAAGAACCGCCATGCCATTAAACCGAGCAAAATGGCGATGACAGGCCGTACATATAAGGTCAATCTTTTCACTTTCGGGGAGTCCTTATATTTATATAAAATACCTAACAGGAAAATCATTAGTATCAGGGAAGGGGCTACGGTTGCAAACACACCTACGATCGCACCCGGAATACCGCCTACCTCATAACCAATATACCCCGACATTTTTGTGGCGATCGGTCCGGGCAGCGAATTTCCAAGAGCCAGTACCTCACTGAACTCCTGTACCGTCATCCATTCATAACGCTGGACAACTTCATTTTCAATCAGGGGAATGGAGGCAGGACCTCCCCCGTAACCTAGGATTCCGGGGATTAAAAAGGCAAGAAATATGTTCCAGTACAGCATCATGCTTGCTCACCTTCCCTTGAACGGCCAGGATCCCTTTTGAATAATGCCATGACTATCAACGCGGCTATGACAATTCCTGGATGGATGCCCGCAAACTGTAATAGAATCAAAACAACTGCACTCATTATAATCGTTTGTTTCCATCCCATACCCTTACCTGCTTTTTCAAAAAACTGCCATGTCAATACGGCCAGCATCACACCGACGACCGGGATAACAGCGGCTGTCATTCCCTGCACCCAATCAAAATCTCTAATGGAAGACAGCGACATCAGCAGGACAATCATTAAAATAATGGTCGGTAAGATCGTAGCAAATATAGCGTTAAACATGCCCAATAACCCGGATACACGGTGACCAATATAACCTGCCAATTTTGTCGCAATAGGCCCAGGGAGTGTATTGCCCAATGCCAGTATATCGCCAAACTCCTCATCACTAACCCATTTATATTTATCTACCACTTCTTTATGAATAAGTGGAATGGAACCGGGTCCTCCCCCATATCCCAGAATTCCCACTCGAAAAAAAGCCAGAAAAAGATGGAATTGATGCCGCTTGTTATTCTGATTTTCTTCGAGCGAGTCTTTATCTTTTACCAACACGAAACCGCTCCATCCGTCCGTGACTCCGTACCACCGATAAGCACACCAGTTTCCGTATCCCGCCAAATGATCTGGCCCCTTCCGAAACTGTTCGGCTCCAGCTGAATCGTCACGTCATGCATTTTTTCCGCCAGTCTTTGAGCTATGTGATGTGGGAAGCGATTTTCCACTTCGACTTTTCTGTCCTTATGCCATTGCCATCTTGGTGCATCCAACGCTGCCTGTGGGGTCAGATCAAAATCAACCGTATTCATCACAACCTGAACATGACCCTGTGGCTGCATGAAACCTCCCATAACCCCAAACGGTCCAACAGGCTGCCCTCCCTGACTCATGAAACCCGGAATAATCGTGTGGTAGCTTCTTTTGCCACCTGCTAGTGCATTGACATGATCAGGATCCATGGAGAAATTATGACCACGGTTCTGCAGCGCAATGCCCGTTCCCGGAACAACCAGCCCCGAGCCAAATCCCATATAATTACTCTGAATGAACGACACCATATTCCCTTCATTATCTGCTGTAGCAAGGTAAACCGTTCCACTCAAGGCAGGCTCTCCAGCATCCGGTATTTGGGCGGTCTCTTCGATTAGCTGTCTTCGATACTGAGCATATTCTTCACTTAGCAAAAACTCCGTAGAAAACCGCATGTGCTTTTCATCTGTAATATGAGCCTGACCGTCGGCAAATGCTAGCTTCATAGCTTCAATTTGCTTATGGTAGGTATCCACCGATTCTTTTTCGTTGAATGTAAATCCTTTCAAAATATTAAGTGCCTGCAATGCCACAAGCCCCTGACCATTTGGAGGGATTTCCCAAACATCATATCCCCTGTAGTTCACAGATATCGGCTCCACCCATTCAGACCGGTGGGACGCTAAGTCATCAAGAGATAAGTATCCCCCATTTTGCTCGGAAAACGAACGAATTTCCTCTGCCAGTTCGCCGCGATAAAACGATTCCGCATTGGACTCGGCAATCTTTTCTAATGTCCTGGCATGATTTTCAGATGACCAAATCTCGCCAGGCTCCGGTGCCCTGCCCTCGGGAGCAAATGTCTTAAACCATTCTGAAAACATTTCATCGGTCAAGTTTTCCCGAAAAACATTGTAAGCCCTCTTCCAAAACTTACTTAATGTCGGGGAAACTGGAAACCCTTCCCTGGCATAATCAATCGCCGGCTGCAAAATAGAACGAAACGGAAGCCTGCCAAACTTCTCCGACAGTTCAGCCCAAGCATCCGGAACGCCCGGAACGGTTACAGGAATCCAGCCATATTTGGGTATTTCCTGATGTCCTGATTCTTTTACACCATTGATCGAAATCGTTTCCGGAGAACGTCCGCTGCCATTCAGTCCATGCAACTTCCCCTTCGTCCAAACCAGCGCAAAAGCATCTCCTCCAATCCCGTTCGAAGTTGGCTCCACTACAGTCAGGCAGGCAGCTGTTGCAATGGCAGCGTCAATCGCATTGCCACCTTTTTTTAGAATATCAAGCCCAGCCTGGGAGGCGAGTGGCTGGGAAGTAGCGACCATCCCATTCTTCGCAAAAGCTGAGTTCTTCGTGGAAGAATACGGATAGTTAAAATGATTGAGATTTTTCATTCCAATCTTCCTTTCTGTTGAACTTCGTGACATGCCACAAAATGATTTTCCTCGACCTCTCTCCATTCCGGTATAACCTCTGCACAGTGTGCTTGGGCTATCGGGCAGCGGGTATGAAATGGACACCCTTTTGGATAGTCAGACGCACTGGGCAAATCCCCTTGTAATTTAATCCGCTCTGACTTATGTTTTGGGTTGGTCCGAGGGATAGCAGACAACAAAGCCTTTGTATAAGGGTGCAGCGGATTGTTGTAAATTTGCTGTGAGTCCCCCATTTCTACCTGTGCCCCGAGATACATCACAAGAACCCTGTCACTCATATGCCTGACCACACCCAAGTCATGAGAGATAAATAGATACGTTAAATTGTATTTTTCCTGCAGTTTTTTTAGAAGTTTCATAATTTGTGCCTGAACTGACACATCAAGGGCGGACACCGCTTCATCGCAAACAATCAGGGAAGGGTTAAGTGCCAGTGCACGTGCTATGCCCACCCGCTGTCTTTGTCCACCACTGAATTCATGAGGAAACCTGTCATAATGTTCCTCTTTCAACCCGACTTCCTTTAAGAGTTCTTTTACTTTCGATTGTCGTTCCGTTTTATCCATTTCGGAATGAATAATAAAAACCTCTTCCAGCGCATCACCTATTTTTTGCCGCGGGTTTAGGGATGCATACGGATCCTGGAATATCATCTGCAAGTTTCTTTTGTATTTTTTTAGTTTCCGATCCGGCAAATCACCGATAGACTCTCCATTAAAGAAAATCGTACCTTCTGTTAATTTTTCCAAACCTATGACAAGTCTTCCCAGTGTGGACTTTCCGCACCCGGATTCTCCAACAATGCCTAGCGTTTCTCCCTCAGAAACGGTCAAATCAACACCATTTACAGCCTTCACAAACGACTGTGGTCTCTGCAAAATACCACCTTTAATAGGAAAGTGCTTTTTTATATTTTTAACTTCGAGTAATTGCGCCTGAGTTTCCATCCTGTTTCACCTCCTGGAGCCAGCATTTACTGGAATGATCAGATGTAACTTCGAATAAAGGCGGTTCTTTTTGCTTGCATGTCTCCATTGCGAACGGACAGCGAGGGTGAAACCTGCACCCAGTGATTTCTTCATCAAGCCCTGGCATGGAACCTTGAATGACTTCCAGTTCCTGTGTTTCATCATCTACGTCCGGAACAGAATTAAGCAGACCCTTCGTATATGGGTGCTGCGGATTTTCAAATATGCTTTCAACATCCGCAATTTCCACGACCTCACCGGCATACATAACCATAACCCGGTCAGCTATTTCCGCAACAACGCCCATATCATGCGTAACAAAAACCACACCCATACCGATTTCTTCTTTAAGTTCATTCATTAAATCCAATATCTGGGCCTGTATCGTGACATCCAAGGCTGTGGTCGGTTCATCTGCAACCAATAATGACGGTTCACACGCCAATGCAATGGATATCATCACCCGCTGTCTCATTCCCCCGCTCAGTTCATGCGGGTATTGGGCCATCTTTTCCTTAGGATTCGGAATGCCGACCTTATCCAATAGTTCGATACTTTTTTTATTGGCTTCTTTTTTAGACATTTTTTTATGAATGATTAATGGTTCCCGTAACTGATAACCAATTGTCAGCACAGGATTCAATGCAGTCATTGGCTCCTGAAAAATCATCGAAAGCGTGTTGCCTCTTAATTTCTCCATTTCCTCTTCCGTTTTTTCAGTAAGATTGTCACCGTCCAAAAGAATAGAACCACTGGAAATTTCACCGTTTGGCGGAAGAAGCCCCATAATAGATAACGATGTAATACTTTTTCCACTTCCAGATTCTCCAACAATACATAACGTTTCCTCTTTATCCACGGAAAATGATATATTTCGAACAGCCGGCAGTTTGCCGTCGGCTGTTCGAAATTTGGTTTCCAAGTTCTCTACTTGCAATAATTGCGACATATCAACACCTACTCCCTTGTTACCGGATATAGAGACCACATACCGGTTGGATCAACAACGAGCCCTTCAACCGATTTATCATAAGCTAACGTCACCATGCCATGCTGCATTACGACCCATGGTGCATCCTTCATAGCGAGTACATTTGCTTCATGCAGCTTCTCTTTTCTTGCTTCCTGATCCACAGAAGTTCGGGATTCCTCTACCAGCTTATCAAATTCACTATTGCTGTAACGGGAATAGTTAGATGCCCCGATATTATCAGAATGAAGATTTGGATAGAGCAACTCACTTCCATCAGCAGTACTATTGGCCCAGCCAAGGAAAGTCATCTCGTAATCTCCCTGTCTGGCAGTGTCCAAAAAGCTCGCCCATTCCATCGTTTCTATCGATACATTTAACCCTATCTCCGTTAATTGCGATTCAACAATTTCAGCCATTTTCATATAATTGTCCCGATTGGCTGAAAAAAGCGTTATTTCCTGACCATCGTACCCATTTTCCTGAATGATCTGTTTTGCTTTTTCCGGATCGTATTCATAAGCTGAAGATGTTGCTTCTTCATTGTATCCAAATACTTTCGGGCCGATGATACTTTCGTTGTGGACGCCAATGCCGTTAAGCTGGGACACATATGCTTCCTGATTTATCCCGTAAGCGACAGCCTTTCTAAACTCCAGTTCATTGAAAGGTTCCTTCTCCATATTGAACCCTAAATAAGAAACCCTTGTACCTTCTGATTTTTGGACCTCCACATTACCAATTGACTCGACACGGCCTAAATGATCGGATGGTATCGCGTCAATGAATTGAACCTCACCTGTTTCGAGCATAGAAATAGCTGTAGACACTTCCGGCACTACTTTATAAGTAACGGTTTCAATCTCAGCAGGCTCTCTCCAATAATCTTCATTTTTCGTCAAGGTAATATGATCGCCTTCCACCCATTCTTCAAAAACGAATGGACCAGTTCCAACCGGTTCTTTGTTTATATCCCCTTCCTTATCCGCTGTCGGGCTTACAATCGCCGCATTGGTATGACTAAGTGCTGCTAACATAGGCCCATAAGGTTCTTTTGTTTTCAGTACAACTGTATATTCATCTTTAACTTCAATAGATTCAACCGGGTCAAGCAATGATGCACGTGGAGCAGCTCTATCCGGATCTTTCATCTGGTCAAATGTATATTTTACTGCTTCTGCATTAAATGGTGTCCCGTCATGGAATGTAATACCTTCTTTCAATTTAATGACCCATGTATTTTCATCAGGTGTCTCGTATGATTCGGCCAGCAATGGTTCAGGCTCAAGTGTTTCCGGGTTTTGAGTAAACAATGTTTCATAAACCTGATAGGTAACATTGGACGATACGGAATCATTCGTATCAATTGGCGACAGACCCGCCGCATCCGACGTAGTGGCGTACGTTATCTCGGACGGTGCATCACTTCCCCCGTCACTCTTACCACTGCTTCCCTCACTGTTGCAGCCGGCCATCACAAGTATTCCTGTAATGAAAAGTAATACCAGTCCGACAAATTTTATTCTCTTCATTTCATATTCCCCTCTCCATATTACGTATTTAAATCCATATTAGGATCCAAGGCATCCCTTAACCCATCACCGACTACATTAAAAGCAAAAACGGTCAGCATAATCGCTACTCCGGGAATGATTGCTAGATGTGGTGCTTCCCACATGAAATCCTGTCCCGCCGCTATCATGGCACCCCACTCTGGTGTTGGCGGCTGTGCTCCCAAACCAAGATAACTTAAAGCAGAAGTGGACAAAATTGCAGTCGCCATCCGCATGGTCCCATATACGATTAGAGGAGCAGTACAGTTCGGGAGTATATGTTTAAATAGGATCCTCCAATCACTCGCCCCTACAGATTTCATAGCGAGTATATATTCTTGCTTTTTAATGGATAAAACACTTCCTCGAACAATTCTTGCACAGCCCGGAATAGACCAGATACTAATCGCGATAACGACATTTATAAGACTTGTCCCAAGCATGGCAATAATCAGCATAGCTAATAAAATGCCAGGAAAAGCAAACAGTAAGTCCACAATTCGCATAATAATTCCGTCGAGTTGCCGATAATATCCGGCTAATAGACCAAGTATAATACCACCAATTAAACCAATTCCTACTGAACATATGCCAACCAGCAACGATATACTTGCACCATTCACGATCCTTGACCACATATCACGGCCGTAATTATCCGTGCCCAGAAAGTGACCTTCCGAACCTACTCCTAACTTCGTGCTTTGCAAATGTTGCTCATTAGGCCCGTAGCTGGAAAGGACTGGTGCAAATATTGCCGCAATTACAATTAAAAAAATAATAACCAAACCCACCGCTGCCAGTTTATTTTTGATGACACTTTTAACCGTTTTAATAAATCGGTTCTCACTGGACTTCTTTCTAGCCTTTTGTTTATCATCCGCAACTGTTGCAGACATGTAATCCCCCCCTTTTTCACTTAATAACCAATCCGTGGATCAATTAGCGCGTAAATAATATCCACAATCAAGTTAACAACGACAAACACCGCCGCCACCAACAAGACTGTTCCTTGTACAATCGGAAAATCACGTGCTGCAATCGCATCAATCATTAATCGGCCAACACCATTTATCGCAAACACCTGCTCCGTTATGATTGTGCCTCCAAGCAGCGTTCCAAAGTTAATCCCAATGACGGTCACAACCGGAATCATGGCATTTTTCAGTGCATGAATCCAGATAAGAGGTCTTTTCCTGACGCCTTTTGCCTTAGCAGTACGAATATAATCTGATCGAACAACTTCAAGCATGGACGATCTTGTCATTCTGGCAATTAAAGCCGCTGAAGCTGTACCCAGTGTAATGGACGGCAAAATTAATTCCTTTAATCCCTCTAACGTATAAAAAGGAGCATTCAGCCCTCCTACAGGCAATAGTTGCAGATTTACTGCAAAAACCAGAATCAGCATAGCTCCCAGCCAGAAGTTAGGGATTGAGACACCAGCTAATGCAAACGTTGTGCTTGTCACATCAATCCAGGAATTTTGTTTTCTTGCGGAAATGATTCCTGCAATAACGCCAATGATTATCGCAACCAGTGTACTGGATGCGGCTAACTTCACTGTAGTCGGGAATCTAGTAAGAATTGCCTCTGTCACTGCTTGTCCAGTTTGATAAGAGTAACCGAAATCACCTTGCAAAATGCCACCAAGATAATCGAAATATTGCACTAATACCGGACGGTCAAGCCCTAATTCTTCCCGGATAGCCTCTAAATCGGAGGATGTAGCATTTGGCCCGCCGATTATAGTAGCCGGATCCCCTGGAGCAAAATGCATGCTCATAAATACCAAAAACGAGATACCGAGCAAAAGCAAAAGTAATTGGAAGAAACGCCGGATTATTAAACTAATCATTTTCTCACCTCCGTATGGAAAATTTTCATATAATTCATTATAATTTAAAGATGATTTTACTTGTGAATTGTGGCAATGTCAATATAAATTTAAACAATTGTAAAAAATATTTCTGAATTCGCTTACACATATAAAGGTTTTTGGTAAAATTAGTTTCACAAGTAAAAAGTATGATATAATATTTTAAATATTAAGTAACCTAATTGTGGAGGAATAATATGGATATTGATGAAATAGATAAAAAATTGTTAGAAGAGCTAGTCGAGGATGGCAGGTTATCGTACGTTGAACTGTCCAAAAAGGTAGACATTTCACGTGTTGCTGTAAAGGAAAGGATAAAAAATCTGAAAGAGAAGGGAGTCATTGAAAAGTTTACAGTAATTATTAACTCAGAAAAGGCAGGAAAAACCGTGTCTGCATTTTTTGAGGTGGATGTTGAGCCATATCATTTTCAAGAGATTGCACAAAACCTGGCCGATCATCCAAATGTCGCCAGTATCTATCAGATGACTGGACCAAGCACCTTACATATGCACGTATTGGTCGACAACTTCTTAATGTTGGAAGACTTTATTAATGGTGAATTATATTCAGTAAAGGGGATTACAAGAGTAGAGAGCAGTGTTATCCTAAAACGCTTCAAAAGCAGGACAGGTTATAAACTATAGTTTCGTAGTGTATATCTGTTAAGGTATGTGACGCGGGGACAGGCGCCTTGTTTCAGTCCTCTGGCCCGTAAAGTGAGACTTCATTCAGTGGGGGTTCCCTCCCCCACTGAGTATTAGTTGACGAATCGGGAATTTACGACGCCCGGGACGTACTAGTGCAGGCGTTGCGACAGAACAAGGAAAGCTGCGACAGCAAAGCATCTTCGTGAGAAAAAATGCTTTCCTTTTTCGAGGACGTCGCGTTATTATCGGCCGGGCTGTTTATCCCCCACCTTCACGTATGGCTTGTCCAAGTTTAGAAGCGGATGTATTACAGCCCATTAAACAAACAAAGGCCAATTATACTTTTCCGCAATCTCTTTCATCCCCTGATCCGGATTAACAACAATAGGATATGTTACAAACTGAAACAGCGGGATATCGCTTTCACTATCGGCATAAGCCCAGACTTCAGTCGCCTCTTCGTCCGTCAGTTTCCCGGTCTGCTTCTCATATTTCATCCATTCCTGCACTTTTTTCACCTTTTCATTCCCGTTAATAATCGGACCAACTTTTCCTGTGCACTTGCCTTTTTGGTTGAACTGCAATTCCGTACTGATCACATGCACATCTAGCGCCAATTCTTTTGTAAAAGCTTTTAAAAATGGGTGCAGTGCACCGGACAAAACAATAATTTTATTTCCTTGGCGTTCATGTTCGCGGATTTTATGTATCAAGTCATGATGGGCATCCTGCTTGCCCAACGCCACCAACTTCTGGAAAAAATCATCTAACTCGCTGCTAGTTTTCCCTTTAAATGACTTGGCGAACGCTTTGAAAAATTCCAGCCGAAACGCATTCTTCCCTTTCAACATGCCTATGGCCGCTGCCTTTACGATGCCAGTGGCAACCACTGCCCACTGCTTCAGACCAAACTCCTTGTTCGCCGTCTGAAACATCAACTTAAACGAATTTCCCTGATAAAGGGTACCATCAAAATCAACCGTTACAACTCCCATTTGTTTCACCTCCGCATTCATTGTAAGCTAGACAGGAAGAGGTGCAAAGGCATACCCCTATCCTCTAATGGAAATTTTTACACGCGATAAAAGTGATTCAATCCCCGCCCTCAATTTCGAATGACGTTCTTTATATGCAGCATCGTTTCACTGTCAAAATTGTTAGAGAAACTTTCATTTACCCGAACAGCTTTTCCAAAATGATATTGTTCAGCAGCCAGCTTGTGATGAATATCTGCAATTGTCGCGGCATCAAGTCCTCCTCCCGGCATGATGCGCGGCCCACCGATATCCTTCTCCATTTCCGCCAGCATTTGAAGATGTTTCATACCAGCCATACAATCTTTTTTTCCGCCGGATGTGAGGATCCGCTTAATGTTCTTTTTATATTTTGCCAAAGTCTGGTAAGCATCTTTTAGCGATGGAACCTCGTCAAAAGCCTTATGAAACGTGATATCCAGCTGCGGAAACCTAGTAATAATAGCTTCCAGAGCGGTTTCATTAATGGTACTATCACGATTTAACGCGCCAAAGACAATCCGTTCCCCGCCCATGTCGATTAACGCCTCGATATCTTTCCAAATAATATCCAAATCACCCTTGGAATAGCAAAAATGAAAACTGTGCGGACGTATCATGACCTGAACCGGAATAGTTACATGCTCTAGAACTTGTTGGATGGTACCGTAACTGGGGGTCAATCCCCCTTCCGCAATTGCGGATACAAGTTCCACCCGATCCGCGCCTAATTTCTCTGCCTGTTTTGCTTCTTCGCCATTTTGAACAATCACTTCCAGTGTCATATGAATCTCCAATCTCTAGGTAATTTATTTCGCTGCAGGTTAGCGTATAGAACTGTTCGTTTTGCCATAGCATTGTTTCTCCCCTTTTTCCGATGTATGCCTGCTTACACTATTCAATATAACATAATTGAAGGGAGCGGGACGCGGGGACAGGCTCCTTGTCCCGGTCAGATGCGAAACCGGCAGGCTGAGCAGCCCGAACATCAAACCTCCTTCGCCATCATTGAACACGGTCATGCAAACGTGCTACACTTAAGCTCCTATTACTTTCGCCCCTGATGGGATGGTGTGTACATGAAAAAATTATGGGTTGGTATCGCCGCCTTAATCACAGTCATTATTGGTGTATTAGGCAAAGTGTATCGTGACACATATATATTCAAACAAGAGAAAGTGGCATTTCATAGCGGCAAATTGCCAAAAAACGCTACTTTTACCATTATGCAGATCAGTGACCTGCATAATCGCGTGTTTGGTTCCGACAACAGCCGTCTGGTTCGCATGGTGACAGCTGCGAATGCCGATATCATCGTGCTGACAGGTGACCTTATTGACCGGAAAACGAAATCTTTTGAGCATGTCTTTTCCCTTGTCGAACAACTGACGGCCATTCATCCGCATGTTTATTTTGTCACTGGTAATCACGAATGGGGCAATCCCGCCACCAGCATCTTTTTGCACGGCCTGCGCGAGCGGAATGTAACTATCATGGACAACCGGAACGTCCAATTCACAAAAAATGGCATCAGCGTAAACCTGGTCGGTGTTGCCGACGCGTCCGCCGAATTCGAGAATCTCGATGAGGCATTCCGCCAGATGAACACCGACCACTATACAGTTCTTCTGTCACACACGCCGAGCATCACCGAAATATATGAACAGATACCGGCCGATTTGATCCTGAGCGGGCATACACACGGAGGCCAGGTGCGCTTCCCGCTGATCGGTGCCCTCGTATCACCGGACCGGGGATTATTCCCGAAACTGGACAAAGGCACGTATCAGCTCGGCGCCGGCCTGTACCTTTATATCGATAGCGGCCTCGGCACAACCAGACTTCCCATCCGCTTCCTCAATCAAAGTCAACTAAGCCTAATAACAATTACCGGAACGCGCGAGCGAGTTTCCTCTCCCAGGGCCTGACAGGATGCGGGGACAGGCTCCTTGTCCCGGCTCATAAGGCCACCAGGAATGGGTTCCTCGCCCCAGTTTTTGAGCCCGCCGGTACAACCCCCTTCCCATAGGTAGGTTCCTTATCCTATCCTGCTGTGCGTCAGGGCCGGCCGTCAGCTATACCGTCCAGCTTTGGCACCGGGACAGTGAACCTGTCCCCATGTCCGGACACATCCATGTCCAGCATTTGCCTTTTTTCGTTTCTTCTGCATCATTCGCTCATTCTCTTTTCTGATGATTTACGTATTTTAACGTAGATTACAGAAAGGAGAATAGAGTATGTTAAATTTATCCATGATTGAGCTGATTCGTCGTAAGGGACGAAAGTTTGACAAGGAACTGAAGCGCCAGATGGTACATTTTTATCGGCCATTTCGCTTTGTTCCCTGTTTTTTGCATCGTCCACTGGAAAGCATTAGAAAAAGAAGAAAGAAGCTGCCCGTTATCATCAATTTCCACAATGATTCCTATGACTTTGGTTTAAACGATGTAAAGAAAGCCAAATGCCGCGGACTGAGAGAGTTTCCTTCCATATCCTCCTGTTCGGCTAAACTATCTGTTAAAAATATGGAAAAGTTAGCTGACAAATGCAGCCACATCAACAAAATCTACCACGACAGAAAAGTTACGGCCCTGCTTGATACGGCCACTCCATCAATAAACGCTGATCAATTACACGAAAATGGACTAACTGGAAAAGACGCAACGATTGCAGTCGTTGACACCGGGGTGCACCCGCATGACGACTTAAAAGGACGGATTACTGGATTTAAAGATTTCGTTAACAACAAAAAGGACGCCTATGATGATAATGGACATGGTACCCATTGTGCTGGTGATGCGGCTGGTGACGGTGCATCATCTGATGGAAAATATAAAGCACCAGCTCCCGATGCTAATGTAGTAGGTGTAAAAGTACTGAATAAAATGGGGGCCGGTTCGCTGTCGACAGTGATTGAAGGGGTTGAATGGTGTATCCAAAACAAAGCAGCACATGCGATTAACATTCTTTCCCTGTCCCTTGGCACAAACGCGACGGAATCAGCGGAGGACGATCCGGTGGTTAAAGCTGTGGAAGCCGCATGGGACAATGGTCTCGTTGTTTGCGTGGCGGCTGGTAATTCAGGGCCTGAGGAACAAACAATTGGAAGCCCTGGTATTAGTCCAAAAATCATAACAGTTGGTGCTGCCGACGACCAAGATACCACTGACCGCTCTGACGATACTATTGCCGATTTTTCCAGCCGCGGACCAACGATTGATGGCGTAACAAAACCCGATTTAGTGACCCCCGGCACCAATATCATTTCATTGCGCGCACCAGGTTCTTATATCGACCGTACCAATAAAATGGCACGCGTCGGTGAGAATTACTTTTCATTATCCGGCACCTCCATGGCCACACCAATATGTGCCGGAGCAGCAGCACAACTGCTTCAAAATGACCAAAGCCTCACCCCCGACCAAGTGAAAGAACGCCTAAAGAATGCAAGTGAAGATTTAGGACAACCACCCAACGTGCAAGGAAGTGGCTACCTGGATACGACAAAATTAGTATAAAAACTCGGGGCCCGGTCCCACGTCCCAGCCTCAGAACTGGGATGCGGGAACGGGTTCCTTGTCCTGGTTGTCTGTTATCGCGCGAGTTTGGCCCGGGCTCGCGCGAGTTTTTCGGTTTTCGCGCGACTTTCCGCCCGGTTCGAGCGACTTTTTGATTTTCGCGCGACTTTCGGCCTGGCTCGCGCGAGTTTTTCGGTTTTCGCGCGAGTTTCCGCCCGGTTCGCGCGAGTTTTTCGGTTTTCGCGCGACTTTCCGCCCGGTTCACGCGAGTTGGGGTTGATTGGGCGCTCTTCCTATGATGAGTGACCTTTTTGTGCTTTTTAGATCATTGTTCCGGTACTCTTTGCCCCGATAAGTGACCTTTTAACGCTTCCCGTACATTCTTCAGGCACTCATCGCCCTGACGAGTGACCCTTCATCCCCAATCGAATACCACTCCTCCTCCATCCGGGCCGAATAATACATTACCTGCCACTTAATCGCCCCCACTTCACAAGCTCATTCAAACTGGGACAATAAGCCTGTCCCCACGTCCCAAAATTTTCTCTAGATTTTGTTTTTACCATCTGTTATAATTTAACACATTAAAGTGGTAAATAGATAAACTGGAAAAGTGACAACGGAGGGGTTGACTTGAAAAGCGGGGAGAAAAAAGGGTTTGTTAATCGATTCTTGAATACTATTGAGAAAGCCGGGAATAGGCTTCCGGATCCGATTGTTCTGTTCATTATACTGATGGGGATTATTCTGGCGGGGTCTTTTATTGCGGGAAGCCTTGGCCTGAAAGCAAAAAATCCGGCTACTGGTGAGGTCATTGAGGCGGTTAACCTTCTATCCGGCGAGGGGCTGGTCAAAATTCTGACCGAAAGTATCAGCAATTTCAGCTCGTTTCCGCCGCTTGGAATGGTCCTGGTTGTTATGATCGGCATAGGCATCGCGGAAAAATCTGGCTATTTTGAAACCGCGATGAAACGTGTGATTGAAGTAGCACCACAAAAGGTCATTCTGCCTGTCATTATTTTTGTCGGCATTATCGGCAATGTTGCCGGGGACGCGGGCCCTGTCATCCTTCCACCCATTGCCGCAATGGTCATGTGGAAACTTGGCTACCATCCTTTTTCCGGGCTGATCATGGCCTATGCAGCAACGGTTGGTGCATTTTCGGCAAATATTCTTTTAGGCATGGCCGATGCTTTGGCAGCAGGCTTCACGGAGTCCGGAGCCCAGCTTATTGATCCGGATTATACGGCCAACATCGCGATGAACTACTATTTTATTGCCGCATCAGCGATTTTACTCATGTTTATCATCTATTTTGTTACCAAAAAGGTGACGATCCCAAGACTGGGTACTTATCAGGGTGCGTGGATGGACAACGAGCCATTGGACGAGACGAAAGTAAAAGCATTGCGCTGGGCCAATATTTCAGCGCTCGTCACAGCAGGCTTTTTCCTGGTTTTAGTCATTCCGGAAAATGGTCTGCTGCGCAATCCGGAAACCAATTCCATTTTGAATGAATCGCCTTTTATGGATTCGATTGTATTTATCATTACGATTCTATTTTTTGTCCCAGGTCTCGTCTACGGGCTGCGCGCAAAAACCATCAAGTCCAGCAAAGATTTCGGTGGCATGCTCTCGGATGCCATGAGCACGATGGGCAGCTATATTGTTCTTGTATTTTTTGCTGCACAGATGCTCGCCTATTTTGAATGGAGCAATCTCGGCCCCATTTTAGCGATTAAAGGTGCCAATTTTCTGCAGGCAATGGATGTATCCGGTATCCCTTTAATTATCGGTTTTATTTTATTGGCCGGATTAATCAACCTGCTTATCGGAAGTGCATCCGCCAAATGGGCGATTCTTGCACCGGTTTTTGTCCCGATGTTCATGTTCATGGGCTATGACCCGGCATTTACCCAAATGCTGTACCGTATCGGGGATTCTTTTTCCAATCCGATTACGCCGGTGCTCCCATATTTGCCATTGCTGCTGGCATTCGCGAAAAAATACGACGAAAATGTTAAACTAGGGACATTAATATCAAATCTATTACCCTATTCCATCGTCCTTTTTGTTGTTTGGACCTTATTTATCATTGTGTGGTTTGTACTCGGACTGCCGCTGGGACCAGGGGGACCAATTTACCTATCAAACTAACATGTTAAAGGAGCGAAAGAAATGACGATCCAAAACCAAATTGAAGCAGTTATGAACGACGTCTATCAATGGCGCCGCACGATGCACCAAAATCCGGAGCTTTCCTTCCAAGAGTACTGGACAAGCGATTATATTGCAGGCGAACTGGCAAAAATGGACAGCATCGAAATCAGCAGGCCAACCGAGACAAGTGTGCTCGGCATTATTAAAGGAACGCAGCCCGGCAAAAAAATCGGGCTCCGCGCTGATATTGACGCGCTGCCGATTACAGAAGAACGGGACGACATTCCGTTTAAGTCAAAAAATGACGGCATCATGCACGCATGTGGCCACGACGGGCACGCCGCCATTCTACTCGGCGCTGCAAAAGTACTTGCCGCCAATCAGGACGCCCTTGCCGGCGAAATATACCTTATTTTTCAGCATGCGGAGGAAAAACCTCCCGGTGGTGCCAGTGAACTCGTGGCAACCGGGCTGTTCGATGATCTCGACTTCATCTACGGTCAGCACCTGTTCACCCCTATTCCAACCGGAAAAATCGGCATCAAAAATGGTCCCATTATGGCCAACGCCGATGAGTTCGACTTGACCATTAAAGGTCGGGGCGGACATGCCTCTCAGCCCGAAAATTCGATTGATCCGGTCGTTGTCGGTACGCAAATCATCAATCAGCTGCAGACGATTGTTTCCAGAGTCACATCGCCATTGGATCCGGTCGTCATCTCAACGACAAAATTTCATGCCGGCACCATTAATAATATCATTCCGGACACTGCCACACTGGGAGGAAGCGTCCGGACCGTGACCGATGAAACCCGGCAGCTTATCAAGGAAAAAATCGAACAAGCGGTCAAACGTGTCTGCGAATTTTATGAAGCGGATGCTGATATAGAATACACAACCGGGTATGCGGCCGTCCATAACGACGAAGCCTCAACCGACCAAGTACGGGACATTGCCACCGGTCTATTCGGCGACAGGGTATTCGAATATCCCCTGGCCATGGGCAGCGAGGACTTCGGAGCATTCTCCCAAGCCATCCCAAGCACCTACGCATTTATCGGTGCCAGAAATACTGAAAAACAAATGGACTACCCGCACCATCATCCAAAGTTCGCCATCGACGAAGACAGCTTCATCGACGGGGTTACCATGATGGTTAACGTCGCCTTTCAAATGAGCCAGTAATGTGCGTTCCGGGACCGCGGGAACAGGTTCCTTGTCCCGGTTGTGGATTGTCGCGCAGGTTCGGACTGGCTCGCGCGAGTTTTGGGCCGGTTCGCGTGACTTTAGGTTGCTCGCTCGATTTGACGATGCTTTCGCTCGATTTATCTCGGCCCTCGCTCGATTTGGCGCTCCTCTCGCTCAATTTGAGGATGCTCACCCGGCTCGTCCGATTTCAGTAGACATAGGCCAAAAAAAAGACGAAAAAGTGGACGCGATGAATCACGTCCACTTTTTTCTGGTAAATGGCTGTTCGATAAGCCATTGATCGTTCCTGATTTACGTTTCACACCCAGCCAACCTTTACAACCTGAAATTTTAACCCCAATAAGCAACAGAACGCTTGTGAAGCATATCACGAAATTGCTGCGTTGATTTTTCCAAAACGTCACCTGTAGTCAAATCAATAAGTACGCCATATTGACGAATTAAATCCAGTTGGTTGATTTCCCCTTTTTTAAACAATTCACCTACATAGTGCATATCTTCCTGAAGCCATAGCTCTCTGTTGGTGCCAATATACTGTCTCATCTCTTTTGTGGCAGCATCATCTATCGTATATTGATCCAGTTCCGCGCTCACCTCATTAATGACGACACCATAATCTTTTTTAGCGCGTTCGATAGAAACATAGCGATCGATGACATCTTGTAAGACTCTCCCTGGTTCACGGTCCAGCGGGTCACCTAGTCCGCCTCCTCCAGCTGAAGGCCGGGTAAATGAATCACCCTCTTTAATAGAAACGCCGGAGAAAAAGGCCCCCAAGAATTGCTCGTCATCTCCTTCTGGCTTCAGCCATGTTCCGTGCGGATAAGATGGCAATCCTCCAAAAAGCCCCCATGGAACAGAACGGGATCGGTCACAACAAACGGAGATAACGCTATCATCAACATTCGTTAATGTGCCACCTTTTTCGATGCCGCAGCCACCTCGGTATTTTCCAGGTCCACCTGAATCTGTAATAATTTCATGCTTCGAAGTCACAACCGGTGTTAATCGTTCTTGACCTTCACACGGCTGGACACTTAATCCGATACCAAATACCGGGGAAATGGCATTAGCTCCGTCTCGATCAATACGACCGCCATGTCCGCCTGCCATCCAGTCATACCACATAAAAAAGCTATCCTCTTTGCTCCTCTTATCCTGTCCCCCTATTAATAAATATTCCAGATTAAAGGAGCAGGCAAGCGCTCGTTCAGGTACAACATACGACCATAATTCAAAACATGCATTCATAATTTTTTCATAAGGTCCCGAACAGAAACCGGTTACAGCTACAGGCCACTTTGCATTGACCACTGTATCTTCTGGCAGATTAGCTTCAATGACACGATAGAAACCTGAATTTAATGGAATATCTGGGAAAAGTGTCTTCGTTCCAGCATATAACCCTGAAAAAGCTGCACCAAAGGAGGAATTCAAAAAACAGCCGATAGCAGCGTGTGTCCCATCAAGGTCATAATAAATCTGGTCTCCCTCAATTGTCATTTTAACATTTATTGGAATCAAGCCGTCTCCCAGTTCCGGGTCCATATCAATATAATCGACCGTTTCCCACGTACCATCAGGGAGATCTCGCAGTTTAACCCTTGCAAGCTGCTCGACATAATCCTGCACTTCATCAAAAGCAGTTAAAACTGTATCTACTCCATATTTTCCGACGAGTCTCAGAAGTTCCTGTTCCGATACTTTGGTTGCCTCAGCCTGTGCCCGCAAATCGCCAAGACGCTCCTCAGGCACACGCATATTAGAGACCAGCAAATTTGCAACATCGTCTAAATACTCGCCCTTATGCCAAATTCGCGTTGGCGGAATACGCACGCCTTCTCCATAATGATCCTTAGAACTGACATCAAACGACCCGGGAACAGTACCTCCCATATCTGCCCAATGACCACACGACTGCATAATCGCAATCATCTTTCCATTATAAAATACAGGACGCAAGACACGAACATCATTAAAATGCGTACCACCGCGATACGGATCATTGATCAAAAACACATCACCAGGGTGTATATCATCTTTGAAATCTTCAAGCACTGCTTTTGCGGTAAAATGCAATGTTCCAACGTGGACCGCAATATCTTGTGTCCCCTGCATAATTGTATTACCTTCTGCGTCACACAAAGCATTGCTAAAATCACGATTATAAATGACAAACGAATAACAAGTCCTTAAGATCTGTTCAGCCATTTGGTCAACCAAATTGGAAAAACCATTCTTCAAAACTTCAAAAGTCACTGGATCGAGTTTACTCTCAAACGTTTTTTCCAAAGAATCACCTCATTTCATTAGAGAAATAATAATATTTTTATATTCGTCAATAGAAGCCTGGAATTCAGGAGGAATAACAACCGTTGAATCCAGCTGTTCAATGATCGCAGGACCATTAATCTTAGAATCAACTGGCATATCCACACGATTATAGATTGGCGTCTGTACAAAACCATCTGTTTCCTCAAAGTAGACGTCCCTATGTTCTTTTAAAGCATCTTCTAATGTTCCCTCTGCCTGTTCTTTAGGCAGTTGAGGCTTTGATACAGTTCCAACGGCTTCCACTCTTAAACCATAGACCTCCACACCTTTTTCAGGATCGGAAAACGCATAGGCCCGTTCATGCTCCTGGTGAAATTTTTCAACTGCTTTGTCCAAAGAATCCAGTGGCCGGCTGACAGCTACCTCCAATGATCGCCACTGGCCACTATAGCGCATTTCTAAATGGCGGATAAGCGTCATATTTTTAGGGGGTATTTTTTCTTTTTCTAATAGTCCAATAGCTTCTTCTTCCATTTGCTTATATTTTTCTTCAAGTTCCTCTTCTTTTATATCCTCCAGGTTGGCAACGTAGGTCTGTGTAATATCATGGCGGACATCCACAAGTAAACAGCCGAGTGCTGCGGAAACTCCCGGATGCGTCGGAACAATCACATTTGGAATTTCTAATTCTTTGGCAAGATAAGCACTTTGCAGGGCACCAGCGCCTCCAAATGCCACTAACGCAAAATCTCTCGGGTCATAACCTTTTTGAACGGATATCAAACGCAAAGCATCGGACATATTTGCATTCGCTACTTTCAATATGGCATTGGCCGCTTCATATTCATTAAAGTCAAATGTCTCGCAGATAGATTGAACAGCTTTCACAGCAGCTTTTCTGTCCAATGACATTTGCCCACCCAATAATTGATCATTTAACCGGCCTAATATAAGATTGGCATCCGTGTTCGTTGGCTCCTCAGCGCCCAGGCCATAACAAGCTGGACCTGGCTGTGCTCCTGCACTCTCAGGACCACTGCGCAACGAGCCTCCTTCATCGATATAAGCTAAGCTTCCTCCACCTGCACCAATTGTCCGCACCTCTACGCTAGGGAAACCAATCGGATAGCCATACTCAATATACCAATCTTTCGTTACCGGGAGATCACCTTCATACATGAGTGATATATCACAGCTTGTCCCGCCCATATCCAAACCGATTGCATTATTAAATCCGCATAGCTGGGCGATATGCTTACTGGCAATGGCCCCTGCTGCAATACCCGAACTGGCAACCCTTGCAGATAGACGCGGAACCATTTCCGAAGTCATCACACCGCCACCGGAATGAAGCACCAAAATATCATCCTTGTAGCCTTTTTCGTCCATATGATTTTCTAATTCTCCCATATACTGGTTCATGATTGGGCCAAGAACCGCATTGATAATCGTGGTGCTCATCCGCTCATGTTCAAATATTTCCGGTAAAACTTGACTGGAAGCACACACATACACATCATCTAGTTCTTCTTCTAAAAGAGCTTTTACTTTCCCCTCATTTTCGCCATTGACATAGGCATTCATAAAACAAATGGCGACCGATTGGATTCCTTTTTGTTTTAACGTTTGCGCTAACGCTTTAACATCTTCCCCCTGCACTTCCCGAAGGACATTCCCTTCATAATCGACCCGTTCATCAATTTCAAAACGGTTTCTTCTTTCAATGTAAGGCGGGGCAACATCCTTGTACGCGTCCCACAAATCCAATTTCGTTCCCCTGCGAATTTCCGTTACATCCCTGAATCCCTTCGTCGCTATCAAAGCTGTCTTGGGCAATTTTCTTTCAATTAAAGCGTTAGTTCCAACGGTTGTCCCATGTGATAACAGGCTGATCTCATCACCTGGTATACCAGCAGCCTCAATACCATTCACAACCCCTCTTTCGGGATTTTCAGGCATGGAAGGTGTCTTCGCTACATCAATTTCGTTCGTCTGTTCGTTAAAAACAAATACATCGGTAAATGTGCCTCCAGCATCCACGGCTACACGATATCGGCCCACAATGATCCACTCCTTTTACATAATGTACTGCTTCAGCTAATCAACAATGATGTAAGAATAATAGGCACTTTATTAATCTCGAACTTAAAAGGGTTAAATGTGCTATAGTTCATTATATTAGCGAAATATTGGCGATATACATTTAAATTGAAGCGTTACCAAAGCATCTGTACACTCTCCTATCAAAAAGGACAATCCGTTATCCTGCAGAGATAATCTTTCCTCTTCTTCTCATTAAATTTATAAGTAAAGAGAGTGATAAACCAGTCAGCAGCCCAAGAAAGATATCAACTGTTAATGTTACAAGGAATGTAGTGAGAAATAGAACAGCCTCGGATGATAAATTTTTACAATAATGGAGAATCAGTTTGACATCTATAAGATTTGAAACAGCCATAATGATAATAGCAGCGAGTGAGGCTTCAGGTAGATAATAAAACAATGGTGTGATAAAAAATATAGCCAGCAGCATAAAGAGCGCTGTTACTAATAATGATAGATTGCTTTTTGCGCCGGACTGATGGTTTACGGCTGTTCTGGAAATCGCCCCAGCCACTGGGAAAGCCCCAACGATGGAACTTGTCATATTCGCAAAGCCTAAGCTGTATAGCTCGTGGTTTGGATTGAGCTGCTCGTTTTCTTTACTCGCCAGCACCCTTGTAATCGCATAAGACTCAGCAAATGAAATGAATGCAATCATAAAGGCAACTGGAAATAACGATAAGAAAATTTCAACCGATGGGATATGTAACGAAAAATCAGGCAGCTGACGTGGAATCTCCCCTACAATGTCCACACCATTTCTATAAAACTGAAAATAGTTCACAACGACTATGGATGTCACAATCACAATAAGCGGACCCGGTGAAGCTAAGAATCTTTTTTTAATGACGATCAACAGAATTAGACTTCCTATACCTATTCCAATCGTGTATAGATTCGCATTAGTTGCATGATGCATAAGCTTTGATACATAATCAACAATATTGGTATAACCTGATAGCGATATCCCCATCATCGATTTGATTTGATTTAACGCAATAATGATAGCAGCAGCTGATGTAAAGCCACTGATGACGGCTAGCGAGACAAAACTAAAAAATGTTCCGAATTTTATCAAACCCAAAAACAGCTGTATTCCTGCAACCATTAAAGCTAACATCACCATTAATTCTAAAAAATGATGTGAGTTTGGCTGAGCGATAGCCGAAACACCTGAAAATGACATAAGTGATACAATCGATACCGGCCCAACGGATAAGTAACTAGACCCGCCAATAAATGCATAAATAATTGGTGGAAAAGCTGCAGCAAACAAACCAGCCGTAATCGGCACCCCCGCAATCATCGCGTAAGCCATACTTTGAGGTACCAATAACATCGCAACAGTCAACCCCGCCGTCATATCACCAGTGAAATGAAGACGGTTGTAATGGACAAGCCGCATCAACCCAGGCATTCGATTAAGCATAACGTTAGGGGCCTCCTAAACAATTTAACCTATACTTGTACTATATTTATTTATTTCATTAATAGCGGCAGTATGATTACTCATGTGTGTTATTGAATCCATTGATTGCTCACACCTATTTAAATTAACCAGTCAGCCAATCCAGCCGCCCCATTTCAATCCCATTTAAGAAAGCTGGTTTATCCCAAGGCTTAGTTGACTTATGCAACATAACAGCTAAAAAATGGCCCACCGTTGTCCGAATTAGAGACGTGGTGGGTTCTATGCCTTTAGTGCGTATTCAAAAAAATGAGGAAAAATAAAAAGGATCAAGAATTTCGGGTTCACACTGATATCATATCTCTACTCCAATTCTTCAATTGGCGCAATTGACTCTTATCGTTGATGTCATTAGAACGGTAAGTCCTCATCCAAAATGTCATTCGTTTTTTCGAATTGCTTCTCTTTTTGTGGTGATATTGTCTTCCTATTACTATTGATCACCTTACCAAACTTTTCTTCATATAAGTCACGTACCCAAACCTTTACGGGTGCTTTCCATTGCTGATTTGGCGCAGGAATATTTTTTATTAGGCTTTTCGGTTTCATACCAAGCTCCTTCGCCATTTGTATATCATCCTGATTCAAGCGACAGCGTTTTTTAGCTTCAGCCCACGTATTATTATTGTTCTTACTCTTTTTTCCCATGTATTTCAACCCTTTCCAAATAAATCAAAATCCGTCTAGTTCTACCAACTATCCTTCACCATTAATCTTATCCCACTCTGTTTTCTTGTACTTAACAAATTTGAGCATATCATTAATAAAATCCGGATTGTACTACCTATACAGCTGCTCCTCTGCCCATTCTTTTATAAACACATGGTCCGGATCCATCTCGTCGTGATAAACCTCCAAAAAGTCATAATAACTGGGAAGCGCGCCCACATCTTCCGGCGATGCTGTTCCGGCTCCATCAATGCGTGGGGTAGCCATATCATTCGTACTCCACCTTAGAAGATTGGAACGGAAAGCGTCCGCCTGAAGTGGAAACCAAACGCAATAACCCAATTGTTCGTATTTTAAAGGTAGATATTAAATAATTTCTGGCGACCCCATTGACCCGATCAGTTTGCTAAGTATCGGATACACCTTTCAAATTCTCGTTATCCTTATGCATATCATAGCCAAAAATCCAGCTTCAGACAAAGAAAAGAGACAAGGAGCCTGTCCCCGTGTCCACGTCCCCAAATCCCGTCAATTTATGATAAAATAATAGTACTGAATTTTTTAAAAGGCTGGTGGGGCCATTGGAGCGGTATTTATTCAAACTGGACAGAGAATTGCTGGATTTGCAAGCAATGGAAATGGATGATGCGTTATGTACTTTCTTTCAGCAGATGAATATCGCTGAAGAGAAATTTGATATGGAAAATGACCGGGGACTCAGAAGGAAGTTTACCATTAATTGGGGTGAACGGTTACTTCAGGGAAGAGGTATTAAAGGTTTCTTTTCCAGCTATGATTCGGATTACTTATGGATCACCCTGACAGACGATCAGAAAATAAAAGTCGCTGCACAAGAAGAATTGGTAACCAGTAGTGAATTACATAACCAGGAACATGCGAAGACTGTACTTCACGATTTAACAAATTTTATCAAGCATGATGATGCGTGGTTCCAACTTTATCAGTCTGCGGAAAAATTCCAGTTGAATCCAAATGACAATGAGCTGCTTTGTCTGCCATATATACGTGAAATGGAGACGTTTGATTACCAGACTAGGACGGTTAAATCGGTGCTGAGCCACTTTAAAGGCCGTGTCATGCTCAGTGATGAAGTTGGTCTTGGAAAAACTGTCGAAGCCGGGATGGCCATGCTGGAATATATCATGCGTGGACTAGCAAGACGGATCTTGATTCTTGTGCCACCATCCCTTGTGCAGCAATGGGAAAATGAAATGAAACGAAAATTTAACCAAGACTTTGTACGGGCAGACGCTCCGGAATTTAAAAAAAAGGGGAACGCTGCCTGGGGTCACTACCAAAAAGTAATTGCGTCGATTGATACCGCAAAACGGAAAAATCACCGAAGTACCATCAGTGAACAATATTATGATTTAGTCATTGTCGATGAAGCCCATCACCTAAAAAATAGACGAACGCAAAAGTGGCAGTTTGTTAATAGTATTAATAAGAAATACATCTTTCTTTTGACGGCCACCCCGGTGCAAAATCATCTGGAGGAGTTATACAATCTCATTACACTGCTGAAGCCAGGCCAGTTAAGCACGTACAGTTACTTCCGGAAAAATTTTGTGGAGGGTAAAGAAGGGATTGAGGCAAAAAACGTGGACAAGCTGAAAAGCCTGCTTGCCGACGTGATGGTGCGCAACAAACGAAATAATGTGGATGTAACGTTCACGAAACGAACGGCCTACACCAGAACGGTCACTACTCCCCCCCGTGAAAAAGCGTTGTATGATCATTTGAGTACATTTATCCGCAACAACTACGAGCGACAGCATAGTGTGTTAAACCGTTTTCGATTAAAGAATCTGCAGGAGCAAATTGGCAGCACCATTAACGCAGTCACTCCATCTTTGGAGGGTCTTATGGCCAATGATAAATTAGAAGCATTTGACAAAAAGGCACTGCAGCGGTTTCTGGATGAAGCACGCGCGATTGCCGGAGATGATACAGCAGGACACGAGAAGGCAAAAGAAGTGGCCTCTATTTTAAAGGAATTTGACGGAAAAATGATCGTCTTCACGAAGTTTTCCTCCACCCAGCGTTAT
This sequence comes from Lentibacillus juripiscarius, assembly GCF_042685205.1. Taxonomy (NCBI): domain Bacteria; kingdom Bacillati; phylum Bacillota; class Bacilli; order Caryophanales; family Bacillaceae; genus Lentibacillus; species Lentibacillus juripiscarius. The sequence continues at coordinate 132,755 of NZ_JBHUNA010000038.1, forward strand.
TTGAGTGATTTCCTGCTGGAGAGTGGTTTTAAAGTGGCTGAATTCCATGGAGGTTTACGCCGTAAGGACAAGGAAGAACAGGTTACGTATTTCCGCGAAAAGGCTGATGTGCTAGTCAGTACCGAAGTTGGCGGAGAAGGACGAAACCTGCAATTTTGCAATGGGATGATTAACTTTGACTTGCCCTGGAATCCGATGGCGATTGAACAGCGCATTGGCCGTATTCATCGGATTGGACAGAAGCAGAATGTTTTTGTCTATAATCTGGTGGCTGAAGATACAATCGAATATTACATTCTCGATTTGCTTGACCGCAAGATTAATATGTTTGAGCTGGTCGTCGGGGAGGTCGATGCCATTCTTGGTGATATGGAAGAAAAAGAAGACTTCTCTGAAATGATCATGAAAGCCTGGGTCGATGCGGAAAACAACAAGGATGTAGAAACAGAACTGGATGAAATCGGTGAAACCATGTTGCAAAATAAGCAAAAATTAATTAAGCAGCGAAACTTGGATGATACGTTATTTTAAGCGAGGTGAGCATACAGCATGCAATTGCAGCAATTTGTAACCGAAACAGTCGAAAACTTAGGTGGGATGGTCATGCCGGTGGAATATGCATTGTGCCATGTGCTCATCCCAGAAACCTACGCATCCTATTTTCAAAATAAAACAGAACACAAGCTTTCCTTTGATTTTGAAGTTGCCCAGGAAAATCCCGACTCCGAATTCGTCACCTTTGGAAGTTATGTACTGGAGCAATTGTTAGCCATTGTTCGTGACAAGGCAAAAACGACCATACGGTATGCTGCGATTGAACGGCTGGAACTCGGGAACCCGCAGAAAAAGATTAAAGCTTATTTACAAGACGAACAAGGCAAAATAATAATTGAAGCTGAGCAACCAATTTTTGGCGTCTGGGCCGTTTTTCAATACCATACCGCGTTTATAGCAGATGAGAAAACAGAAAACACAGATCGAGTTTGGATCAACATGCTGACAAATGATGTTGATTCTGTTATGAAACAAAAACAAAATCACATTATGTACCAGCAACAACCGTCATACTCCTATCCAATCCCTTTTAAACTTGATATGGATAAAGCACTCCAGAAAGCAACATCATATGTTAAGGAAAAAAGTGAACAACAGAAAGATAAACAAATCGATGATCGTCAGATTGCCAAGGATATCGAACGAATCAATCATTATTATGATGCACTTGTCACGGAAAATGATAAACGCGCAAACCGAAAAGGCCTGAGTGAAGCAAAACAACAGGAAATTCACGCTAAGACCGAAACAATCAAGCTTGAACGCGACAAACAGCTGGAAGAAATCTATAACAAAGCAAACGGGGAACTGGAAATTAATCTCGAAAACGCTATTCTTTATTTTGTCCCATTATTGGAATATACGGTAAGTCGTCAATACAGAGGAAATCAGGAACAGACGACACTCTATTATAATCCGATCACGAAGGATTTTTTCACAGGGACATAGGGCAGGGACATTAGGGACAGGCTCTTTGCCCCTGTCGCCCCCTGAACAACAGCAGACGGGATAGTTAGCGAAAGAGTGATTAGGGTAGCTTGTTTGTTCTTAGTAAGTATGTTGAATGTGCGCATAGTAAGTGGCTGCCCTCCATGGATGAAGCATAGTTGGCTGAAATTGACTGCTGGGAAAGCGTCATACGGCGCTTCACTTTAAACCACCCTTCTGCAAAAAGCCAGCACATTCGCGACATACTTTCTACCATACACAGTTTTACGACAAAATAACTAGGGTCTATTCGACTTTATTTCCCGGGAAATAACATCATTACCTGTTATTCGTTTTTTAATGGGGCGTTTCACCGACCCCTCATATTATAACGTGAAAAACTGATAGGAAAAGCCTTTCCCCGCACCCCATCAAATAACTATTGCACCTCTGGCAACACTCCACTTCCCACGCCAATATATGGAAGGAACTGGTGGGACAGTAAACCGGGGATCCCCGCGTCCCAAAACCTCAAAAAATGACTAATGACTGTATTAATGCTACAATGGATTCTGAATGATGTTTCTGCATTTTTATGTATAATTCTTTCTTAGCTGATAAAGAATCAAAGCTGATGAGAAAGCCGATACTATTTGAAAAGGAGTGGAAATGTTGAATCAACATCAATTGGAAAGAATCAAGAATGGAAATGGTTTTATTGCAGCGCTGGACCAGAGTGGGGGCAGCACGCCGAAAGCACTCGCTGGTTATGGCATTTCAGAAGATGAATATTCAACCAAGGACGAAATGTTCGATCTAGTGCACCAGATGCGCACGCGAATTATCACATCCCCTGCTTTTGATCCGAAGCACATTTTGGGTGCTATTCTTTTCGAACAAACAATGGACCGCGAGATTGAAGGGAAATATACAGCCGATTATCTTGCTGAAGAAAAAGACGTGGTGCCTTTCCTTAAAGTAGATAAAGGTCTGGATGAAGAATCAAATGGCGTACAGCTGATGAAACCAATCCCGGATTTGGATGATTTACTTAAACGTGCAAATGATCGCCATATTTTCGGTACAAAGATGCGTTCCGTGATTAAGGAAGCTAATTCAGAAGGCATCAAAGCTGTCGTCGATCAGCAATTCGAGATCGGTAAGCAAATTATTTCTGCTGGTCTCGTTCCGATCATTGAACCAGAAGTGGATATCAACAGCCCGGAAAAAGAAAAATGTGAAGAAATGCTAAAAGCGGAAATCCGCGAGCATTTGGATAAGCTGGATGAAAACGAACTCGTCATGCTGAAACTATCCATTCCAACCGTCGCAAACACGTATAAAGAATTAATCGAACATCCGAATGTTGTTCGTGTCGTTGCGCTTTCTGGCGGTTACTCCCGCGACGAAGCGAACGAACTGCTTAAGAAGAATGACAATCTTATCGCAAGCTTCTCCAGAGCGCTGACACAAGATCTGAACGTAAGCCAAACGGATGAAGAATTTAACACTTCTCTTCAAAAAGCAGTTGAATCCATTTACGAAGCGTCCGTTTAATACCATCGCCAGAAAAAATGTCTGGTTATCTATGTAATACGTAAATAGCAATCCCACAGGTCGCAGCTAGCACCTGTGGGATTTTTGGGTGCGGAGGCGGTTCCAGCGTCCCATGTATACCCCTTTAAAATCGGGACAATGGACTGTCCGAGACCACTGAACATTGGCGGTCAACTTGAAGAGGATAGCAGGGGGTACTATCCTCTCAAAAAGCCAATTTTTTATTTGTTTTTGCCAAGTCACTGGAAAAAGTGGGGATAATTCGTTATCCCCACTTTTTTCGTGGGAAATCAGCCGAAAAAAAGTCCTTTTTTCAGTAGTCTCAACCTGTCCTCGCATCCCGCAGCAATAAACCCTGCTTCTGTCCCCATTAGGGACTGGAAGCAGGGTTTTCGTTTTACGAGTTATTTTCTTGTTGTTCTGCCGTTTTGTCTTCTGTTTTCTCTTCCGCTTGTTCGTTCGGCTCGTCGGCACTTTCATTTTCGTCTGCTTTTTCTTCTTTATTTTCTTGCTTATCGTTACCGTTGCCAAAGTCTTCATCATAAGCTTTCCCGTAACGATAGTCACTGGCGTCTATCGGTTCCCAGTCCTCATAAGGCTCATAGAACCGCAGCAGGTCACCGTTCAGAACCTCATCATTCAGACTTAGTTCGTAGTGAACCTGTTCTTTTCGTTCCTTCATTTGTTCTGTCGGTTCTTCAATCACTTCTCCCGACGAATTATCATAAAACTTACCTTTAACGTAGCTGTATTCTTCCGTCATGAAGTCGCCATTACGGAACGGCACAAATTCTTTATGCTCTTTGGAGAACATATCCGAACCGAACTGAATAAAGTTCTTGGCGTCAATTCCCAGCAAATGCAGCATTGTTGGCATGACGTCCACCTGACCGGTAAATTCATGATTGATGCCCTGTCCATCAACTCCAGGCACACGAATCATATAAGGAACCCGCTGCAAATTCGCATTTTTCAATGGTGTGATTTCTTCGCCCAGAACCTCTTTCATCGCCCGATTATGATTTTCCGAGATACCGTAGTGGTCCCCGTAAATCATAATAACGGAGTCTTCATACAGTCCTTTTTCCTTCAAATCCTGGAAAAATTGCTTAAGTGATTCATCCAGATAACGGGCAGTCTGGAAATACCGGTCAACCGTTCCATCACCAGTCTCGGCAGCTTCAATTGATTCCTCACCCTCATCCAAAACAAATGGATAATGGTGCGTTAACGTCATCATGTGTGCGTAAAAAGGTCCTTCCTTCTCATCCAATGTTTCAATTAGCGGCATGGATTGTTTGAAGAATGGCTTATCCTTCAGACCATAATTAATCACATTTTCCCTGCTCATATCATAATAGGAGGAGTCATAAAACTTATCCACGCCTAGATATTTGTAAATTTGATTCCGGTTCCAGAATGATCCCTCATCTCCATGGAACACCGCACTTGTATAATCCTGTTTTTGACCCATGATAGCTGGCAGCGATTGATACGTGTTCGTTCCTTTTGTTACAAATGCAGCACCCTGTGGAGTACCGTACAGCGAATTGTCCAGCAGGAACTCCGCATCAGCCGTCTTTCCCTGCCCCGTCTGATGGAAGAAATTATCAAAATACGTGAAATTCTTGCTCTCATCATGAACAAGCGAATTCAGGAATGGTGTTACCTCTTCCCCATTTAGCTTAAAGTCAATCAGAAATGACTGAAAGGACTCCAAGTGAATCTTAATAATATTTTTGCCTTTTGCCTTACCGAAGAATTCAGCATTCGGTTCAGCGTATTTTTTATTCGTATAGTTTTCCACTTCGGTGATGTCTTCACTGGAAGCCATCGACCGTTTTGCACTGGCCTTCACTGTCTGCATCGTATTGAAAACGGCAAAGTTAGGCGCACCGAGATATTTAACAATATAGTTATTATCAAACACACGCTCTAGCAGCTGCGGGCGGTCCATCTCTGCCAACCCTAAATTGACCGTAAACACAATCACACCAGAAGCCAGTACAGCAAACGGCTTTCTCAGACTCAGGCGTGCCGGGGACCAATTCACTTTCCATTTTGCATACAGCACACCCAAAACAATAAGATCCAGCAAATAAAGAAAATCGTGCCACTCAGCCAATCCAAGAAAACTTTTGCCGATAGTGCCGGCATTATCCGTCTGCATCAGCGTTTGCACTGTAATAAAGTTGCCGAAATCGCGATAAAAAATAACGTTGGCATACATAAACAAGGTCAGCAGCGTATCAATAATCAATAGTGTGATACCGAATCGCTTCCCCTTAAAAAATAACGCAAATCCCAGCAAAACCAACCCCGAACTCAACGGATTGATAAACAGCAAAAAGTGCTGCAGTACATTGCTGACTCCTAAATCAAACTCCGAAATATATATAATATACGTCTTCATCCAAAACAGGATTAATGCAAGCAAGAAAAATCCCATCTTAGCAGACCATAACTTTTTAATTTTATCCACTATTATTCACCTCAACTAATTAACTTGCTTAATCTATCCTTCGATGTTTATCCCATATTCTATGCTGACTGTGCCTAATCCTCTTACTATTAAGCAATGAAACTTTTAATAACAATACAACTAAACCAAACACTATTGTACACCCATAACGCAAATATGTTAAGACCCAATTTTAAGGAAGCAAATGGGACGTGGGGACAGGCTGACAGGCTCCTTGTCCCAGTTCACGAGATATGGGGACGGGTTCTGTGTCCCAGGTTCAACTGGCATGAAAATGGGACGATGGACCCATCCTCTTCCAATCGAACACCAACAAAAAAGTGCCACGCAGGACACTTTTTCTTTTCCAGAAACGATTGTAGCAGTAAACGAATCTCACAATTACATTCGACAAAAATCGGGAAGTGACAGCGTATAATGCAAAATAAGTCAAGCACCGTTTTTATTTAAAAATGGGTAACTTTAACTTAGC
>NZ_JBHUNA010000039.1:0-32021 GCF_042685205.1 Lentibacillus juripiscarius
CAAATTACAAGGAAAACCTTATATAGCGGTTTCACAAAGGGTGTTGCATTTACTATTGCAATTTAGGTTCCATTATGATAGAATGATACTGGAAGTCTATTCATCCAATGCTGTGGAGATGATTTACTTTCGGTGTACTGTCAGCCCCTTGAAAGCCGGGGGTGTCCAGCCGTTTTTTTGTAACGTCAGTATAAATTATGGATGACCTTATAAGAAAAACTTCGGCATTTACTAAAAAACGAGGCAAATGTCGAGTTTTCCTATGACGGAGATAAAAATGGCTGCTGCCTTACAGAAGGGAGAACATAAAATGGGGAAAGATCTGATGAATGCAGTCGAGCAGGTGGTTGGTGCTGCCAATGATGCGATGTGGGGCACCATTTTAATTGCTGTGCTAATTGGACTTGGTTTATGGTTCACGATACGCACTGACTTTGTCCAGTTCCGTAATTTTAAAGAAATGATACGCCTCATATTTGATAAACGGATGGTCAGTGCAGAAGGAAAAAAAGGAACATCGTCGTTCCAGGCGTTTGCCATCAGTGCGGCGTCGCGGGTCGGAACGGGGAACCTGGCCGGTGTCGCTTCAGCCGTGGCTGTCGGCGGCCCCGGGGCAATTTTTTGGATGTGGCTGATTGCGATGCTCGGTTCGGCCACAGCATTTGTGGAAAGTACGCTGGCCCAAGTGTATAAAACACCGGATAAGGACCAATACAGAGGCGGGCCGGCTTATTACATGGAAAAAGGTCTGAATCAGCGCTGGCTCGGTATTGTGTTCGCCATTACCATTACATTCACGTACGGGCTTGTGTTCAACTCCGTGCAGTCAAACACAATTAGCCTTGCGTTCAGCGGCGAATTTGATGTCAGCCGGAATATCATGGCGCTTGTGTTAGTTGTCTTGACCGCCATCGTTATTTTTGGCGGACTGAAAAGTATTGCAACCGTTACGCAGTATATTGTACCAATTATGTCTGTGATGTATATTATTCTAGCGGTTTATATACTCGTTATGAATATTGCTGAAGTTCCAAGTATGATTGGGCTTATTTTCAGCAATGCATTCGGGATCCGTGAAGTAGCAGGCGGCGGATTTGGTGCTGCCATTATGATGGGAATCAAGCGTGGGCTGTTCTCGAACGAGGCTGGTATGGGAAGTGCGCCGAACGCAGCGGCGACTGCTGAAGTGACGCACCCGGCCAAACAGGGATTCATCCAGGCGCTCGGTGTCTTCTTTGATACGATTCTAATGTGCAGTGCGACCGGCTTTATCCTGGTTTCGGCAGGCGGCTATGCGGATAGTGACCTGGACGGAATCCAGCTGACTCAGCAAGAATTCGAATTCCATATTGGAACCGGTGCAGCCATTTTCATTGCAATCGCCATTTTCTTTTTCGCCTACAGTTCCATCCTTGGTAACTACTACTATGGTGAAAACAACATGGACTTTATCAAAAATTCCAAACTGGGCAGGTTCCTTTATCGGATTGCCGTGCTATTGATGGTTGTCTTCGGTGCGGTGGCAACCTTCGACCTCGTCTGGCAGCTTGCCGATTTGACAATGGGCATCATGGCACTGATTAACTTGTACGCCATCACCAGATTATTTGGTGTAGCCCGCCGTGTGTTACGTGATTATCGCGATCAGCGGAAGGCCGGAAAAGATCCGGTATTCTATCGGGACACGCTGGATGATACGACCGGTGTGGATTACTGGGGACGCGAACAGGTGGCAAACAAAGGTGAATAAATTGGGATATACTGTCTGCTCTCTTCGTGGGGCAGGCAGTTTTTTGTGGGCGGGAGGCGCTAGTGAGGCGTTGGCGACTGTCGTTGCGATTTCAGCCTGGAGAAGTACGGGGCTAGGAACGTAATTCTCTGTTTTCGCTGAAGTTGTCACAGAATCCGCTGAAGTTCACAGTGTTTTCGCTAAAGTTATCATAAAATCTGCTGAAGTTCACAATTTTTTTGCTGGAGTTGTCACAATTATGGGTTAAAGTCCCAAAAGGCACCCCATCCACTCCTGCGCCGCCGGAACTCGTAAGCAAGGTTGTGCCGGGACCGAGTTTTCCGCTGACATAAAAACCTCACAGAACGAATACGGATTGGGTGGCGATAGAATGATAGCGGAGAGGGGGAGCTAAATATTGTGTTTTTTAAAAATTACTACTATTATTAGCCATAGGTATCAAACTTTCAGGGGGGGGGTATATGGCATTACAAGTAGGCGATATCATAACATTTGAAAGGACGTTTACGTTAAAGGATGTTGAATTATTTACAAAGATCTCAGGTGACGAGGGGGAGCACCATTTAACACCAGACGAACAGGGGAGACTTGTCGTTCAGGGTTTGCTGACGGCTACATTACCAACAAAAATAGGCGGGGACAATAACGTACTGGCGCGTACGATGAATTTTGAGTTTTTGCGGCCAGTGTTTACGGGGGATACGATAGTATGTGAAGCTAAAATTGAGGAATACGAAAGACAAGAAAAAAATAGAACAGCAATCACTGCCTCCTTTTCCTGTATAAATCAGAAACAAAAAGAAGTGTTAACAGGGGAATTTTCAGGAGTTATACTTTAAACGGTTCGTGTTCGTTTACAAAAGGACTCAGCGATAAACTGAGCCTTTTAAAAGCTAATATTGTTATGACCTATGCAAATTCATTTGTTATTCAATCTATTATGCTTTACGTTCCGCTATCTCCTGCGGTGTGATCCAGTCATCGGCCCATTTTTGGATTTCCTGAATGACCGGCTCCAGTGCATTTCCTTTTTCTGTTAAAGAATACTCGATGCGAACCGGAAATTCGGAATAGATGGTACGTTCGACAATGCCTTCTTTTTCCAGCAGTTTCAGTCGGTCAGAAAGCAAACGTCCACTGATTGGCAGGCCTGCTTCCATTTCCGAAAAGCGTTTTGCACCATTCAGCAATTCAAATAAGATGAGACCGACCCAGCGTTTGCTAATAATCTCCATTGCCTTTTCAAAACGCGGACATAATTCATTCATGCAGATCACCTCGCTCGGTTTGCCAAAACACTCTGATTACGAAAAGTAACTTGATTCCATCATAACACAGGATGCCCGACAGGTAAATTGCAGCTGAAGCGGCCGTTTGTATGTTGTATGATTTGGTGATTTTTTTAAAATATGAAATAATAATGATGCTAAATTAAATATGCTGATTTGGAGGGAATGAACATGGTATCAACAAAAACAATGGAAAAGTATGCTGATTTGGCCTTGCAAACGGGAGTCAACCTGCAGGAAAATCAGGCACTTATGATCAACGCACCGATTGAAGGGGCGGATTTCACCCGAATCGTTGCCAGAAAAGCATACGAAATGGGTGCGAAAGACGTACATATTAATTGGTCGGATGATGAGTTGACCCTTTTGAAATATGAAAACGCACCGGATGAAGTGATTGGCTCGTTTCCGGAGTGGAAGGTCAAGCTTAACGAATCCTACGCAGAAGATGGGGCGGCCGTTCTGTCAATCCGGTCCACGAACCCGGACCTGTTGAAGGACATCGATTCATCGAGGGTAGCGATGGCGAATAAAGCCGCGGCACAAGCGATGAAAAATTTCCGGCAATATACGATGAACGACCGGATCACCTGGTCTATTATTTCCATACCGACCGGTGACTGGGCACAGAAAATTTTCCCTGACAAGTCTAGAGGAGATGCAGTCGAAAGCTTATGGGACGCAATCGTCAAAATTGTCCGTGTCGACAAGGATGATCCAGTTGCCGCATGGGAAGAGCACAATAAAACATTGGAAACAGCACGCGAAATTCTGAACCGCAAAAAATACAAAAAACTCCAATTCAAGGCACCTGGTACAGATTTGGACTTGGAATTGCCTGAAGGACACCTCTGGAAAGGCGGCTCCGCTGTGTCTGAGCAAGGCGTTCGCTTTAATCCGAACATGCCAACGGAAGAGGTCTTTTCCATGCCGCACAAATATGGTGTTAATGGTACCGTATCAAGCACGAAACCGCTGAATTACGGCGGCAGCGTGATCGACAACTTCACCCTGACATTTGAAGACGGCAAAGTGGTTGATTTTAAAGCAGAACAAGGAGAAGATACATTAAAACACCTGCTCGATACGGATGAAGGTGCACGCCGGCTTGGAGAAGTGGCGCTTGTCCCGCATGAATCACCAGTATCTCAGTCAGGACTCATTTTCTACAACACCCTATATGACGAAAATGCATCCTGCCACATCGCTCTGGGCAAAGCATATCCGACCAACGTGGAAGGCGGCTCCAGTATGGATGCCGACACACTCGACAAACACGGCGTCAATGACAGCCTCACGCACGTCGACTTCATGATCGGGTCAGAAAAGCTGGACATCGACGGCGTTCTGGAAGACGGCACAACAGAAGCCGTGTTCCGTAATGGGACATGGGCACTAAACGTAAAAGGAGACTAGTGGCTGGGACGTGGGGACAGGTTCATTGTCCCAGTTGCGCGATGATATCGAGCGAGTGATGAGACGAAACGAGCGAGAGCGCGCTCAAATCGAGCGGGAGCGCGGACGAAACGAGCGAGAGTGCAGTCAAATCGAGCGGGAGCAACGTCAAATCGAGCAGAACGGCTCCAAAACTCGCGCGAAAATCAATAAAGTCGCGCGACCCCCGGCCGACCCGCAGCACGTCTCAACCTAAAAAAAGGTGGCATGATTTTAGTCTAAAATCGTGCCACCTATTTCTATATTTTGCAGTTAGTTTATTAATTCTACCATCCGCTCTATTGTCCTGCCTCCATCAATCACATCAGTCCGTTCTTCACCAAAACTGCCTTAATGACCGTATAACTAAATTCATCCGGCAGTGATTCCTTTAATGGTTTTAGCTTCGTTTCCTCCAGCTGCTCCCGGGCTTCCAATATGACTTTTTCATCATCCGCATTAAAAAATATCTCCCAGGCAATTGGGTGTCCATCTTTAAATGCTTTAAACAGATGGCTTTCAACGGTTTGTGAGGAGATGCCGCGCAATACAGCGATGTCTTTTATCGGTTTTCCCGACTGGAACATGGAATAGCTAATTATGTGGCTCGGCCGGTCATCGGCTTGTTTTTCCTTTTCCTTTTTCGTGACCGCACCCCCGCCTCCGCTTGTTATTTTGACAGGGCGGGGGCTGTTCGGATTACTGCTGCGCCATTCTTTAATAACGGCAAGAAACGGTTCGCCGTACTGATCAAATTTTTTCTCGCCAACACCTTTAATGGCAAGCATATCTTCCTTTGTTTCCGGAAAATACCGGCTGAATTCTTTCAACGTTGCGTCTGAAAACAGCACATACGGAGGTACGCCTTCTTCGTCGGCAATTTTTTTCCGATGGTCGCGCAGGGCTGCGAATAAATCTTCCCGGTAGTCTGTCTCTTCAGCAGCAGGAATTGGTGTGGTGTACATCCAGACGGTTCGCTTTCCTTTCAGCACATCTACGGAATTCTGGTTCAGCTGCAGTGTTGGGTATTTGCCGTCTGCAGTTCCGAGAAGCTGTTCGGCAACGAGAAAATGGATCCGCTCTGTCAGGTCTTTTTCCGTGTAGGCGGATAGGATTCCATAGGTAGAAAGTGTATGCAGACGGAAACTGCGCAGCCGGCTGTCGTTTGATCCTTTCAATACTTTGGCCGTCATGGTGATACCGAATCGCTCGCCCATTCGTTTGACACACGAGAGAATCATTTGCGCTTCTTCGGTGATGTCGACGCGTTCCCGGCGGTGCTGGCAGTTGCTGCAGCGGCCGCATGGTTCATAGTTAGATGTGTCCCCAAAGTAATCCAATATATAAGACGTCAGGCAGCTGTGTGTATGGCAATAATTAATCATTGCCTGCAGCTTCCGGTATTCGCCTTGTTTGGCGTCATCGTCCATCAGTGATTGCTCAATCAAAAATTTCTGCAGTTGAACATCCTGTGGTGAAAACAGCAGAATGCAGTCACTATGCTCTCCGTCACGGCCAGCTCTGCCTGCTTCTTGATAATAGGCTTCCATCGTCATGGGCATGGCGTAATGAATGATAAACCGTACGTTCGATTTGTCAATTCCCATGCCAAACGCGTTTGTGGCGATCATGACGGTTTTTTCATCATGAATAAAAGCCGATTGCGCTGCTTTCCGGTCTTCCTCAGACAGTCCCGCATGATACTTGGCAGCAGGAATGCCCCATTTCACCAACTGCTCCTGAAGTGCATCGGCCTGTTTTCGCGTTGCCGTGTAAATAATGCCCGATTCATCCTGGTGCTCTTTCATAAAAGAACGTACGTAGGTTTGTTTATGTTTGCCTTTGACTACATGGAAAGACAGGTTCTTCCGCTCGAAACCTGTTTTCACGACATGGTCATCCTGAATTTGCAGCAACGTCTGAATATCGGCAATTACTTCTTCCGTGGCAGTGGCGGTTAGGGCGATAACGGCCGGAATATTCGGTATCTGTTTCAAGCTGGTGACGATCGACCGGTAGCTCGGCCGAAAATCATGCCCCCATTGGGAGATACAATGCGCTTCGTCAAACGCAGCCAGCGAAATCGGAATCCGCTTCATAACGGAAATAAATGCGGATGACTCAAATCGTTCCGGTGCCGCATAGACAAACTGGTATTCGCCGGCCTCAATCGCAGCAAGGCGCGCCTGTTGTTCGCCCGGTGTCAGTGTACTATTTATGTAGGTTGCCGGTATCCCTAGAGCCTGGAGGGCATCGACCTGGTCTTTCATAAGTGAAATCAGCGGCGAAATAATGATCGCGGTCCCATCGAGCGCCATGCCCGGAATCTGATAGCACAGTGATTTTCCCCCGCCGGTCGGCATGACAGCTAGTGTATTATTCTCTTGCATGATATGTTCAATCGTCTGCTGCTGTCCTGAGCGGAACGATTCGTATCCAAAGTATGTATTCAAAATTGCTTCGGCTTGTCCCATCATTATTTGATTCCCCTTTACCCTTACTTATAGTAACATATTTTTTCCGGCCGGAACCATTAGAAAAAACCCGCCAGTTACCTCGTCACATAGTGCGTGCTTCGAACCGCGGATTAACTGCCAACCTTATAAAAAGGCTGTTCACCAAAATCTATGTTTGACAAATTAGATGTCATTTTGACGTAAGCAGTCGCTTCGGAAAAACACTACGCTTTCCGTGGGCTTGTCCTCAGCCTCCTCGAAAAAGAAGATCGCTTTTTCTGCGGGGTCTTCACACTGCGCATTCCCACAGGACAAGGAAGGCTTCGGCAGCGATGCATCGCACGAAGAAAATTGGTTTTTATTTTCGAGGAGTCTCCGTGTTTTTCCTCCGCTAGCTAGTTCTACCACCATATTCATTCATTCATTTCAACCATAGATTTTGGTGTTGACCTTATAAAAAAAGAGCTGCCTAAAGCAGCTCTTTATCCGGTATAGGATGGTGCCGGGTGCTTTTTATTAAATAGCCGACAAGCCCGCCGATAAGAGCCGGCACTATCCAGCCGAGCCCAAATGAAAAGAATGGGAGGTGCTCCATCATCGCCGTGACTGCTGGCATGCTGACGCCGAATTCAATCAGTCCATCATATAGCGAAACAAACCCCGTCATAAGAATGGCTCCGCGGTAAACATTTGCCGACCCGCCGAAAAGACGCTCCAGGAATGTCATTAAAATAAGAACGATGGCAATCGGATAAATAAACGTCAAGACAGGCACAGAAACACTGATAATTGTATTCAGCCCTTGGTTGGCAATCAAATAACTGGCAATGGTCACCATCGCGGCAATACGTTTGTACGGATAGCCTGTCAGCTTATGGAAAAATTGCCCGCTTGCGACAACCAGACCCGTCGATGTTGTAAAACAGGCCAGTCCGACGATAATACCAAGCAGCATCGCTCCAAAACTGCCAAACATGACATCAGCCGCTCCCGATAAGATATCCCCGCCATTGGCAAAACTGCCTGCAGATGCCATTTTGGTGCCAATCCACCCCATTGATGCATAGACCGATATGAGGCCGACACCAGCAATCAGTCCGGCTTTCAGTGTGGATTGAACAAGATGTTTCCGGGAAGAAATACCCCTATCTTTAAAAGCTTGGACAACAATAATGCCAAATGCCAGTGCTGCAATCGCATCCATCGTCAGATACCCTTCAACAAAGCCGGTGAATAATGGCGATTGTGCATATTTTTCTCCCGGCTGCTGTACACTGCTGTCCAAAAGGAAAAACCCGCCGATGCAAAGGATGACAATCGCCAGCAGCAGCAGCGGTGTCAGGAACTGCCCAATCCGGTCGACCATTTTGGACGGATTGATACTGACTATATATACAAATAGGAAGAAAATCGTCGTAAACAGAAATAATATAAACGGTGATGCACTGGTAAACGGCTCAAGGCTCATTTCAAATGCAACGGTTGCTGCGCGCGGTATACCGAAAAAAGGTCCAATAGCCAAGTATACGACAGACGTAAACACGGCCCCGAACAGTGGGTGAACCCGATCGGCGAGTTCTCTTGCGTCATTTTTCACCGAAGAAATCGCCGTAACGGCCAGAATTGGCAGCCCCACGCCTGTAATAACAAACCCAGCAATCGCCGCCCAGTAGGATGTACCGGATTCAATCCCCAGTGTCGGCGGATAAATCAGGTTACCCGCTCCGAAAAATAATGCGAAAAGCATAAACCCAATGATAACGGTGTCTTTTTTCATTGTGTATCTATCCCTTCATTCTAACAATGTATCTGCCTTTATTTTCAACAAAAACAAAAAAATCAGAAAAATTAGCTCAAAAATATTCGCAACAAAGCAAAAATAGTTTAGCAAGAATAGTAGTTCCTGTCAACATGATTCGACATAAACTGCCTGGACTGCATGACTGGTACAGAACCTGTAGCAGGCTAGGTAATGAAAATAAAAGTAATTCTAATTGCTCTATGACACGGATTTCAGGCTGTTTTTCGCAGGGAGTCACACTATTCACCTTGCCCTCATGACGATTTTGTGAATTTTTGCATGCGGGAGATTTCATTAAATTGGTTTACAATCACCGGCTCCCCATTTAAAATAATCTTATGTTATTGTCTGTTATAAATATGATACGTTAGGGGGTAATATATGATTCCATCCGTTTTGTTTGAAGTTATGCTCATCGGCCTCTTGGGTATTGGCTCTCAATGGGTGGCATGGCGATACAGATTGCCGGCAATTGTTGTCATGTCCATCATTGGACTGCTTGCAGGTCCGATATTGGGACTGATGAACCCAGAGGAAGATTTTGGAAAGTTATATAATCCGATTATTTCTGTTGCAGTTGCAATCATTCTTTTTGAAGGCAGTCTGAACTTAAGTTTTAAGGAAATCCGCGGTCTTGGACGCCCGGTTTTTCGGATTTCTACAGTTGGAGCATTCCTTTCGTGGATTCTCGGGTCACTCACAGCCCATTATATAGCTGGTTTGAACTGGGCTGCCGCCTTCGTCATTGGCGGTTTGTTTATTGTAACGGGGCCGACCGTGATCATGCCGCTCCTGCGTCAGTCAAAACTGAAACCGCGGCCGGCAAAAATCCTGAAATGGGAAGGAATCATTGTTGACCCGATCGGTGCATTGCTGGCGGTGTTTGCGTTTGAAATCATCAGCTACCTGACAGCAGCAAATCCGGACGGCTCGGCATTGTTCACATTCTTAGCGGCATCTGTCTTTGCAGCGATACTCGGCTGGGCGTGCGGTAAGGGAATAGGCTGGATGTTTGAGTACGGTTATATTCCGGAATTCCTCAAATCACCTGCTGTATTTACCGTCGTCATTGGCTGTTTTACCCTTGCTGATGAAATTGTTCATGAAACAGGATTGCTTGCGGTTACTGCAATGGGAATGACGCTGGCGAACATGGGCATCAGTTCGATTGCCGACATGCGCCACTTTAAAGAAAACGTCTCGATACTCCTGATATCGGCTATATTTATTATGCTAACGGCTTCGCTGCAAGTTGATACCCTTCTGAAGGTGCTCGATCCGAGTATTATGGGCTATGTGCTGCTCATGATGTTTGCGGTACGTCCTCTGTCGATATTTCTGTCAACGATTGGCACAAATTTGTCTTTGAACGAAAAGGCATTGCTGGGCTGGATTGCGCCCCGGGGCATTGTCGCTCTGACGGTTTCCGGCTACTTCGCTTCGATTCTATCTGATGCAGGCTATGTAGATGCATCCCTGATTACAACCATCACGTTTGCTTTAGTGTTTACTACTGTTGTTGCTCATGGCTTTTCCATTGGCTGGCTGGCCAAAAAGCTGCACCTGTCACTGGAAGGAAGACCAGGCACATTAATTGTCGGAAGCAATAACTTTTCCGTGAATCTTGCCAAGTCACTGCAAAAAGTGAAGGCTCCTGTCATGATTGTCGATTCCTCATGGGAGCGGCTGCGTAAAGCCCGTACGGCAGGCGTGCCATTCTTTCACGGAGAGATGCTGTCTGAACAGACGGAATATCAGCTGGATACGAATCCGTATGAATATCTGATTGCAGCGAGTGAGTACAACTCGTATAATGCATTGGTCTGCACGACGTTCATGCCTGAATTTGGCAGGACCAATGTATTTAAAGTCAGTCCATACCGCCGCGACTTAAACGGCATGGGCGACACCGTTAATAAAGTTGCCGGGCGGATTCTCTTCAAAAAAGAGCTGTCACTGGAAGACTTGAACAATAAGATAGCGAAGCACTACGTATTTCGCCAAACATCCATAACAAGTCAGTACAGCTATAAACAATACCTGAACGACAAAGACGATCATACCGTTCTCCTGTATATCATGAAACCATCCGGCCGCATGAGGTTTTATTCTGAGGAAATGCGGGTCACACCGGAGGCAGGAGATAAAATCGTTAGCCTGACCCCGCCGGTAAAAGAAATCAAGAAAATCCGCAAACGCTTGGAAAACCAGCGCAACAACAACGGAAACGGGGGAAACGGCGGAAACGGCGGAAACGGCGGAAACGGCGGAAACAAAACCGAAAACGAAACAGCAACGTTAAATGATTAAAAAAATGCAGCACCACGATTGCCGTGGGCTGCATTTTTTATGTTATGGCGTCTAATTGGCGGTTCAGTTCTTTCAAGCGGTCCTCGATTTCGATCAGTCGCTTCTCACCGGCCGATGTATCCACACTGAATGATGTGGCCTTTTCAACATCCCCCTGAATCCGGCTGTAGTCCGCCTTCAGTTCCGCCATTTCCGCTTCAATTTCCTTCTTTGTCATGCTATCACTCCTGTCTGTAGTGTAGCGCAAAACCACCCTGTAAAACAAGGGCTGCTCATTAGATCAGCGCATCCTCTTCATTCGGCTGGTTGTCCTGATAGGTATGGTAAAAGTGGCTTATAATTGTTTTGACAACGGCATAAAGCGGGACAGCAAACAGCATCCCAAGCAGACCGCCAATGCTTCCGGCGGCCAGAATCACCGTAATAACGGTCAATGGGTGTAATTTGAGCGCCCGTCCCATTACATTCGGTGAAACGAGGTTTCCTTCAATCTGCTGGGCAATGATCATGACAACCGCCACCCACACTGCCATAAGCGGATCCTGAAGTAAACCGACAATGATTGCCGGAATGACAGCCAGGTAAGGGCCGAGAAACGGAATCACGCAAATAATCATACCGAAGAAAGCCAATGTCAGCGCATAATCCAGGTTGATGATGGAATAACCGATGTACAGCAGCAGTCCAATACAGACACTGACAATCAGCTGTCCTTGTATATATGAGGTCAGTGCATCATCAATTTTATGCAAAAGCGAACGAATGCTGGCAGCTTTTTTTGGCTTAAAAAATTGGGTGATGAACGGAACGAACTTTTCCCCGTCTTTCAGCATAAAAAACAGGAAAAACGGGATAAGCACCAGCGCGAAAATAAAGCCGATAAATTCGCTGATAAACCCGAATATGAACGACATCGCCGATTCAATATAGGTCTGCAGGTTGGATGTGAAGTTATCGATTGTCCGGTTTACTTCTTCCGGGATCAGATTTTGATTATCCTGCACGTAAGCGATAAGCTCCTGCGCCCCTGACACCATCTGCGGTATGTTGTCGACAAGGTTGGTGAATTGTTTCTCCAGGACCGGAGCAATATAAGTGGCAATCAAAAACAGGGCCAGAATCAGCAGGAGAAACGTGACAAATATGGAAACAATCCGGTTCAGCCTATATTTCTCCAGCAAGTGCACAAGTGGTCGTGTCAGATAAAACAGAATGCCCGCACCAATGATGGGGAATGCGACTGCACCCATGTAAGTAAACATCGGGTCAAATATAAAACGCGTTTTGGAAATAAGCAAGATTAATAGAAATACAAGAATAAACAAAACCAGTGTTTGGAATGAACGTTTTTCCAGCACCGCCACCACATCCCATCTGTATCTTTTTGTTCCATTTTAACGGTTCTGTTTTACAATGGAAAGCATTCGTTATCTATTTTCACCGAAAACGGTAGACAGTAAACTTGATAGGCTGTTTTCTAAAAGGGATTATTGCTTTTGAATAACGTAAAAACTGGCTATATGCTCTGAGTAGCCCGTATACACGTAGACTCCTGCGGGAAGTGCGAGATAGGCAAGACCCCACAGGGCATAGCCCGAGGAGGCTTGCCACTCGCCCGCGGAAAGCGAAGTGTATACGGGCTGCGGACTATATATCAACAATCTAAACGAAAAGACCACTTGATTAAATAGAATACGGGACAAAAGTATGATAGAATTTGGGCTAATGAATTCGATTTACAGATGGGGGAAGTGCTTTATGCGTCAATGGGAGACAGCTTACGAAAAATGGAAAAATGACGAAGGGCTGGATGCGCATCTGAAACAGGAATTAGATGCAATGCATGACCAGCCTGAGGCGCTGGAGGATGCGTTTTATCGCGATCTGGCCTTCGGGACCGGGGGCATGCGCGGTGTGCTCGGGCCCGGAACGAACCGAATGAATATTTACACCATCCGGAAAGCGGTAAACGGGCTTGCCCACTACCTAAAAAATCACTGTGTCAACGTGAATGACCGTGGTGTAGCCGTATCGTATGATTCCCGGCACATGTCCAAGGAATTTGCAGTTGAGACAGCAAAAGTACTTGGGGCACACGGTGTGAAGGCATATGTGTTCAATACACTTCATCCGACCCCGCTGCTTTCATTTGCCGTCCGCTACCTGGGGGCTGCCGCGGGTGTCATGATTACAGCAAGTCATAACCCACCAGAATATAATGGGTTTAAAGTTTATAATGAAGATGGCGGTCAGGTCACACCAGATGAGGCTGCGGCCATCACCGAGGCGATTCAGAAGACGGAGGATGAATTGAGTGTTCCGTATCTGGAGCAGGAAGAGATAGAGGCAAAAGAGCTGCTCACATGGGGCGGACAGGAAGTAGACAATGCGTACTTGGAACAGCTGGAATCCATAACGAAGCTGGATGCGGACGAGCAGGAACAAACAAAAGACTTACAGATTGTGTTTACCCCTTTGCACGGGACCGCTTGTGACTTGGTGCAGAGAGGGTTGGATAACCTACATTTTCATCAAGTGGACGTGGTAGAGGAACAGGCTGTACCGGATCCGGAGTTTTCTACGGTGGATTCACCTAACCCCGAAGAGCATCAGGCGTTTACGATGGCGATGGAGCTTGGTAAACAGACAAACGCTGACATTCTGATTGGAACAGACCCTGATGCAGACAGACTAGGTGCTGCAGTAAAGAACGACACGGGCGATTATGCGGTGCTTACGGGGAATCAGCTTGGTGCATTAATGCTTGATTATATTTTACGGCACACAGATCCGAAACTGCTGCCAAACGCTCGGATGATCAAGACAATTGTCACGTCGGAACTGGGCAGGCGAATTGCTGATAGCTATGGGGTCCAGACGATGGATACACTGACCGGGTTTAAATATATCGGGGAGAAGATCCGCCAGTTTGATGCCACTGGGGAAGCGTTCATTTTCGGCTATGAGGAAAGCTACGGATATTTGATAAGTGACGTCGTACGCGATAAGGATGCGGTTCAGTCCGCCATTTTTGCCTGTGAAATGGCTTATTACTGGAAAAAACAGGGCAAAACACTTTACGATGCACTTCAGTCACTTTATGAAACGTATGGCTATTATGTGGAGGATATGATTTCCCTGAAGCTGACCGGCAAACAAGGATCCGAAAAAATCGCTCGTATCATGCAGGCGGCCCGGACGGAATCATTCACTGACATCGGTGGAGTGGACGTACTCGCTGTTGAGGACTATTGGACCAGCGAACGCATGGTAGCCGGCAGCAGTCAGCCAGAGGAAATTGACCTGCCGCAGGAAAATGTAGTGAAATTTTTGCTGAAGGATGACTGCTGGATTTGTCTGCGCCCATCGGGAACGGAACCGAAACTGAAATGTTACGTCAGTGTCCGTGGCGATAGTGAAGAAGATAGCAGAAAACGGCTGACGAAACTGAAAACAGCGATGGATCATTTTCTGCATCGGACACAGTCATGAGCGGCTGTCCCGGAACGTGAAAGCAGCTTGTACTGATAAAATAATTGACAGTGAGCCGTTGTAGTGGTTAAATGATTATAGATTTCAAAGAGGTTGTTCATACGATTTAAAGGGGAGTAGCTTTTACAGTAAAGTCGTCATTACAGAGCTCATTTGCAGACTCTCGGCTTTATTGGCAACGAATATGTTGTTAGCAAGACCTTTACCGGTTATGGGTAAAGGTCTGTATATTTTACAGAGGCTTTTACACATTATTGGTAAAAGCCTCTATTTTATTTTTGGAAGGGAGAACGTGTTGTGGAACCATATATAATTGAATATGCATGGACATTATTGATACTGATTGGTTTAGAAGGTCTCTTGTCTGCTGACAACGCACTTGTGCTGGCGGTAATGGCAAAACATCTGCCAGGTGATCAGAAAAAGCGGGCAATTGATCTTGGTATATATATGGCATTTATTTTCCGGTTTGCTGCGATTTTCCTAATATCGTTTCTTGCGGAAGTATGGGAGGTTCAAGCAATCGGAGCAGCATATCTTATTTACCTGGGCGGAAAACATGTATACACCAATGTATTCGGCTCAAAAGAAGCGGACAACGAAGAGAAGGCCAACAAAAAGGGTACAGGCTTTTGGCCGACGGTGGCAAAAATCGGCGTGGCTGATGTCGCGTTTGCGGTTGACTCTATTCTCGCTGCCGTTGCACTTGCCGTCACGTTACCAGAAACACCATTATCTAATTTTGGTGGGATGGACGGTGGTAAATTCGCCATTATTGTCCTTGCAAGTGTGGCAGGCCTTGTCCTAATTAAATTTGCTGCTAATTGGTTCATAAAACTGCTTGAAGTCCGTCCTGGATTAGAAACAACGGCCTATTTAATTGTTGCATGGGTTGGTGTTAAACTTGCCGTCATTACGCTTTCCCATGAAGATGTCGGCGTATTGGACAAAGGATTTGCCCACAGCACCGGATGGACCATCACTTTCTGGGGAGTCCTTCTAAGTATTGCGGTTATTGGATGGTTTGTTTCCGGTAAAACAGGCGAAGGTAAAAGGGCTAGTGATGGATCATCATCCTAAACATTGGCCCAGCCTTGTTTTTGCAGGCTGGATGATTGGACTAATTATAATGAAGTTTACTGCCAGCATGTTTGTGGAAAAGGCTTAATAAGTGCCCATCTTGAAAACAGCCGCGCTTGCTAAATATGGCAGGGGCGGTGACGAATTCGTGAAGGAGTGTGCTACCGGATGGCTGTTAAAACAAAGCGGATTTACGAAAAGGTCGAAAATGATGACGGTGTACGTGTGCTTGTTGACCGGGTATGGCCAAGAGGTGTTTCCAAAGATGCCGCACAGCTTGATCATTGGCTGAAGGAAGTTGGCCCGTCCAGTGAACTGCGCAAATGGTTCGGGCACGATCCGGACAAATATGAGGCATTCAAACGGAAATACAAAGAAGAGCTTCAGGGTGGCAAACAGCAGGAATCCCTCCAGCAGCTGAAAGAACTGGCAAAAGATCAAAATAAGCAGCTAACCCTTTTGTTTGCGGCCAAAGATGAACAGTACAATCAGGCCAAGGTGCTGAAAGAAATATTGGACAGGCAATAAAAAGGCAGACAGCAGCCCGGTGGAACCAGGTGGGAATGGAGCCTAAACATATTTGAACCCGTGGCCTGGATACAATGTTGCTTGTCGCGTTGCAAGTTAATTGGGCGAAGCATATGTTCCTTGCAACTTGCAGCTTCTCGCTAGAGGTTTTGCTCGTCTCTTTCACCAGTCCGGGTATAAGTGCGACATCTGCTCAAGCTCACGCGGTTTGTGTTGCAGTGCCTTCTTTGCCGGGGTTGCCCCGAGAATTTCGATGGATAGTGTGTGCTAGTGCAGGTACCCGCGCAGGACGTTGCAAACTTAGCCAGCGGATGCACAGGACAAGGAAAGCTGCGACAGCGAAGCATCGTACGAAGAAAATACGTATATCCGGGCCGCTAGATTAAATGAGAAGTGGAGTCGGTATGTAATGTGGAACTCTTTATTCGATGGCCGCATATTTTCCGTTCTTCCACTAACGTGCCCCTTAAATGAATAAGAGATGGACTTCTATTAGCTAGTTTTGCTGAACAAAAGTTTTATAATAATGATCAGTTGATTATACTGAATGAATTTCATAAATACTTTTTTTGCTTAATATACGAACTTATAACTGAAAATACACTTAATCATTCGTACTCCACCTTAGAAGATTGGAACGGAAGGCGGACGACTCCTGCGGGATAAGAGGCCTAGATGAGACCCCGCAAGGCGTTAGCCTGAGGAGGCTCATCAGCCGCCCGCGGAAAGCGTCCGCCTGAAGTGGAAATCAAACGCAATAACCAAATTGTTCGTATTTCAAAGGTAGATATTGAATTATGAAATTCACTCATACTGTGTAATTATAATTTTTTTGGAGATATCTATGAAGGAGATGATTTGGAGAACGAAGGAAAATAAGGAGCATAAGCACTCCTTAATGATTTTTTAATATGCGTCTAAAGTCTTTTATTTCACTCTCGTTCTTAACGGAACGAACTGCTAAAGTATCAATAACCCTTTGTTGGTCTTCTAAAGTTTCTTTTACATCATCAAAACTTTCATCGATATGCTTAGCAACTTCTTCAATATATGGACCAACACGATTAATTGTGCTGTCTTTCAGTTGTTCTTGTCCATCTTTAAGCTCTTTCACATCTTTATCTAAGTTATCAAAGCGTTTTTCAAAAACATCCATTCTTTGATTGACCTTTTGAAGCTCGCTAAGTATTTGATTCAAAGTTTCTTCCATTAAAACCACTCCGATTTCTTTTCTATATTATAACACGATTAGGTTAAGAAGTAAGAAATGATTTAATCTTTTTTTCGCAATTTCCCTCGATAAGAAACAGAATTCAATTAATTAGTCCGTGCGCGACGATGTTTTGCAGTCATTGCAATCCCTACGATTACTTCAAGAATAGCAAATCCTAATACATATAATCCAATTGAAGGAAGTGACAAAATCCCCAAGACAATATGGAATGCTGCGGCAATATATAAGCCTGTCGGTTTCTTTAAGTACACGCTTAAAATTGCATAAATTAATACTGCTACTATAAGTCCCACAGTAATCCAAGAAACCCAAGATGCCATCAAATCTCCTCCTTATGGCGTATTTTGATTTAACGCAAAAACAGGCTCTTATATTGGGTTTGGGGCGCTAATACTTAATCCGGATTTGCGCCCAATTTCTGCATATTTCCTTTAATTGCTTCTTTCATAATCCGTTTTATTACCGTTGTCAAATATAAATAATTCAAAAATAAAGATATTAAAAACAGCAATTACTCCTATGATGATAAAGCTGCTTATTTTAGGTGAGTCAAAAATAAATATTATAAGTGTGAAAATAATAATAACTACAATCGCTTCCAAATAGCCTTTTTTTCTTTTGGACATTTTTTTCTTGGACATAATATCACTCCAAAATGGCCATTCCGGAATGGTCGCCCTATTGTTGAGGAGAAAGTCAATTCAAAGAGTTTAGCTTATTATAGCAAAAAATGATTTTGTAAATGAAGCTTCTTAAGGCAGTTTAACACAAACACCGAACATCCATAATTCCTTACTATGTTTTCGGGGCTGGTCTCGTACGAATAAACTATGGAACAAGAACATAAAAGAGTCACTTTACTACTTGGCAGTAAAGTGACTCTTTGTCATGTGACTCATGTCTATTATTAATTTCGGATAAGATAATCGAAAGCATTTAAGGCTGTGTTTGCGCCGGAGCCCATGGAAATAATGATTTGTTTGTTCGGATCATCGGTGCAGTCGCCTGCAGCAAAGACGCCTGGTACGTTCGTTGCGCCATGTCGATCCACAACAATCTCGCCGAATTTATTTCGCTCAACGGAGTCGCCTAGCCAATCCGTATTCGGCAGAAGTCCGATCTGGACAAATACACCTTCCAGTTCAATGTGCTGTTCTGTTTCAGTCTCACGATCAATGTAAGTAAGGCCGTTTACATTGTCTTCACCGGTAATTTCTGTTGTTTTTGCATTCGTCAAAACAGTTACGTTCGGCAGACTGTGCAGACGCTCCTGCAGGACAGAATCAGCTTTCAGTTCGGAGGAGAATTCGAGAACAGTTACATGATTTACAATACCAGCGAGGTCAATTGCGGCTTCAACACCGGAATTTCCTCCGCCAATAACGGATACGTCTTTTCCTTCAAACAGCGGACCATCACAGTGTGGACAGTATGCTACACCTTTATTTCTGAACTCATCCTCACCGGGTACACCGATTTTGCGCCAGCGGGCACCTGTTGAAAGGACGACGGATTTACCTTTTAGGGAAGCACCGTTTTCTAGTTCAATTTCAACGAAGTCCTGTTTTCTTTCCAGTCCTGTGGCACGCTGCAAGTTCATGACGTCAATGTCATAATCTTTCACGTGCTCCTCAAGGTTTGCTGCGAATTTAGGGCCTTCGGTGCGCTTAACACTGATAAAGTTTTCAATGCCTGCTGTGTCGTTGACTTGTCCGCCGAAGCGTTCAGCGACAATGCCAGTACGAATGCCTTTACGTGCTGCATAGATGGCGGCACTTGCACTCGCCGGTCCACCACCGACAACAAGTACATCATATGGATCTTTGTTTTCAAATTCAGAAGCGTCCGGAGCACTGCCTAACTTAGCCAGTATTTCTTCCAGTGACATACGGCCGCCTCCGAATGATTCGCCATTCAGGAACACGGTTGGTACTGCCATGATGTTGTTGCTTTCTGCTTCCTCTTTAAATGTGGCACCATCAATCATGGTGTGCGTAATGTTAGGGTTAAGAACGCTCAATACGTTCAGTGCTTGCACAACAACTGGGCAGTTTTGACAGCTCAGGCTAACATAGGTGACAAAGTGATGCTTTCCTTCCAAATTCTTGGCCTGATCGATGAGTTTCTGGTCTTCTTTTGGAGCTCTGCCGCTAACCTGCAGGAGTGCCAGTACCAGAGATGTGAATTCGTGTCCAAGAGGAATGCCGGCAAACGTTATCCCGGTATCTTCCCCGACACGATTCACACTGAAACTCGGTGTTCTTTCAAGCTCAGTGGTCTCCACTTTAATACGGGATGACATGGTGGCCAGTTCATCCACTAACTCCATCATATCGCGGGAGGTGTCATCCGATCCCGCACTTACTTTAAGCAGCACATCGCCTTCCATTAATTCAAGGTATTGAGCTAATTGTGCTTTTAAATCTGTGTCTAGTATCATGATTGGATCTACCCCTTAAATTTTACCTACAAGATCAAGGCTTGGTTTGAGTGTTTCGGAACCTTCTTCCCATTTTGCCGGGCAAACTTCACCTGGGTTGTTGCGAACGTATTGTGCTGCTTTTACCTTGCCGACGAGTGTGCTTGCATCACGGCCGATACCATCCGCATTGATTTCAGCTGCTTGTACAACACCGTCCGGATCAATAATGAACGTACCGCGCTGTGCAAAACCAACTTCTTCATCCAGCACATCGAAGTTGCGGGAGATGGTTTGTGAAGGGTCGCCGATCATCGTATATTCAATTTTGTTGATAGCTTCTGAGTGATCGTGCCATGCTTTATGGACGAAATGAGAATCTGTTGAAACGGAATACACTTCAACCCCGAGTTCTTGCAAAGTTGCATATTGTTTCTGAAGATCCTCAAGCTCTGTAGGACAAACGAAAGAAAAGTCTGCTGGATAAAAGCAAACAATGCTCCATTTTCCTTTCAGGTTCTCATCGGTAACATCGATAAACTCTCCGTTACCTGGATTGTAAGCTGATGCTTGGAATGGTTGGATTTCTTTTCCTATTAAAGACATAGTAAATCTCCTCCTAATATGTTTTAGATGTATAAATGGTTTTTAAGACCTCAAGTTTCACTGCTGAATTATAATTATTATAATTCAATACTAATTATTACATGAAAGATAATTGCAGTCAACTATAACACTTGTAACATTGCCGGATACGGATACTCCGAATAAAGCTGGTGGCATGGTTACTGCCTCTTTAATCCCAGAATATCGTATCCGCTCAAGGTTTTCCACTAATTGACCTCTTGTTGTTGAAACTTTCGCAATGAGGGGTTGCCGTGTCTTTAGTGTTTCCCCAAGGAACTTCTCCAATTCGAATGAATCTCTCTGGGAACGGGGAGGAAAACGTGCGAGAACGGGGCGGGGTGCGGTGGAAAAAGAATATCCAATTTTGTTACGTAGAGCCTTTGTCATCATCCGGTCACTAATCGGGTGATGGACGATTTAATGCGGAGAAAGCTCTTTCTCAACAGATAGCGTACGTTAAATTGTGTGCTGCCTTTGGTGGTATTTTGTGGGTTATTGTTTTATCAATGAGTAATGCACCACAATCATTTATGTGATTCACCCTATTACGTTTTGGTGTATAATAGAATAAAGAAAGAGCGCAAAAGACTCTTGGGTAAGTGGAAGGACTTCTTTTG
Source organism: Lentibacillus juripiscarius (assembly GCF_042685205.1). Taxonomy (NCBI): domain Bacteria; kingdom Bacillati; phylum Bacillota; class Bacilli; order Caryophanales; family Bacillaceae; genus Lentibacillus; species Lentibacillus juripiscarius. The sequence continues at coordinate 21,038 of NZ_JBHUNA010000039.1, forward strand.
GACATTATGATTTAAATTGATACGGAATAGGGCAGAGACTCGCGAGTGGAGGAGTGCACATCAATGAAACGGCTGTTTATATTGGTTGCTGTTTTATTTATGATATCGGTTCGGACACCAGCTACGGTGCAAGAAACATGGAATTCGGATCTAATGGAAACGGCATCTATAGAAAATTGGACGGCAGCGATACAGGAATGGTTCGCTGATAAGGATATAACGATCAACGAATATAAGGAGGACCTCACTCAATTTTTTCAATTAGAAGAACAGAGGGAGGCTCCGGATATGGATACCGCGGAGCCATCCGCCTATGAAAAAGAAGTCGTGGAACTTGTGAATGAAGAACGGACAAAGAAGGGTCTGGAGCCATTGGAGATGCATCATGGATTAAGTGATCTTGCCCGGAAGAAATCTCAGGATATGGCGGATAACAATTATTTCAGCCACACATCACCAACGTATGGTTCCCCGTTTGAGATGATGGAGCAGTTCGATTTCACCTTCCAACTGGCCGGTGAAAACATTGCAGCAGGTCAGCGCAGCCCGGAGCAGGTGGTAGAAGGCTGGATGAACAGCAAGGGACATCGTGAAAACATCCTGAAGGAAGGGTTCACGCATATCGGTGTCGGGTATGTAGAAGATGCCGGGCTGCCGTATGGAACCTACTGGACCCAATTGTTCATGACACCAAGATAGAGGGATGCGGAGCACCGGATTGATGTCGGAGGAGCATCGGAATTTCCGCAGTTTACCGTGACCGTCACCAGATGAATGTTAAGTTTTTGTAAAATTGATCGTCATCTCCGCGGAATTATGATAGTTTGGACCTGGAAAAGCAGGGGGAGGAGATGAGATGCAGAAAAAACATTCATTGGTTGAGATATTGGGGGCGTCACTTAAGCTGGGGCTGACTTCTTTCGGTGGTCCGGTTGCCCATCTTGGTTATTTTAAAGACGAATACATAGACAAACGGAAATGGCTCGATGACAAAACATATGCGGACATTATTGCGTTGTGCCAGTTTCTCCCGGGGCCGGCCAGCAGTCAGGTCGGGATTGCCATCGGGATGCTGCGCGGTGGTTTGCTGGGTGGCCTTGTATCGTGGTTCGGGTTTACTGTCCCATCGGTTATCGTACTTGTGCTGTTTGCGCTTTTCTACCAAACTTTTTCATTGGGGGATGCGGCTTGGATTGCCAGTCTGAAAATTGTCGCTGTGGCTGTCGTCGCCCATGCCGTCATCGGACTTGGCAAAAAGCTGACTCCAGACAAACCACGGATAGCTGTAGCGTTGGCTGCGGCAGTTATCATGCTGCTTTTTTCGTCGGCGCTGGTGCAGATTAATATTATTATCGCAGCAGCCACATTGGGCTTTTTTATGTTTTCCGGGCAGGCTGCATCCAAGGTCCAGCGATTTCCGGTTACGATCAGCAAGAAGCAGGGCATTTTGTCGCTGGGACTGCTGGCAGGACTGTTAATCGGATTACCGCTCCTGTCTCAGGCCGTTTCCAATGTATTTATCACGATAGGTGATATCTTTTTCCGTGTCGGCACCCTTGTCTTTGGCGGCGGGCATGTCGTCTTGCCGCTACTGGAGCAGGAAGTGGTGCCGAATGGAATGCTCACCGGCAGTGAATTTCTTGCCGGCTACGGAATGGCACAAGCAGTTCCCGGGCCGCTGTTTACGTTTTCCAGTTATTTGGGGACGATGATCAGCGGGATTACTGGGGCGGTGGTTGCGACTGTTGCCATCTTTCTGCCGTCCTTTCTGCTTCTTGTCGGTGCACTGCCGTTTTTGTCCGAACTGCGCCAGCGTGCCGGATTTCAAGGTGTTTTGACAGGGGTGAACGCGAGTGTGGTCGGCATTTTGCTGGCGGCATGGTATGACCCTGTCTTTACAAGCTCTGTCACAGGCGGCGCAGATTTCGCATTGGCCGCTGTTCTGTTCGGACTTCTTCATTTCTGGAAAACACCAGCATGGCTCGTTGTGATCATTGGTGTTATCCTTGGGACTGGCATGGGTTTGATTTTCTAACGGTGTAGGTAGCGGACTCATCGGGTACATAGGTAACAGAAAAAATACGGAGGTGGAATGATGGCACAGCATCAATTTCATTTAAAGGCAGACTGGCCGGGCGGCAGGAACAGTACCGGCTCGATTGACGCGGGGAATCTCAAGACAAAAATATCAATCCCGCCTGAAATGGACGGGCCAGGCGTGGGCACCAACCCGGACGAAATGCTTCTCGGCGCGGCGGCAACGTGCTATGTCATCACGCTCGCAGCGATGATCGAACGGGCAGAACTCCCGCTTAAGGAAATGGCACTCAACTCAGAAGGGATCGTTGATGTGACCGATGGCGTGATCACGTATAAAAAAATCATCCATAAACCGTACGTCGCACTGCAGGAGCACGCGAATGAAAAAAACTATCAGCTGCTGCAAAAACTTACTGAAAAAGCAGAAGCAAGCTGCATGATCTCCCGCGCCCTCAAAGGAAACGTCGAAATTGAAGTACAAGCGGATATTCAATAAACCTGGGGGTCCGCCTACCTGGGGCCCCTAGTTTCCATTTTTAATCACCCCCTATAATAGAAGGCGAACACGATTGAGCTGCGTTAAACTGCACCCACGGCTCCTTTTCAGATACCAATTCCGATAAATCATAAACAAACTCCTTGCACAATGTCCCGCAGACCAAAAATATCCTCTCTTGACATATTTTTAATCGCCCCTGTATAGTAATAAAACATACTATATTTATCGGAATTATATAGTTAAGTTTTCTGGTAAATAGCATAAAGAAAACGCTTGTTATGGGTGAGGCTTTTAGCCGCCCATAAAATAAGCACGACAACAAAGGGGGAAGCGATGGTGGATACATTCTACATCATTTTGAATGTTGCTGTTCTTGTTGTACTTATTGGAATTTTAATCCGAATGCAGCAAAAACATTACTCATTCAGTAAGCGTGTGTTTGCAGGGTTAGGTATTGGAATTGTAGTGGGAGCTATTCTCCAGGCAATTTATGGTACAGGATCGGACGTTCTGACCCAAACGACGGAATGGTATAATATTGTCGGCAGAGGTTATGTGCAATTATTGATGATGATTGTTGTTCCGCTCGTTATGGTTTCTATTATTCAATCCATCATTAATTTAGAAAAGTCATCCGACCTTGGTAAAATGTCTGGATGGATAATTGGATTCTTGGTTTCCACTGCTATGGTTGCGGCGCTGGTCGGTATCGGAAGTGCTGCTGTTTTTGACTTGAATGCAAGTGAGATTGAAGCAGGCCAGGAAGAGCAGGATCGAGGGTCGATGATGGAATCACGGCTTGGGGATGTTGAAGATATGTCCACACCTGAAAAGATTTTGAGTTTTATTCCGTCCAACATTTTTCAGGATATGACACAGGACCGGCCTACTTCCGTGATTGCAATCGTTATTTTTTCCATGATCGTCGGGATAGCAGTTCTTGGACTGCGCAGAAAGAAACCAGAAGAGGCAGAACGGTTTACGAAAGGTATTAATACGATATTCGCAGTGGTTATGCGTATCGTGACATTAATTCTTCGTTTGACGCCATTTGGGATATTGGCGCTGATGGCTACAACGGTGGCAAACACAGATATCGCCGGAATTATTGAACTTGGTAAATTTGTTATCGCATCGTATGCAGCATTAATCATCATGTTTATCATTCACCTTGTGCTGGTTGGTGTATTTGGCCTGAATCCAATGACTTATTTGAAAAAAGTGCTGCCGGTATTAACGTTTGCGTTCACATCACGCTCAAGTGCCGGAACTATTCCATTAAATATCCAGGCACAAAAGAACGCACTTGGTGTTGATCAGGGAATTGCCAATATGTCGGCATCATTTGGTGCGACCATCGGCCAAAACGGATGTGCGGGAATTTATCCGGCGATGCTTGCTGTTATGATTGCGCCATCAGTTGGCATCGATCCACTAACACCAGGCTTCATCCTGCAACTTATACTGATTATCGGAATTAGCTCGTTTGGAGTCGCAGGTGTCGGCGGAGGTGCAACATTTGCAGCATTGATTGTTCTTTCCTCCATGGGATTACCTGTCGCATTGGCCGGACTGTTAATTTCGATTGAAGCGCTAATTGATATGGGCCGCACCGCATTGAACGTCAATGACGCGATGCTCACAGGAACACTTACATCCCGGGTTATGAAGAAACTGAACCTGAAAACATTTAACGATAAAACAGCAATTGAACAAGAAACAGCATTATAATTTAAAAATAGCCACTCCATCAGGTCCGGGTGGCTATTTTGTTGAATGGGCGAAAGGGCTTCGAGCGAGGGAAGTAATAAATTGGGCGGGAAGGCGCGTAAATCGAGCGGGGAGGCACGTAAATCGAGCGAGAGCAGCAGCAAATCGAGCGAGAGCAGCGCCCAAGTCGCGGCACTCGCCCAAACTCGCGCGAAAACCGTAAAAGTCGCGCGGCACCGGTTGAAAGTCGCGCGAGAATCGGAAAAGTCGCGCGGCACCGGTCGAAAGTCGCGCGAAAATCGAAAAAGTCGCGCGGCACCGGGCCAAAAGTCGCGCGAAAATCGAAAAAGTCGCGCGGCACCGGTCGAAAGTCGCGCGAAAATCGGAAAAGTCGCGCGGAACCGGTCGAAAGTCGCGCGAAAATCGGAAAACTCGCGCGGCCCGGGCCAACCAAAAGAAAGATTTTCGGCCGCCGCCGAAAATCCCCATCCTCACTCATCTTGAATCATTCCCAAAAGTTTATCCATCTTTTGCTGTTCGCCTGCCGTAGCATATTCGGCAAACGGGCATCCGTGCGTCTGCACACGTTCAACCACGTTGTTGATGGTAAATGCCGACGGGTGCAAATCCTCATCTACTTCTTCCCAATATAATGGTGCGGCAACGGTAGCATCCTCCCGCTTTCTTGGGGAGTATGGCGCAATCAGGGTTTTATCTTTGCCGTGCTGGAGGTAATCGATGTACAGCCGCCCGCCACGTTTATTTTTGAACCGTTCTGTTGTAAATAAATCCGGATACCCATGCTCCAGCGTCAAAGCTATCGCCTCTGTAAAAATGCCGGTCTCCTCATACGTCATGCTGCCGGCCGGAATGGGAATATGCACTTGCAAACCTTTTCCGCCCGATGTTTTAACAAACGACATCAGCTCAAGGTCGTCCAGTAGCTGCTTCAGCAATCTCGCAGCTTTTACAGCCAGCTGAAAGGCTTCCCGACCGGGCGGATCCAGGTCAAACACGATTTCAGCCGGTTTATCGTCCGTCACCGTTTGAAACGGGATATGGTATTCCATCGTGCCATGATTAGCCAGCCAAATGAGAGCGTCCAGATTGTTGCAAACAAAATGTGTCTCCTCGTCCCGCACAACCCCTTCGAGAAAATCCGGTGCATAATCCGGCAGATGTTTTTGAAAAAATGATTCTCCTGAGACCCCGTCAGGCGATCGGATAATTGTTAGGAGTCTATTTTTTAAAAAAGGCAGCATATATGGGGCGATTTCGCGCATGTAGGCAAGCAGGTCGCCCTTGGTCATATCAGCTTCCGGCCAAAACACCTTATCCGTATTGGACACGTCAACACTGTCCGGCAGCATCGCGAGGTCTAGTTTTAATTTTGCCGATGTGCAGGCCGCTACATCCATTTCCGGAAGCAACTGACTGAAGGAAGGTTCCCGAATTTCGCCTGCAACCGGGTCGAGAGTATGGATGGACGCGCACACTGCCGGGGGAAGCCGATATCCACCTTGTTCGTTTTTCCCGTTTGTGAAAAACAACTCCCGCAATGTACGAAATGCTTCTTCATCCAGTCCGTGCTTGCATTTGCCAATTTCCACCACTTCATCATCCTGAAATACACAGGCGGTAAAATACTCATTTTTCGGGTCATAAAATGGCAGCACTGCCGTAATCGTCCGCCAATTTTTAATCTTGAACCAGTCCTGGTGTTTCTTGCCATTCCCGTACAGACTTGAATTCCGTTTCGCCACCAGCCCTTCCCCTTTATAGCGGAACAATTTATCCCATGCTGCATCCGCATCTTTTGAAAACGGGACAAAATGAATACGCTCGCCCAGCTGGCCCGTGTTTCCGAAAACAGTTGCCAGCCTTTGTTTACGCTTCTCTAACGGTATCCTTGTCAAGGAACTCCCCGCTTCTAAGAGCAAATCAAATGCCATGAAACTGGCCGGGCGTCTGGACGCAGCTTCATCAATCCGGTCCTTATTTTTCATGCGGCTGCGCTTTTGAATCTGGGAAAAATTGGCCTGGTGGGGGTGATTCAACACAACAAGCTCCCCATCGATGGTTAGCGGCAGCTGCTCCTCGGCTAAGTATCTGCTGCAGTTTTCGATAATCTCCGGAAAATTGGCCGTCAAATCCGTTTCATTTCTGCTCAAGAGCTTGACCGAACCGTCTTTCCCACACGTCAGCTGGCAGCGGTATCCGTCATATTTTGTTTCATACACCCAGTCATCACCACGCGGGATCTCTTCACTGGCAATCGGCTTCATCACATGCATGCACACAACCTCCTGTCCGTTAAAATGCCTCAATTCACCCCGAACTATCAGGATAAATTCGTTTGATGACGGCAAACTATGCAAAAAAGGAGGATGTTCCATGCATACGATGTGGAAAGGCACTATCAGTTTCGGGCTGGTCAATATCCCGGTAAAAATGCATGCCGCAACGGAAAACAAAGACGTCAAACTGCGCAACCTCCACAAGGAATGCCAGACACCAGTGAAATATGAGCGCGTTTGCCCGAACTGTGACCGTGAAGTGGAAAATGATGAAATCGTGAAGGCATATGAATATGCAAAAAATAAATTCGTCGTGCTGGACGACGAGGAACTGGAAAATCTGAAAAAGGAACAAACCGACAAAGCGGTGGAAATCATGGACTTTGTCGAGCTGGAAGAAATAGACCCAATTTATTTTGAAAAAAGCTACTACCTGTCGCCGGATGAAGGCGGGGCCAAATCATATGGACTCCTTCGCTCGGCGCTGAAGGATTCCGGAAAAATCGGTGTCGCTAAAATAATGATCCGTTCCAAAGAACAACTCGCGGTCATCCGAATTTATGAAAACACACTTGTCGCCGAAACAATCCACTATCCGGATGAAGTACGCAACGTGAAGGATGTTCCGAACGTTCCAGAAGCCGATAATGCCGATGAAAAAGAACTGGAGACAGCCAAAATGCTCATCGATCAGCTTTCCGCCGAATTTGATCCGGAAAAATACGAAGATGAGTACCGGACAGCCTTGCTGGATTTAATTGAGGAGAAGAAAGAAGGAGACAAGGTGACAACTGCAACTGACCAGGAAAAACCGAAACCGGACAATGTTACCAACCTCATGGATGCCCTGCAAAAATCGCTTGACCGGGCAAAAGATGACAAACCGACAAAAACAAAGCAAAAAACGGGCAAAAAAGCAGCCACACCGAAGAAAAAAATCGCCAAAGCCAAGTAAGCTGTGGCAAATGGGGCTGATATTCTGCGGTGATCGGTCGATACTGGCCCTCAATCGGTTGATTTCAGCCCCCAATTGGTTGATTCCTGTCCCAAACGGTTGATTCCAGCCTCAATCGGTTGATTCTTGGCGCCGAACGGTTGATTTCTGCCTCAATCGGTTGATTCTTGGCGCCGAACGGTTGATTCCAGCCTCCAATCGGTTGATTTTGGTCCCGAACGGTTGATTCTAGCCCTCAATCGGTCGATTCTTGGTCCCGAACGGTTGATTCCAGCCCCAATCGGTCGATTCTTGGCTCCGAACGGTTGATTCCAGCCTCAAACGGTTGATTCCAGCCTCCAATGGGTTGATTTTGGTCCCGAACGGTTGATTCCAGCCCTCAATCGGTTGATACTTGGCCCCGAACGGTTGATTCCAGCCTCAATCGGTCGATTCCAGCCCCCAAACGGTCGATTCTTGGCTCCGAACGGTTGATTCCAGCCCTCAATCGGTCGATTCTTGGTCCCGAACGGTTGATTCCAGCCCCAAACGGTTGATTTTTGGCCCCAAACGGTCGATTCTGGCCCCGATCGGTTGATTCTAGCCCCAAACGGTCGATTCTGGCCCTCAATCGGTCGATTCCAGCCCCAAACGGTTGATTCTGGCCTCCGAACGGTTGATTCCAGCCTCCAATCGGTTGATTCTGGCCTCCAATCGGTCGATATCTACTCCCACCCGGTTAGTCCCAGCCAAACCGGTCGCTCCCCAACCATAACGAGCAGATATCCACCCCAACTGGGATGGCCTCCCCCACACACTCCCAGCCGCCCAATAAGGATAATCCCGCTCGCGGGTTCCTTCTCCGCCCGCCCAATAAGGATAATCCCGCTCGCGGGTTCCTTCCCCGCCCGCTCACCCCCACCCCGCCAGTCCATTACAAAAATTGCATTTTATTGCATTCCGCTTACAATCCATTAACAATCACCAGAAAATGGGCTTTCGCTGTCGTATTGCTGTGTAAAAACGGGTATGTATGCCAATGTGCAGCAAGATTACGAATGTAAAGGGTGAGGAAATGGAACGGAATGCTTTTTTTGATAATGCGAAACTAGTGCTGATTTTTTTGGTCGTGTTTGGGCATGTTATTCAGCCGTTCAGGGATGCAGCGGCGGGGATGAATACATTGTATTTGTGGATTTACACTTTCCATATGCCAGCATTTATTTTTCTGGCGGGTTTTTTTGCTAAGGGTTCCGGGAAAATAAATTATATGACGAAAATGGCAAAAAAGCTGCTTTTGCCATATTTCATCTTTCAGCTGCTTTATACAGGGTATTTCTTCCTGATTGGCAAAGAAGACTGGCAGGCGGGCATGTTTTATCCGCATTGGTCGTTATGGTTTTTGTTCAGCCTGTTCTGCTGGCATCTGCTTCTGGCTTGGTTCAAAAAACTGCCTGCCGCGACTGGGCTGGCAATCTCCATCGGTATTGGGCTGATTGTTGGTCTGTTTGGGGATATCGGCCATACGTTCAGTCTTTCCAGGACATTCGTATTTTTTCCATTTTTTCTCTTGGGCTACTGGATGACGAAAGAACAGCTGGCATGGCTGAGACGGACACAGGTTCGGGTGGCTGCACTTGTGGTTATGGCCGCCATTGCAGTGGCTATTTATGTGGCGCCTGATTTCAATTCGGGCTGGCTGCTCGCGTCCAAGTCATACAGTGATCTGGGCATGCCTGATTTGGGTGTTCTTGCACGGTTATTAGTTTATGTAACGTCCGCTCTGATGGCTGCCAGTGTGCTTGCCTGGATGCCATCCCATCACAGCCGGCTGACACATCTCGGTGCACGGACACTGTACGTTTATTTGCTGCATGGATTCTTTATCCAATTTTTCCGCGAAGCCGACTTATTTGCTGTCAACCATGTGATTGATGTAATCGGTCTTGGTCTGATGGCCGCCCTTATTGTTCTTGTGCTGGCAAGCCGGCCTGTACTAGGCATCTGGCAGCCGTTCGTGGAAGGAAAACTGTCCATGCTGAAAGGGATGATAAGCGACCGGTTCGGCTACAGACAGGATCAGACGAAGACGAGTGCATAGAAGATATTACCGGCGTTTTCGCGCGGATAATAGAAAAAACCAGCCCGTGCTGCGTACTACAGCAACAAACTACGGTGCAAATCTAGCGAAAGAATGAGCTTAACGATGGCAAAGGGAAGGTGTAAACGATGAAAGTATGTGTATTTGGCGCAAGCGGTTATCTCGGTTCAGCCGTTTATCAGTTAGCTAAAAATGATCCGGAAATGGACGTATCTGGCACCTATTTGGAAGATCCCGGTGAATTGACTGACTTGCATAAACTGGATGTGAACGAACCGGAGTCATTTTCCGGGTTCTATAAAACCATGCAGCCGGATGTGGTTGTCTGGTCCGTTATGAGTGGTTCCTATGAGGATGAACTGATCAATGAAGGATTGTTCCATCTGCTCACCCATTTGACACCGGAAACGAAATTGGTTTATCTGTCAACGGACTTCGTTTTTACTGACGGGAACGGGCCATATACAGAAGCGGATCCGACTGGCAAGCTGCCGGACGAACACGTTTGGAGCACCTATGCCAATGCAAAAGTGAAAGCTGAGCGGCTGATAACGAAGGAATTGACGAACTACGCTATTTTGCGCGCCGGGCCGATTTACGGGAAAAACAGCCTTGGCAAGCGGGATGAACGGACAGAAGAAATGATTGCTGCACTGGAGCGGGGAAAAACTGCTGCCTACCGTGATGACCTGATCCGAACGTTTGTGCATGTCGAGGACCTGGCTGACGCGGTCAAGACTTTCATATCGAATGATCGGAAAGGAATCTACCACACTGGACCAAAGCAGAAGGCAAGTTATTACACGTTCATGTACAAAATGGCAGAGCAGCTCGGTTACAATACGGGACTGCTCGAAAAGGCATCAGAAACCGAACTCCCTGATGAAGAAGTGCCAAAGAATACCGCATTAACAACCGAAAAAATAGCGAAAGAAACAAATCTCCACTTTCGCACAATGAATTAAAAAATAAGGCCCTTGTCCCGGGTTTTACCTCTCGCTAGTAGGACACACTAAAATTCTCATTAGTGAGGCTTTTTTTTGTTCCGGTTATAGTTAAGTGCTCATTTATGTTAATATTAAAATAAGTTGAAATAACCCTTATTCAGCTAAAATACAAAACTATATCAGCACACGGAGGCGTTAAAAATAAAAAATAACCGGAAATTTATTATAATGTTAACAGTAGTATTAGTTGTATTGGCTGCTTGTGGAAACTCATCACGGGAGTCGGATGCTAAGTCAAACAATGAATCACCAGACAGCAGTACGGCACAAAATGAAAATGGTGGATCACCAGATAAAGGCTCAAAAGAAACAGAGAATAATAAAATGGAACCTGAATTATTCATACTTCCAAACTAAGTCCTTTTAACTTTAAAACAGGATGTTCTTTTGGCCTTC